>JAFQSU010000071.1 GCA_017409405.1 Oscillospiraceae bacterium | reverse complement strand
GTTTCAGGAAAAGGTCGTATCTCTTAACCGAGTATCAAAAACCGTTAAGGGCGGTCGTATCTTTAAGTTTGCAGCACTCGTAGTTGTCGGTGACGGTAAAGGCACCGTCGGCTTCGGTCTCGGAAAAGCGGCGGAAGTTCCGGACGCAATCCGTAAGGGCATTGAGGACGCTAAGAAGAACCTGGTAAAAATCGCGCTTTTGGGCACAACAATTCCGCACGAGGTCATCGGTACCTTCGGTGCAGGTAAGGTGCTTCTTAAGCCGGCAGCTCCCGGTACCGGCGTTATCGCCGGCGGTCCCGTCCGTGCGGTATTGGAAGTAGCAGGTATTCGTGACATCCGTACGAAGTGCCTCCGTTCCAACAATCCGCAGAATGTTGTCACTGCAACGATGGAGGGTCTTAAGTCTCTCCGCGGCGCAGAGGAGGTTGCAAACCTTCGCGGCAAGACGGTTGCGGAAATTCAAGATTAGTAGGAGGGCAAAGTCGTGTCTCAACTTAAAATAACGCTTACCAAAAGCTTGGTTGGCAGAATAGAAAAGCACATTGCCACCGCCAAATCGCTTGGCCTTAAAAAGGTCAATAACGTAACAGTGCAGCCTGACAATGCGCAGACTCGCGGCAAGATAAAGCAGATTTCCTATCTTGTCAAGGTCGAAGAAGTTTAATAGGGAGGTGTAGGAATGAAACTGCACGAATTATCTCCCGCAGCAGGCTCTGTCAGCGATGTAAAGCGAAAGGGCAGGGGTCCCGGCTCGGGCAATGGTAAAACAGCGGGAAAAGGTCATAAGGGTCAGAACGCAAGATCCGGCGGCGGTGTCCGTATTGGATTCGAAGGCGGTCAGATGCCTATTACCAGACGTCTCCCGAAACGTGGTTTTAACAATATCTTTGCAAAGACATATGCAATAGTCAATGTTGATGCTCTTAATGCATTCGATAACGGCGCGGTAGTAAGCGCGGAAGAGCTTCTTGCTAAGAAAATCATCCGTAAGGCTGAGGACGGTCTTCGCGTTCTCGGTAACGGCGAGCTTACTAAGAAGCTTACAGTAAAAGCTAACGCTTTCTCCGAATCGGCAAAAGCAAAGATTGAAGCCGCCGGAGGGAAGGTCGAGGTGATTTAGTTGATAGAGACAATCAAGAACGCATGGAGAATCCCTGAGCTTCGCAAGAAGATAATATTCACGCTTTTCTGTCTCCTTATCTTCAGACTTGGCTCTGCAGTACCGGTTCCGTTTATTGACCGTACTCTTCTTACAACTATGTTTTCTGCATATGAAAACACTCTCCTTGGCTTCATGAACGCAATGTCTGGTGGTTCGTTTGAACAGGCGAATATATTCGCTCTTTCAATCCAGCCCTATATCAACGCTTCAATTATCATGCAGCTTCTTTCTGTAGCTATCCCGTCTCTTGAGCGTATGGTCAAAGAGGGTGGCGAAGAAGGTAAGAAAAAGCTTGCATCTATCACACGTTATGCAACGATTGCCATTGCTCTTCTTCAGGGCTTTGCATATTACACATTGCTTAAAAACGGTGTACAGGGCGTAAGCCTTATCGATGCAGGCAGCATGAACAGCACATTTGTTGCAATTTCAATCATTGCAACGTTCACTGCCGGTTCTGCCTTTGTAATGTGGCTCGGTGAGCAGATTACAGAAAACGGCATCGGCAACGGTATCTCAATGATACTCTTCGTCAGCATCATTTCTCGTGTATTCCCGGCAATAGATTCCATCTGGGGTAACCTCCAGAGCGGCGGTCTCAGCTGGATTGGTGTTGTCGCTATTTTGGTTGTGTTCCTTGCAGTTATTGCATTCATTGTCTTCTTTGACGGTGCAGAGCGCAGACTTTCCATCCAGTATGCAAAGCGCGTTGTCGGCCGCAAGATGTATGGCGGACGCAGTACTCATCTGCCGATTAAAGTAAATATGTCAGGTGTTATGCCTATCATCTTTGCTTCGTCGATTTGTACTTTCCCGGCAACAATCGCTGCATTCTTCCCGACTCCGGAAAGCGGATTCTGGAAGTTCATGCAGGAGCATGTTTTCTCTCCGTCAAGCTGGGCATATGCAGTAATTTATCTTCTTCTTATCATCGCATTCAGCTACTTCTATACAGCAATTCAGTACAACCCCATTGAGATTGCAAATAACCTTAAAAACAATGGCGGCTTCATTCCGGGCTTCCGTCCGGGCAGACCGACAGCTGATTTTATAGCAAAGGTTATAAACAAGATTACACTTTTCGGTGCATTCTTCCTTGGTGTTATAGCTGTTCTTCCGATTCTCGTAGGAAAGTTTACACCGGCAATCAACCTCTCCATCGGAGGAACTTCAATACTCATTGTTGTTGGTGTTGCACTTGAAACTGTAAAGCAGCTCGAATCTCAGATGATGATGAGAAATTACAAGGGTTTTCTTGAATAAGGAGGAAGACCGATGAAGCTCATTCTCCTTGGTGCGCCGGGTGCCGGTAAGGGCACACAGGCAGAGATTATTTGCAAGAAACTCAACATCCCGACAATTTCGACGGGTAATATACTTCGTGAGGCAATAAAGAACAAAACTGAACGTGGTGTCATGGCAAAATCCTTTATGGACGCAGGAAAGCTCGTTCCCGATGATGTTATTGTTGGCATTGTATCAGAACGTCTTTCACAGGATGACTGCAAGAACGGTTTTATTCTTGACGGCATGCCGAGAACAGTTGTTCAGGCTGAGGCACTTGATAAAATGGGTGTTCAGATTGATGTCGTAATCTCAATCGAAGTAGAAGATTCGGCAATTGAGCGTCGTATGTCAGGACGCCGTGTTTGCGAAAGCTGCGGTGCTTCGTATCATATCGAACACAAGAAGCCGAAGGAAGACGGAGTATGTGATTCGTGTGCAGGTAAGCTTGTTCTTCGTGCAGACGATGCTCCGGAAACTGTACGCGACAGACTTCGCGTGTATCATGAGCAGACAGAACCGCTTGTTGCATACTACGCATCCAAAGGCATCCTGAAAACAGTTAAGGGCTGTGACGGTATTGACGACACATCTCGACTTGTTTTCGAGGCTCTGGGCGTGTAGAATTGTATGAGAGCGATCATCGCTTCATATACACTGCATGACAGTGATTGGAGGAAAAGCTTTGATACAAATTAAGTCACAACGTGAAATTGAGTTGATGCGGTGTGCCGGGCGCATTGCCGCGAATGCTCTGGCTGCTGCCGGTCGTGCAGCAGTACCGGGAATTACAACAGGCGAGCTCAATGAATTGATTAAAAAATCAATAGAGAAAGACGGCGCTTATCCGAGCTTTCTTGGATACGCCGGCTTTCCCGGGGCAGCTTGTATATCGGTAAACGATGAGGTAATCCACGGTATACCGGGTCCGCGCAAGCTTTGCGAAGGAGATCTGGTGAAAATAGATGTAGGGGCGACATACCAGGGATATATCGGTGACTGTGCAAACACCTTTGCTGTCGGAAAGATAAGTGAAGAGGCACAACGACTAATTGATGTAACCCGGCAATGCTTCTATGAGGGTATAAAGTATGCTCGTACGGGCAACAGAATCTCTGATATTTCTCATGCAATTCAGGTCTATGTTGAAAGCAACGGATTTTCGGTTGTAAGAAAATATGTCGGTCACGGCGTAGGCTCAAAGCTTCACGAAGAACCTGAGGTGCCCAATTACGGGAAACCGGGTGTTGGACCCAGACTTGTCAGTGGCATGACGATAGCCATAGAACCAATGGTAAATCAGGGAGTGTATACCGTCAAAGAGCTGAGCGACGGCTGGACCGTAAAAACACGGGACGGCAAGCTCGCAGCCCATTATGAAAACTCGGTATTGATAACAGAGGGCGATCCTGAGATTCTGACTCTCGCAAGCCCGGAATTATAGAGGAATTGTGATGATGGAAGCAGAAGTTGGTCATATCGTAATTTCCCTTGCCGGTCGGGACAAAGAAAGATTGTTCTATGTATTGAAAACCGAAGAAAACTTCGTGTACCTTGCTGACGGAAGTCTCCGCAAGATAGAAGCTTGTAAGAAGAAAAAACGCAAGCACGTACAAGTTGTTTCAGATGATGAAACCCGTGTAAGCGTGAAACTCCGTTCAGGTGAAAAGGTATTAAACAGCGAGATGCGCAAATCGCTTTCAGATTATCAGAAAGCGCAGTTACAAGCAGAGGGAGGTAATTTGCTTGGCTAAGGATGACGTAATCGAGCTCGAAGGTACCGTCATAGAGGCGCTGCCTAACGCAATGTTCCAGGTGGACATTGGAAACGGGCACAAGATTTTAGCTCATATCTCGGGAAAGCTTCGCATGAACTTCATACGTATTCTCCCGGGAGATAAAGTTACGGTGCAGATGTCGCCGTACGATTTAACACGCGGACGCATTACATGGCGTTCAAAATAAATGCATATTAAACTCAAGCTGTTTACCGGCAAAGACAGTGCGAGGTGCAGACAAGAAAATTGCCGGAGAAATGGAGCTTTTTACGATTATGAAAGTTAGACCGTCGGTAAAGCCTATTTGTGAAAAGTGCAAAATCATTCGCCGCAAAGGCCGCGTAATGGTTATTTGCGATAATCCGAAGCATAAACAGAAGCAGGGTTAAAATACCCACATACAAAATTGGAGGTATGTTAAATGGCACGTATAGCCGGAGTTGACCTTCCGAGAGAAAAGAGAGTTGAGATTGGTCTCACATACATTTTCGGTATCGGAAGAAAGCGTTCAAACGAAATACTGGCTGCGACAGGAGTAAATCCCGACACACGCGTCAAGGATTTGACTGAAGAGGACGAAGTAAAGCTTCGTGACTACATCGGCAAGACCTTTACGGTTGAGGGTGACCTCCGCCGCGAATTGGCACTTGACATTAAGCGTCTTATTGAAATCGGTTCTTATCGTGGAATGAGACACAGAAAGGGCCTTCCGGTACGCGGACAGCGCTCTAAGACAAACGCAAGAACACGCAAGGGTCCGAAGAGGACTATTGCAAACAAGAAGAAGTAAGGAGGTAATGTTAAATGGCTAGTCCCAAAACAGCAAAGAAGGGCGCATCACGTAAGCGTCGCGAGCGTAAGAATATTGAAAACGGCGCGGCACATATCCGTTCCTCCTTCAACAATACAATGGTAACTATTACTGATATCAACGGTAACGCACTTTCATGGGCATCAAGCGGCGGCATGGGCTTCCGCGGTTCCCGTAAGTCCACTCCGTTCGCAGCACAGGTTGCAGCAGAGACTGCAGCAAAGGCTGCTATGGAGCACGGTCTTAAGACTGTTGAAGTTTACGTTAAGGGTCCGGGCGCAGGCCGTGAAGCAGCTATCCGTGCTCTTCAGGCAGCAGGTCTTGAAGTAAACATGATCAAAGACGTTACTCCGATTCCGCACAATGGTTGCCGCCCGCCGAAGAGAAGGCGCGTATAGTTTTTTGGAGGTGTAAAAACAAATGGCAAGATATACAGGTGCTGTCTGCAGACTTTGTCGCAGAGAAAACCAGAAGCTTTTCTTAAAGGGAGACCGTTGCTACACCGGAAAGTGTGCTATTGACCGTCGTCCGGCTCAGACTCCGGGTCAGCACGGCAAGGGCCGCAAGAAGCTTTCCGAATACGGTTTGCAGCTTCGTGAGAAGCAGAAGGCAAGACGCTACTACTGCGTACTCGAGAGCCAGTTCAATAAGTATTTTGAAATGGCTGTTGCAAAGAAGGGTATCACAGGTGAAAACCTTCTCCGCATTCTCGAGTCACGTCTTGACAACGTTGTTTACAGACTTGGCTTTGCAATGAGCCGTCCTGAAGCACGTCAGCTCATCAACCATGGCCACTTTACTGTAAACGGTAAGAGAGTCAATATCCCGTCCTACCTCGTAAAAGCCGGTGATATCGTTGCACTTCGCGAGAAGAGCCGTTCACTTGCTAAGTTCAAGGACGTTGTTGAAGCAAATTCTTCGCGTGTTGCACCGAAGTGGCTTGACTTCAACAAGAACACATTCGAGGCGAAAGTCATGAATCTTCCTGACAGAGCTGATATCGACTTCCCGATCGAGGAACACCTCATCGTCGAGTTGTACTCTAAGTAAGATTTCGTATAACCCTCGAGGCTACGAGTGTAATATCGCACGGCAGGATTTGCCGCAAAGAAGGAGGGTAAACATTGATGATAGAAATAGAAAAGCCCCGTATAGACTGTATAGATTCGCTTGAGGACGGTTCCTACGGTAAGTTCATAGTAGAGCCTTTAGAGCGCGGTTACGGCACAACGCTTGGTAACTCACTCCGTCGTGTTCTTCTTTCATCACTTCCGGGAATTGCAGTCACATCAATCAAGATTGCAGGAATTTCGCATGAATTTTCGACAATTCCGGGCGTCAAGGAAGATGTTACTGAGATTGTTCTCAATGTTAAGAACATAGTAGCGAAGCTTCATACAGCTGAACCGCAGACTGTATCCATCGACGTGTCTGAAGAGGGAGAGGTATGTGCAGGTGACATCAAGTCAACGGGAGAGGTCGAAATCCTCAACCCCGATCTCCACATTGCAACTCTCGGTCCGAATGCAACCTTCTCAATGGAGCTTACATTCGCACACGGTCGCGGATATGTTTCGGCAGAACGCAATAAGCAGGCTCAGTCTGCAATCGGTGTTCTTCCGATAGATTCGATTTATACGCCCGTACACAAGGTAAACTATCATGTTGAAAACACACGTGTCGGAAACATGACAGATTACGACAAGCTTACGCTTGAAGTATGGACAAATAAGACAATCTCTGCGCGTGACGCGGTTTCTTACAGCGCAAAAATATTAAACGATCATCTCTCGCTCTTTATTGATTTGTCTGAGGACATCGGAAATACCTCGATTGTTATCGAGAAGCCGGAAAATCAGCGTGATAAGGTTCTTGAGATGACTATCGAAGAACTTGACCTTTCTGTTCGTTCCTTCAACTGCTTAAAGCGTGCAGGAATCAACACGGTTGAGGATCTTATAAGCAAAACTCAGGAGGATATGATGAAGGTACGTAACCTTGGTCATAAGTCCCTTGAGGAAGTTATCAACAAACTTGATACAATGGGGCTCTCACTTGCAAGCGAGGAGAATTAACTCTCCCGCTTGCGGCACGAGCCATTATAAAAGGAGGTATAACAATGCCCGGAACACGTAAGCTCGGACGTACCACTGATGCCCGTATGGCAATGCTTCGCGCAATGGTTACGTATTTGCTTGAAAACGGAAAAATTGAAACAACGCTCATGCGTGCTAAGGAAGTTCGTCCTCTTACCGAGAAGATGATTACTCTCGGAAAGACAAACACATTGCACAACAAGCGTCAGGCACTTGCTTTCATCACAAAGGAAGATGTCGTTAAGAAGCTCTTCGACGAGATTTCGCCGAAGTATGCAGAACGCAACGGTGGTTACTGCCGTATCACAAAGCTCGGTCCGCGTCGTGGCGACTGTGCTGAAATGGCAATAATCGAGTTGGTCTAAAATATTGACCTAAAAAGGATTACCTCAGAGTTTCAAGCCTCTGAAGTAATCCTTTTCTTTTTATTGCAGAATCTCATCTGCTAACTCATCTGCATATTTATATAACGTATCAAAATCAATGTAAGGGTTGTAGATGTCTTCAAGCCGGTCATGAGTGAGCTTTGCCTCACGGAGAATGTCACAAGCATCGTCAATAAGTGAGTTACGCGTCTTTCTGAGCAGAGTAATCCGCTGTTTGTTTTTCTGTATGACTTCCTTATCAATCATGTTGTCAAGCCGTATTTTGCGGTAATACGAGGCGGTAAACGGATTTTCTTTTGTTGATGTAATAAATGCAAGCGACAGCTTCGGTATAATCAAATGCTCAATCCGCTCGGGCTTCAGAGGATTATGGCAGACCGTACACTCAAATTGGCTTTTTTCACAGGCTTCAATTATTTTCGTAAAAATAAAATGTCCAAGCCCGAAGGAATCTTCAATTACATAAATGTGCGAATATTTATGTGCAGAGTCGTATGGCAGATGCACGTATCCCTTGGGAGAAATAGCAGAAGCAAAGCGGTGACGGGTGTTTTTGCAAATTCCTTTCCCCGAAATCTCACGTGATATAATCCCTTTCGCCTTTGCATGCAGCTTTTCTACAGAAATGCCGCCAAGCGCAATATCAAAAAGCTCGTTGTCTATATGTTCGGCACAGGCAGTAAGTCTGTATACATGTTGAAAATAACCGGAATATTTTTCTTTGATTTTTATAATCTCATCCTTCTTTTCCGAAATTTTTTCACAATCTGCAAACTGACCGAGATTAACATAGCGTTCTACCGCGATGGGATATACCGGCTCCACAACGTGAGGTGCCGTGCCGTCCACTATTGCTTTTGAGAGAGTCGGGATGATTATTCCGTCGAGAGAATCCGGGTCAGAGGAGCAATATATTCTCTCTACGGCATATCCGAGGCTTTCTGCCTTTTTTGCAACCTTTTTCATAAGTGATGATTTTCCGCTTCCGGGTCCACCCTTCAGAATATATACAGCCTTTGCTTTTTTCAAGTCAATAAGCTCTTTGTATAATGAGTGAAAGCCGTGTCCCGAGTTTGCACCCAAAAAGAATGATGATAGCATATGAAAAACCTCCGAATTATACTTTATTACAGCGTATGCAGAGAAAAAGAACGATGTCACATACACCAAGTACAATTCGTAGACTTATTCAACTGTTTATTCGCATGCGCAGTACTTTTGTTTTAAAATCCTTCAGATTAAACGGAATGAGAGGATACAGATAACAGTGTCCCGACATTGTTTTGTTACATATTAAAGTAATAAATATGAACGCCAGTCCTAATATAAAGCCTGTAAAGCTAAACAACCCTACAAGAATGAGGAGTATCATGCGCATAAATTTGAGCGCATAGCCGAGCTCAAAGCCGGGCTGCGCATAGTTTGCGGTAGC
The DNA here is from genome assembly GCA_017409405.1 of Oscillospiraceae bacterium. Taxonomy (GTDB): domain Bacteria; phylum Bacillota; class Clostridia; order Oscillospirales; family JAAYXM01; genus SIG480. The sequence goes on along the minus strand of JAFQSU010000071.1, from coordinate 39,203 downwards.
AACGAGCGCCATATACAAAAGCGACTGAGCAGAAAACCATCCGGCTTCAACTGCAAAATCACCAACTATTATCGCACCCACCATAGAAAGCGAGGTCGTGAGCATGCTCGGAGTATTGAGCGAGGCAAGCTTCAGTCCGTCTATCGCTATTTCAAGAATGAGCAACTGCAAGAATATCGGGATATTTACAGGATCATCTACTGTTATAAATCCAAGCCATTCGGGTATCCATCCCGGATTTTTCAGAAGAAGTACCCAGGTCGGAGTCAGGAAGGTTGTGAGAAAGGTTACGAGAAAACGCGTAAGCCGCAGATATGTGCCGGTGACGGGAGGTAAATAGTAGTCATTAGCCTCCTCCATAATATCAAAAACTGTTGCCGGAATAATCATCGCACTTGGGGCATTATCTACAAGAATTATAATATCGCCCTCAAGAATCTGAGCTGCAGCGGTATCGGGACGTTCAGAATATTTGAATTTCGGAAACGGATTATACCAGCGGCGGGGAGCCAGGACTTCAGCAAGACTTTCCTGATTCATCGTAAGTGCTTCTATTGTAGCTGAGTTTATTTTATCAGTGATTTTTTCGACAAGCTTATTATCCGCCTTTCCGTCCATAAATACTACGGCAATGTCGGTCTTAGAGCGAGTTCCCACCTGATGATACTGAACGGTAAGCTTCGGGTCACGTATTCTGCGACGAAGTAGGGCAGTGTTGAAAATGAGAATCTCTACAAATCCGTCATGTGAACCGCGAAAAACCTTATCACGGTCAGGCTCGGAGATTTCGCGTTGAGGATATGTGCGAAGATCTATCGCGATACATTTTTCAAACCCGTCGATGTAGAGTATAAGAGCTCCCGATAACATCTGAGTCGTCAACTTGTCAACGTCGTTTTCCGTTGTCACCTCGACATACGGGACACAGCTTGAAGCAAAGGTGTCGGCATCCGAAAGTAAGGCAGGGTCATCCACATTAAAGAAAAACTCCATGAGCTTTTCTGAAATTTCATCTTTCATAAATCCGTCCACAAATAGCATGAATGCATTTCTTTTGCATATACAAATGTCGCGCTTGACAATGTCAAAGCTTTTTCCGAGCCTGAGCTTGTTTGTAAAGATTTCTGAATTTTCACGGATGTTATCAGATAGTTTTCTGCTCATCAGCTTGAATAATCCTCCAACATGCTCTGAAGCTCAAAATCTCCGGTTGCAATAACACCGCCTGTAAGCTGTTCTCGGTCAAAGTGGCGCAGAGTGCTTGCGTATATGTCTGTTACAATTATAGGCCTTGTCATATCCGCTTCGTTGAAAACAACAACTATACCGTCCTCAATTTTCAGTACATATTTGGTATCGGGTATGACCTCGGGAGTAGGGAGCTCGACTATGGCGGCTGTGTTTTCTGCTTTTTTTTGTTCCGCGGCACTCTCAAAGTCCCAGAGCTTTGAGACTCCGCCTGCAATAAATCCGAGCATTATGAACAGCGCACATGCAGAAACGGTAATTCGTTTTGCGTAATTCACTTCATCACTTCCTGTTTTGTATATATATGTATTATTGCCCGGAATTTCATATTTGATACAAATAGAAAGAGCACCCGACGCGCATTACGCATCAGGTGCCAGTGAAGTGGGTTGTGGGGATAAAGATATGAATGGACAGCGTGTCGCATTTGACCTACTGTCGCTCATCAACTATATAATAACATAATTTCCAAAAAATGTAAATAGTTATTTTGAAATTTTTTTGGAACCATTTTTTTTACAGGGAATAGAATGTAATGAAAAAACTTTTAGGAGGTAACACCTTATGTTATGTAACGACAACTGTGGAAACACAAACTGCTCATGGATCATCATCATTGCTGCTATCGTAGTAGTATGGGCTCTTTGCGGCAACAACTTCGGCTGTGGCAACAACGGCTGCGGCTGCTAATAAGTGAGTATCATAAAAGAAGGTGGGCAATAGCCCACCTTCTTTTATGATACAGACATTTTTTTGTCGTATGCCGCCATAAGCTTGGCTTTCCTCAGCAGGTAGCTGTATCTTGCTTCTGCTGATTTTATCTCAAATATACATGCTTCTATTATTTCGGGGTCACGCGCATCTGCAAAGCAGCTTCGGGCATAACGTAAATCAGAAAGTGCAGCTTCGATTTCCGAAAGAAGCTGTTTTTTCTCGGCGGATACTGTATCCTCTTTTTTCTTTTGAAAAATCGGGGATATCCGGGTGCGCAGTTTATCAAAAAGAATACTTTCTTTTCTTATTGACTTGTCCATACTGATAACCTCCTTGTTTTTTTACATCGCGTTGAATATCTTGTACAAAATTTCTCACACTCTATATATATTTTTATTTTGGACAATTATTCCGGATTGCATACCAAAAATCTCCGAAAAAGCAAATAAAAGTGTATCTTGTGGAAAAGTTGACATCATATATCAAAATATGGTAAAATACTTTTATATTTAATCGTAGATAATTCTGGGCGGGCATTTGCTCGCATGGGGGTTTTACATTGAGCACTAAAGATATAAGAAAAGAATACGACAACGAAAGTATATCGTCCCTCAAGGGGGCAGACCGTGTCCGAAAGCGTCCGTCTGTCATCTTCGGCTCGGACGGGCTTGACGGCTGTCAGCATTCTGCATTTGAAATTGTTTCAAACTCGATAGATGAGGCGAGAGAAGGTCATGGCGATACCATCATCGTCACCTTGTATGAGGACCATTCAATAGAGGTTGAAGACTTCGGACGAGGCTGTCCTGTTGATTATAATGCGGCAGAGGGTCGCTACAACTGGGAGCTTGTTTTCTGTGAGCTTTATGCCGGCGGTAAGTATAAGAACAACGAGGGTTCAAACTATGAGTACTCTCTCGGTCTTAACGGTCTCGGTGCCTGTGCTACACAGTACAGTGCTGAGTATATGGATGTCACCGTATGGCGCGACAATAACAAATACTCACTCCACTTTGAAAAGGGTGAAAATATAGGTGGACTTAAAACTGAGCCTGCCGACAGAAAAAAAACAGGCTCACGCATAAAGTGGAAGCCTGATATAGAGGTGTTTACGGATATTAACATCCCTGCAGAATATTTTGTCGATGTCCTAAAACGTCAGGCGGTTGTAAACGCAGGCATAAACTTTAAGTTCCGTCAGCAGCGTGGCGGAAGCTTTGAAACCACCGAGTTCAAGTACGAAAACGGAATATCCGACTATGTTGAAGAGCTTGCAGGTGAGACTCCTCCGATTACAAAGCCGAGGTTTATTTCATGTGAGCGAAAGGGTCGTGACCGTGATGACAAGCCGGAATATAAGGTAAAAATTTCTGCGGCATTCTGCTTTACGAACACTGCACCGAGGATAGAGTATTATCACAATTCCTCGTGGCTTGAATACGGCGGTGCTCCCGATAAAGCAGTCAGAAACGCTTTCGTTTATGCAATAGACAGCTTTGCGAAGCAGAATAATAAATATCAGAAAAATGAAAGCAAAATAAGCGTTGTCGATATTTTTGACAGCCTGCTTCTTGTTTCAAACAACTTTTCAACAATAGTTTCTTATGAAAACCAGACCAAAAAAGCTGTTACGAACAAGTTCATTCAGGAGGCTATGACCGAGTTTCTGCGTGAACAGCTCGAAATATACTTCATAGAGAACAAAGATGAAGCCATGCGCATCTGCGACCAGGTTCTCATCAATAAACGAAGCCGTGAAAGTGCGGAAAAAGAACGCCTTAATATCAAGAAAAAGCTTACGGGCAATCTTGATATGACAAACCGCATTCAGAAGTTTATCGACTGCAGAACGAAGGACAGAGAACGCCGTGAGCTTTATATCGTTGAGGGTGATTCTGCGGCAGGTGCATGTAAGCAGGGGAGAAGCGCTGAGTTTCAGGCGATTATGCCGGTCCGCGGTAAAATTCTCAACTGCTTAAAGGCAGATTTTGGCAAAATCTTTAACAGCGATATCATCGTTGACCTTATAAAAATTCTCGGTTGCGGCGTTGAGGTACAGAGCAAAAAGAACAAGGAGCTTTCCTCGTTTGACCTCGCCGGTCTTCGCTGGAAGCGTGTTATAATCTGTACTGATGCCGACGTTGACGGTTTCCAGATAAGAACTCTCATTCTTACTATGATATACCGGCTTATGCCGACGCTTATCAAGGAAGGGTATGTGTATATAGCAGAGTCGCCGCTTTATGAAATAAACAGTGGCAACGACACATATTTTGCATATTCCGATACGGAGAAGAACGAGATAATCGAAAAAATAGGGAAAGCCAAATATACAATCCAGCGCAGCAAGGGTCTCGGTGAAAACGAGCCGGATATGATGTGGGAGACCACGATGAATCCGGAATCTCGCCGCCTTATCAAGGTAGTTCCCGATATGGCAGAAGCTGCGATTGCTGAGATGTTTGACCTTCTTCTCGGCGATAACCTTGCAGACAGAAAGACGTTTATTGCAGAAAACGGTTGGAAATATCTCGACGAAGCCGATGTGTCCTAAGGGGAGGGTAGACTTGTGGCAAGAAAGAAAAAAACAGAAGAAAAAGAACGTAAGGTATTCGGTCTCAGTGCTGAGGTTGTAGAACAGCAGATTACCGAAACGCTTGAAAAAAACTATATGCCCTATGCTATGTCGGTCATCATTTCCCGTGCGATTCCCGAGATAGACGGCTTCAAGCCTTCGCACAGAAAGCTTCTCTACACGATGTACACAATGGGGCTTCTCACAGGTGCGAGAACAAAGTCTGCAAACGTTGTGGGACAGACAATGAAGCTCAACCCCCACGGCGATGCCGCAATATACGAAACGATGGTCCGTCTGGCGAGAGGTAACGAGGCACTCAACTTCCCGTTTGTAGACTCAAAAGGAAACTTCGGTAAGGTGTATTCAAGAGATACTGCATACGCCGCATCCCGATATACAGAGGTAAAGCTTGCGCCTATATGCGCAGAGCTTTTCCGTGACATACGCGATACGGTCGACTTTGTGCCAAACTATGACAATACTTTGGAAGAACCGACGCTTTTGCCGACAGAGTTTCCGAACATCCTTGTCTCGGCAAACACTGGTATAGCCGTCGGTATGGCTTCAAACATCTGCGGCTTTAATCTCGCTGAGGTCTGTCGCACTACTATTGAGCTTATCAGAAACCCTGAGCACGATATTGAATCCACACTTCTCGCACCTGATTTTCCGACAGGTGCCGAGCTTGTATACGAAAAAGAAGAAATAGAAAACATATACCGCACCGGACGCGGCTCCTTCAAGCTTCGCGCACGTTGGAAATACGATAAGTCAAACAATCTCATTGAGGTGTTTGAGATACCGTACACAACAACTGTAGAGGCTATAAGAGATAAAATCGTAGACCTTGCAAAAGCAGGAAAGCTCCGTGAGGTCTCAGATGTCCGTGATGAGTCTGATAAGGAAGGCTTAAAGCTTGCAATTGAGCTCAAACGCGGAACAGACCCGGATAAGCTCATGCAGAAGCTCTTTAAGCTCACACCCCTTATGGACTCGTATGCCTGCAACTTCAATGTTCTTATCGCAGGAAACCCGATGGTTTTAGGTGTCCGCGAGCTTCTCAATGAATGGACTGCATGGAGAACCGAGTGTGTAAAGCGAAGAATCTTTGCAGAGCTCAAGCGCAAAAAGGACAAGCTGCACAAGTTAAAGGGACTTAAGAAAATACTTCTTGATATCGACCGCGCCATCGCCATAATCCGTGAAACGGAGGAGGAGAGCGAGGTTGTACCGAATCTTATGATAGGCTTCGGCATTGATGAGATTCAGGCGGAGTTTGTTGCAGAGATAAAGCTTCGCAACATCAATAAAGAATATATCATCAAGCGTGTTGCAGAAACTGAAGAACTCAATCGTGAAATAGAAGACCTTGAAGATATTCTCGCAAGCAAGACGAGAATCAAAAATGTTATAATAAAAGGTCTCGAAGAGATTATCAGAAAGTATGATGCGCCGAGAAAAACGCAGATTGTATACGGAAATGAGATTGAAGAATACAACGAAGAAGAGTCTGTAGAGGACTATCCTGTTCATGTATTCCTTTCACGCGAGGGATATTTCAAAAAGATAACTCCGCTGTCTCTCCGCATGGGCGGTGAGCAGAAGTATAAGGAGAATGACGGCCTCCGTGAAACATTTGAAATGACAAACCGAGGTGAGCTTCTCTTCTTTACCGATAAGTGTCAGGTATACAAGGTGCGCGTCTCGGACTTTAACGACACAAAGGCAAGCGTTCTCGGCGACTATCTGCCGTCAAAGCTTGGTTTTGACGAGGGTGAGCAGGTCATATTCATGTGCAACCCCTCTGATTATAAAGGAAATATTGTATTTATCTTTGAAAACGGTAAGGTTGCAAGGGTAGAGCTTGCATCATATGAGACCAAGACAAACAGAAAGCGCCTGACGGGTGCATACTCCGATAAGAGCCCGCTTGTCGCGGCATTTAAGATTGATGAGGATGAGCAGTTTGTCATGTACTCAACCGAAAACCGCGCACTTATCTTCCATACAGCCTTGCTCACACCCAAGACATCGCGCAGTACGCAGGGCGTAGCTGTTATGAAACTCAAGCCTAAATATAAAGTGAAATTTGCATGCCGTGCAGAAGGTTCAAGTATTAAGGATGAGTCGCGTTACAGAGTTCGCAGTCTGCCTGCGGCCGGTGCAAGACTTACCGATGATGAGCGGCTTGACGAACAGATATCACTCTTCTAAATCCGGATAAGTAAGGGTCAGCATTATGAAACAAATTGCGGCAGGTATCCTTGCTCATGTTGATGCCGGAAAGACTACACTCTCCGAAGGTCTGTTATATACAGCGGGAGAGATAAGGCGGCTCGGCAGAGTTGATGCGAGGGATAGCTTTCTTGATACAAATGAAATAGAGAGAAAAAGAGGTATCACCATTTTCTCGAAACAGGCAGTTATGACTTTGAAAAGCTCAGTTGTAACTCTTCTTGACACGCCCGGGCATGTAGATTTTGCGGCAGAGACAGAGAGAACGCTCTCTGTGCTTGACTGTGCGATTCTTGTTATAAGCGCGACGGATGGAGTACAAAGCCATACCAAAACCTTGTGGGAAATGCTTGAAAGGCATAAAACTCCTGTTTTCGTTTTTATAAACAAGATGGACCTTGCAGGGAGTGACAAAGAAGCGGTTATTGAGAATTTAAAGACTGAATTTGGCGGAAACTTTGTGGATTTTACAGATGCCCGTGAAACAGTTGCTGAAAATCTCGCCGTATGCGACGAAGCTCTTATGGAGGAGTTTCTTGAAGGCTCTCTGTCGGAGAAAAGCGTAGCCGATACAATAAAAAAGAGAGCTGTTTTTCCTTGCTTTGCCGGGTCTGCGCTCAAGATGGAGGGCGTAGAGAGCTTTTTAAAAGTGTTTGATACCTTTGCGACCCCGATAGTTGCGATGGAAGACTTTGGGGCAAAGGTTTTCAAGATAAGTCATGATGACAAGGGAAGTCGCCTTACATTCATGAAGGTGACGGGCGGAAGCCTTAAGGTGAGAAGTACAATCGAGCCTGAAAAGGGTATAGTCGAGAAGATTAACGAGATCCGCATTTATTCCGGCGATAAATACAAAACGGTGGACGAGGCTTTCCCCGGGTGTGTATGCGCTGTGACCGGACCGAAAAGGACGGTTGCGGGACAGGGGCTTGGCTTTGAAAAGAGAGCACTCGCACTCACTGCGGAGCCGATATTTACGTATCGTGTAATTCTCCCGAAGGGAACTGAGCCGTCTTTCGCACTTGAAAAATTCAAAGAGCTTGAGCAGGAGGAAACTCAGCTGAAGGTAAGCTGGAACGAACACCTAAAGGAAATTCAGCTTCGCCTCATGGGTGAAATTCAGCTTGAGGTTTTAAAACAACTTGTTTTAAAACGTTTTGGCATGCCGGTTGAGTTTGAGGAAGGACGAATTGTATATAAAGAGACTATCGAAAACACAGTCGAGGGTGTCGGACATTTTGAGCCGCTCAGGCATTATGCCGAGGTACATCTTCTGCTTTCACCTCTTCCGTCGGGAGCAGGGATGCAGTTTGAGATTGACTGCCCTGAGAGCGTTCTTGATAAAAACTGGCAACGCCTTATCCTTACACATCTTATGGAAAAACAGCATTTGGGGACGCTCACGGGTTCGCCTATAACGGATATAAAAATAACGCTTAAGTCGGGAGCCGCACATTTAAAGCATACGGAAGGCGGAGATTTTCGCGAGGCGACATACCGTGCAGTTCGAAACGGACTTATGAGGGCGAAATCTGTCCTGCTTGAGCCGTATTATGCTTTTTCAATAGAGCTCCCACCGCTGAATGTCGGCCGAGCAATGACAGACCTTGAGCTTCTGGGAGCCGAGTTTTCGATAGACCGCCATAGCGGAGAGCAGGCGAAGATAGAAGGCAGGGCACCTGCGGCGGCAATAAGGAACTATCAGCAGGAGATTACTGCCTATACCCGTGGTGAGGGGCATGTATACTGTTCGTTTGATGGATATGGAAAGTGCAAGAATGCTGCGGAGGTCATAGAAAAAATCGGATATAATGCAGATGCGGATGTGGAAAATACCGCAGACTCCGTTTTCTGTTCGCATGGCGCAGGCTTCAATGTGAAGTGGCATGAGGTCGAGCAGTACATGCATCTTGAAAGTGTTCTGAAGCCGAAAGCAGATGTAAATGAGAAGCCTCGCTCACGAAATTTCCACGCATCCGAGGATGAGCTTATAGCTATTTTCGAAATGACCTACGGAAAAATAAAGCGGAAGCTTCCGATACACGATGCACCTGTAAAAAGGGAAGTGCCTTTACAGCGAAAAACGCTGAAAACAGGCGAAAAACAGGAGAAAAGCTATCTCCTGATTGACGGATATAACATTATTTTTGCATGGGAAGAGCTCAAAAAAACAGCCGAAAAGAGCCTTGAGGAAGCGCGCGTAAAGCTGATAGATTTGCTCTCTGTATATAATGTATTTACCGATTCTGAGATTATACTCGTTTTTGATGCATATAAGGTAAAGGGAAACCGTGGCGAGGTCGAAAGCGAAAAAGGGATAACTGTTGTTTACACTAAGGAGGCGCAGACAGCAGACGCGTATATTGAAAAAACTGTACGCTCACTTTCGGGTCACCATAAGGTTACGGTTGCAACCTCTGACCGTCTTGAGCAGATTATTATTTTCGGAAGCGGAGCATACCGCCTCTCTGCAAGCCAGCTTGAGCAAGAGGTTGAAAAGGTAGAGCGAGCAGTAGCAGAAACAGTGGAAGAGCATAATTTAAAAACAGACAGTAAAGTTTTCTCGGGTGATTTTGCCGAAAAGCTTCTTGAGTGGCAAAAGAGAAATGAAAAATGACAGAAAAGACAATTTTAGCATCGACGGGAATTGTTTTTCTGATTATGCTATGAGGATGAATAAAAGATTGGAAGGCGAGACAGCAATGAAAGAAATTAAGTTTACCAAAGGAAACTGGGAAAAATATTTTGAGCATGCATACACACAGCGTTTTCCCTTTAAACCGGAATTTGTGCAGGAACAGGAATGTATAGCAAATTCAAGAAATCCCGGAATGCAGGATGGGTTTGACTACACCACCATTATGACAAAAGAAAAATACGGCATTGGTACCCGGATGTGGGTTACCTGTTCCTTTGAAAAGTTTGGTGCTCCTCTTATCACCCTGACGGACAAATTGAAAAGGGACGAAGAAGGTGATCTCTGTTATGGCACATGTCATGAGGTTGTTCTTTGGGAAAAAGGAATAAATGTATGGAACCTTTTTGAGGAAAGCGGAGAAATAAAGTGGCACAAACTTTTGGCGGCAGAATTTCCTTTGGCAGCAGGAATCAAGCATGAAATGTACATAGAACTGGAGAAGAAGGCTGTCAAAGTAGTTATAGGTGATAAAACTATGACTTTAAGAATTGAAAATCTGCCTGAAGAGGTATATATAGGAATTACCGGATGTGAGGATATCAATAGATTTTATAATGTGAAGATTGATAATGAATAGATATCTATCATAAAGTAAACGTTAAAGCTCAGGAGCAAACAAAGAAAATATATGTTTAAGTACACTTTGGACAATAAAAGATATCATACCTTGAACTACCACCTTATCAACAAATTCGGTGAGAAGGTTTACAAGGCGGTAATAGATGCAGGGTTTACATGCCCGAACATTGACGGTCGGTGCGGCCGTGGCGGATGTGCGTATTGCTCTGACGGTTCGGGCGAGTTCACGCACGGTTCAAAGCTTTCCGTAACAGAGCAATTGCAGAAAGAGCGGGAGCGCATTGCAGGAAAACACGAAAACCCCAAGTTGATTGCATATTTTCAGGCACATACAAATACATATGCACCTGTTGAGGTTTTGCGCAAGAAGTATAACGAGGCTTTTTCGTTTCCTGATGTTGTGGGTATGAGTATAGCTACCCGGGCTGATTGTATTGACGGTAAAATAGCAGATTTGTTAGCTGAATTTTCTGAAAAAACATATCTCACCATTGAGCTTGGATTGCAGACAGTACACGATAAAACAGCCTGTGAATTCAACCGCGGTTATAACTATGAAACGTTTTTGGAGGCATATAAGCTTCTTCGTCGGCGCAATATCCGAATTTGTGTACACATCATAAACGGGCTGCAAGGCGAAACAAAAGAGGATATGCTTGAAACGGCAAGGGCAGTTGGCGAATTGTGCCCGGATGCAGTCAAAATTCATCTTCTGCACATTGTTCGGGGGACTCGTTATGCCGCACTTTATGAAAAAGGCGAAATTACCCCGATGAGTAAGGCTGACTATATTGAAACAGTGTGCGCACAGCTTGAATACTTACCGGCACAAACGGTCATAGAGCGCATTACGGGCGATGGCGGAAAAGATACACTGATTGCTCCGCTGTGGAGTCTTGATAAAATTTCAGTACTCGGCGGAATAGATAAGGAAATGAATCAGAGAAACACATATCAAGGTGCAAGGTATTGTTAAAAAACAGATAAAAAGGAGGGAAGACTTTGGAGAAACTCGTAAAAAGAATAAATGAGCTTGCCAAAAAGTCAAGAGAGGAAGGTCTCACCGAGACCGAAAAAGCCGAACAGGCAGAGCTTCGACAGCAGTATATAATGAAGTTTCGTCAGGGAATGGAAAATACGCTCAGCAATGTCTATATAGTGGATGAAAATGGTAACAAAAAGAAGATAGAGAAAAAAAGATAAGAAGTTAACAAAAACCATCGTGCAGAAATCTCTGTACGATGGTTTTTGATTTATACTTCCATAATTATCGGCAGAATCATCGGTGTGCGCTTGGTTTTCTGATAGAGATAGTCCGACATTCTGTTTTTAAGATTGTTCTTTATGGATGCCCAGTCGGTGTGCTTGCTTCTCATACATGCGAGAAGAGTTTCTGTTGCAAAGGCCTTGAGGTCGTCCATCATATCTTCGGCTTCTTTAACGTAAACAAAGCCTCGGCTTATGATATCGGGTCCTGCTAAAATTTTGCCGGTCTCGCTGCTGAGTGTTACAACAACGGTTATTATACCGTCTTCCGCAAGGTGCTTTCTGTCGCGGAGAACAACCGAGCCGACATCTCCGACACCCGTGCCGTCAACGAGAACCTTACCGCTCGGTACCGTAGCTCCAAGCTTTGCACCCTTTTCCGTAAATTCAACAACACGGCCGATGTCACAGACAAATATGTTTTTGGGGTTAACGCCCATTTTGACTGCGAGAGCTTCGTGCGCCTTGAGATGACGGTGCTCGCCGTGAATGGGTATGACATATTTCGGCTTTGTGAGTGCAAGCATAAGCTTGATTTCTTCCTGACAGGCGTGCCCCGAAACGTGAACCTCGGCATATTTATCATATATAACCTCAGCGCCCTTACGGTACAGCTCGTTTATGACGTTGCTTATGGCTTTTTCGTTGCCGGGAATGGGACTTGCCGAAATTATAACTCTGTCATTCGGCATGATTTCAACCTTTTTGTGCGCCGAGAAAGCAATTCGGTAAAGACCTGACATAGCCTCTCCCTGACTTCCGGTTGTGATTATGCAGGTTTTGTTTTTCGGATGTCTGTTAATCGTGTTAAGGTCAACAAGTATATCGTTCGGGATATCAAGGTATCCGAGGTTTTTTGCAACCTCAATAATGTTTTCCATACTTCTGCCGCTTATAGCAACCTTTCTGCCGTATTTCGCGGCAGTGTGGATAATTTGCTGTACTCGGTGTACGTTAGAGGCAAAGGTTGTTACGATAATCCTTTGTTTGCAGTCTTTAAACAGTGATTCAAAGGTATCGCCGACTGTTGATTCGGATAGTGTGTATCCGGGACGTTCAATGTTGGTGGACTCTCCGAGAAGGGCAAGGACACCTTTTTTGCCAAGCTCTCCGAGCCTTGTGATGTCCATCATTTCGCCCTGAATGGGAGTCAGGTCAAGCTTGTAGTCGCCGGTATGGATAACCGTGCCGAGCGGAGTTTTTATCGCAAGTGCAACTGCATCGGCTATTGAATGGTTGACATGAATCATTTCAATTTCAAAGCTTCCGATTTTGATTCTGTCACCGGGGGATGCGATTTTAATTTTTGTTTTTGAAAGAAGATTATGTTCTTCAAGCTTCTTCTTGATAACGCCGACAGTCAGCTTTGTCGCATAAATAGGAGCGTTGATTTCTTTTAATACATACGGCAAAGCACCTATGTGGTCCTCGTGACCGTGGGTGATGAGGATTGCGCGGATTCTGTTTTTGTGCTTTTTAAGATAGCTTATATCGGGAATGACGAGGTCGATGCCCAACATATCGTCATCGGGAAAGGCAACGCCGCAGTCAACAATGATTATCTCTCCGGCGTATTCGTATACATACATGTTTTTACCTATTTCGTTCAGTCCGCCGAGGGAAAATACCTTTAATTTTTGTGCCATTAAATTATCACTTCTCCAGTCTTTTATAATAGATAATATAAAACGAAACACTATGTATTGCCGTAAAAACACATGCGAAATAAGCCTGCGTTTTTACGGTGAAGAACAGAAATGCACACAAAAACAAAGCCTTTTCATGTGTAATGCGTATAGACTTTACACGGAAACTGCCGCTGATCAGCATACCCGACTATACTGATGAAAGGAAGCGCCATGCAAAGCTGCTACTCTGAAAATGCAACTTCTGCTCTTAAATTATTATATAGTAATTCCGAAAAATACATACAAAATTAAGTGTATAAAAATTATACCATCAATTGGAAAATTTGTCCAGTGCTTATTTTGATTCCTCACTGTCGATGAGCTTTGTTCGCTCTATAAAAAGGTTGCAAAGCTCGGACGCTATTTCCTCGTTCATACCCTCACCCGTTATTCGGAGTGCACTTTTCGAACGTGCTGGGGAGATGTTTACCCATCCGCCGTCAGCACAGACTCGGAGCTGACCTGTGTTTTCCTTATGAAGTCCGTCGGCAGACTGCGTAAGCCTTGAAAGAATACGTTGCCTGTCACTGTGGACGGACACTTCACGGGAGACGAGAATGAATTCGGGCAGCCTTTTCACAAGGTCCGTGACACTCGCTTTTGAGGAATGCAGATATGAGCATAAAAACACAGCGCTTGAAAAAGCGTCCGTGAGAACCTTCTGAGTGAGAAAAATTTCGCGTGCACCGTAGTCGCGCCCTATGCGCAGAATACGTCCGTCAAATTCTGCGGATATCTGCTCTATTACACTCGGCGCAGCTGCAGAAACGGCAAGCTCACGCTCTCCGCTTAAAAAATATACGAGAGTAAGAAGTGCATCGATGTGACCGTTGTCATACCAGAAGCCTACTTCATCACGTATATAAAGGCTTTCTCCGTCATCGGAAAGCGCAAGCCCGGGGATGCCGGGCTCCTCGTTATCAATTATACAGCCGGAGAGACTCAGAACGTATTTTAGACAGTCGCAGGCTATTCCCTTTCCGGTGACGGAAACACGAAACCCCTCCATTACATCGGTGTTTGCACAGTCAATGGCAAAGGCTTCACGGGTTCCCGTTATGCTTTTTGGCATCAGAATATCAGAGGTTACGGTGTGAGAAAAATTTTCCGCATGTGTGAAGGCTTCTATTTTTCGCTGAAATTCACGGTCGATGGGAAGACCGAATTTGTCAATCATTTTTATGCGGAGTCTTCCCTTGTCGTTTTCGATAAAAACAGTAAGATTAAAAAGATAATTGCGGGCAACATATGATGCGACTGCAGAAAATCCGGCATCAAATTCGGTTACCTGAGCACCTCCCGAGCCTGCACCTGCGATAAAGGCATTCGCAAGAAGCTTGCATATGCTTTGTTCGGAATATCCGACGGCAATCCGGGAGGCACAGCATGCAGAAGCACACCCGAGCTTTATCATAAATTCAGGAGTGATTTCCGCATTTCCGCCGCTTATCGCAACAAGCTCATTGAATAAAGAAGGATAAGAGATTCCGTCGAGCGGGATATCGGGGTTTTTGTGAAATACATCGGTTCGCATAAGTATTCCTCCGCAATTTAAACTGATATACGGATTATGCACAGTTTTTTTAAAAAATAAACAAAAAAGAAACAGAACAAAGCATTGAAGAATGTCGTAAAATGTGATATGATATAATTGCTGAAGTTTGATATTGACACGAAAGGACGAGTGTCCGCATACCCTTATGGAGAGAGAGGAGAATTAAATTGGGTATTAACATTTTTACGATTTTTGAGCTTATGGGTGGCATTGCCCTGTTTCTGTACGGAATGAAGGTTATGGGTTCCGGGCTTGAACGAGTTTCCGGCTCAAAGCTTGAAGGCATTCTCGAGAGACTGTCTGACAAGACAATAAAAGGGGTTCTTTTGGGAGCGGTTGTCACTGCGATTATCCAGTCTTCGGCGGCTACTACCGTAATGGTTGTCGGTTTTGTAAATTCCGGCATTATGAAGCTTGCTCAGGCGATTGGCATTATTATGGGTGCCAACATCGGTACCACGGCTACTGCATGGATTCTGAGCCTTACCGGTATTCAGGGCGACAGCTTTTTTGTTCAGATGCTCAAGCCCTCAAACTTTGCACCGCTCTTTGCTTTTGTTGGAATTGCAATGATTATGCTGTCAAAACGAAGCAAGAAGCGTGATGTCGGTTCTATTCTTGTCGGGTTTGGCATTCTTATGGTCGGCATGAATACAATGATTGATGCGATGGAGCCCATTACAAGTCTTCCGGGCTTTGAAGAGTTTCTTCTGATGTTTACCAATCCGTTTCTCGGCATGCTCGTTGGCTTTCTTCTCACAACACTTTTGCAAAGCTCGTCCGCTTCAATGGGTATCATGCAGGCGATGTCGGTTGCAGGAAATATTACATACGGATTTGCGGTACCCATGATTCTCGGTCAGAACATCGGCTCCTGTACGACTACCCTTATTTCGTGCATCGGTGCAAAGAAAAATGCACGCCGTGCAGCTCTTGTTCACCTCTACTTTAACGTAATCGGCGTTATTATCGTCTTCATTTTATTCTACGGACTTGATCTCATATTCAAGTTTGAATTCAAAAACATGTCAATGAATGTTGTGGACATTGCGATTCTCCATTCGGCGTTCAATATTTTCTCGACCTTCATTCTTCTTCCGTTCTCAAAACAGCTCGGGCATCTTGCAACTATTTCCGTTCCGGATACAGTCAGCGAGGATACTACAAACTTCCTTGACGAGCGACTGCTCAACACACCGAGCTTTGCTATTGAGCGCTGTAAGGGAATTGCGGCAGAAATGGCACAGCTTTCGAAAAAGACATTCTGCGAAGCTTGCGAGCTTCTGTGGGATTTCTCGGAAAAGCGAGCTTCTGAGCTTGAGGATGCCGAAGGTCTTATAGACACATATGAGGACAAGCTCGGCACATACCTTGTAAAGCTTTCGGGACTTGGCATTTCTGAGGATGAGAGCCGTGAAATTTCAAGACTTCTTTATACGATAGGGGACTTTGAGCGTATAGGTGACCATGCGGTAAACCTTTTAAAAACTGCACGCGAGATGGAAGAAAAGGGCGTCAGCTTCTCTGATGAAGCAAAGAAGGATATAAATGTTCTTGCAAAGGCGGTCGAGGAAATTCTTGATATATCAATGGATGCATTCAAGAATGATGACAAAGCTCTCGCAGCTCACGTTGAACCGCTTGAACAGGTTATAGACAGTCTTGGAAGCGAAATAAAGGCACGTCACATAGAAAGGCTTAAGGACGGCAACTGTACGATAGAACTCGGCTTTATCCTTTCTGATGTTCTTACCAACTGTGAAAGGGTTTCTGACCACTGCTCAAATATAGCTGTCTGCATAATACAGATTCGCAAAGACCAGCTTGATACTCACGGATATCTTAACGAGGTAAAAACTTCCATGAGCGGAGACTTTGCGGTCGATTTCAACAAATACAACGAAAAATATGTATTGCCCAGATAAAAAATCAGCTGCGACTTTTTAGTCGCAGCTGATTTTTTATCTCAGACTCGGAACACTTGTGCTGTTATAGATTGTGATGAATTTAAGTGCATAAAGGTCACAGACGATGTAGCGCTCAAGATTCGGCTGATAAAGCGTGAGAAAGTTTGTGCCGACCTTGGCGAGAATTCCGTCGCGCGTTTCAATAATCTGAGTACCTATAAGAAAATCACAGCTCACATAATATCCGATTGAGGTTTGCAGCTGCTCGGAAAGCATCATCGCCTGTGTCTCAACGATGCCCTGTTCGTGAAAATCGTTGCGCGGTATCGGCGCTGAGAAGTTGAATCTGTTTGGTGAATCCATAAAAACACTCCTTTTAAGTTTCGGAATACAGCTCTGTCGGATTGTAAAAACAATGCTTGCCTATTCTGACTGCAAAAACGCCGACATCACTTGGGAAATTCTGACGGCAATTCTCGGAAAACGGATTAAAAAACCAGAGTGCCGTACCGAGAGGAGGAAGACGGTTTCCGGCTATTGCCCAGTCTGCTATATCATAATGTATTTGCTCAGGATTCATGTTGTATATGTTTTGCGGATTATATCTGTTGTTATAATAGTCGGTTGCACATTCAAACTGTCCGGGTTGAAATATAATATTGCGGATGTTCTGCTGTCCGACCCTTGCATATTCTCCGTCCGGTGCATAGACCCTGTTCATAACTACGCTCGCAACCGCCTGCATGCCTGTATCACCCTCACCGCCGGCTTCGCATTCTATAAGCCTTGCAAGAAGCTCTCTGTCAGAAAACGGCATAAGCATCGCCCCTTTACAAAACATCTTATGAGAGAGTGTGTGTAGATTTGCATATCGGCAAGTACAAAAAACTTTTATATATTTTCAAGTAAACTATTGAGTATTGAACCCGATGTGTGGTAGAATATAACATAGTAAATAATAAGCATTTTAAATAAAAGCATAATCGGAGGTAGTTTCACAAGATGGATGTCAACACAAACCCCACCAATTTTATTCATGAGGCAATAAATGAAGATATTGCCGAAAAGGGGATAAAGAAAATACACACGCGCTTTCCGCCTGAACCGAATGGGTATTTGCATATAGGAAGCGCAAAGGCTATATGGATAAGTGCAGGCGTTGCTCAGAAATACGACGGGCTTTTCAATCTTCGCTATGACGACACAAACCCCGTCCGTGAGGATGATGAGTATGTTCGCTCGATAGAAGAGGATCTTCGCTGGCTCGGTGCCGAGCCCAACGGCGGCATTTTTTACGGCTCAGATTATTTCGATAAGTGCTACGAGTTTGCGGTAGAGCTTATCAAAAAGGGAAAAGCATATGTCTGCGACCTTTCTGCAGATGAGATGCGTGAATATCGCGGCACGCTTACCGAACCCGGAAAGAACAGCCCTTACCGCGACCGCTCGGTTGAAGAAAATCTCGACCTTTTCGAGCGCATGAAAAACGGAGAATTTGAAGATGGAAGCCATACTCTTCGTGCCAAGATCGACATGGCATCTCCGAATATGAACATGCGTGACCCTGCCATTTACAGAATATTGCACACAGAGCATCACAGACAGGGGAATAAATGGTGTATTTATCCTCTCTATGACTATGCACATCCGATTCAGGATGCTCTTGAGGGAATTACCCACTCACTCTGCTCAATAGAGTTTGAAAACCACAGACCGCTTTATGATTGGGTAGTACGCGAAATTGGCTTTGAAAATCCTCCGCGTCAGATAGAGTTTTCACGTCTGAACGTTACAAACACCGTTATGTCAAAACGCTATCTCCGTCAGCTTGTTGAGGAAAAGTATGTTGACGGATGGGATGATCCGCGTATGCCGACGCTTTCGGGGCTTCGTCGCCGCGGCTACACGCCTCGCTCAATTCGCAACTTCTGCGAAAGAATAGGCGTTTCCAAGGCGTATAACACTGTTGACTACGGCTTTCTTGAACATTGTATAAGAGAAGACCTCAACGAAAACGCAATGCGTATGATGGTGGTTCTTCGTCCGATAAAGCTCGTTATTGACAACTATCCGGAAGGGCAGACTGAAACCTTTGATGCTCAGAACAACCCGACTGACGAGAATAGCGGAACGCACAAGGTTACATTCTCCCGTGAGCTTTATATTGAACGTGAAGACTTCATGGAAGAGCCTGTTAAGGGATATTTCAGAATGTTCCCCGGCAATGAGGTTCGTCTTAAATACGCATACTATGTAACCTGCAAGAGCTTTGAAACGGATGCTGACGGAAACGTCACGGTTATTCATGCAGAATACGACCCCGAATCCCGTGGAGGAGACACTCCGGACAAGCGTAAGGTTAAGGGTACTATCCACTGGGTATCGGCAAGCGATGCTGTCGATGCAGAGGTTCGCCTTTACGAAAACCTCTTCAATGCGGAAAATCCGGGAGAGTTCCCCGAGGGTGGTGCGTTTACCGACAATATAAACCCCGATTCTCTTGAGATTCTTACGGGCTGTAAGTGTGAAGCTGCGATAAACGACAATATCGGCGACGGACACTATCAGTTCCTCCGAAACGGATATTTCTGCCGTGACAAGAAGCTTTCGACAGATGCCTTGCCGGTATTCAACAGAACGGTTTCGCTTAAGGATTCATGGGCAAAGAAAAAATAAAGACTGAGGTAAAGAAAATGGATATGAAATTTTTTGAGGAGGCAGAGGCACGCATCCCGAAGGGAAGGGTAAGAACCCGTTTTGCACCGAGTCCCACGGGATACATGCATATAGGAAACCTTCGTACGGCTCTTTATACCTATATGATTGCAAAGCATCATGGCGGTGATTTTATTCTTCGAATCGAAGATACCGATCAGGGGCGCCTTGTTGAGGGGGCTACAGACCTTATCTACCGTACGCTCCGTGAAACAGGACTTAACTACGATGAAGGCCCTGATATAGGCGGTCCGGTAGGTCCGTATATCCAGAGCGAGCGCATGGGTATGTACAAGCAGTATGCGGAGCTTCTGATAGAACGTGGCGCTGCATACCGTTGCTTCTGCGAAAAGACAGACCATGAGGAAAAGGACGGAGAATCACCGACAAAATATGACGGAAGATGCTCAAGACTTTCGCCTGAAGAAATTCAGGCACGTCTTGATGCAGGCGTTCCGTATGTCATTCGCCAGAAGATGCCCGAAAGCGGAGAAACAACATTTTCTGATGTGGTTTACGGTGATATCACCGTTCCGAATGAGGATCTCGACGATCAGGTGCTTATAAAGTCAGACGGTTTTCCGACATATAACTTTGCAAATGTCATTGACGACCACCTCATGGGTATAACTCACGTTGTCCGCGGCTCAGAGTATCTTTCATCTGCACCGAAATACAATCTTCTGTATGAGGCTTTCGGTTGGGAGATTCCTACATATGTTCACTGCTCTCCCGTTATGAAGAATGCAACTCAGAAGCTTTCCAAGCGTAACGGAGACCCGTCATATGAGGATCTTATAAACGAAGGATATCTCAAGGATGCAGTAGTTAACTACGTTACCCTTCTCGGCTGGAGTCCGGGCGGAGAGCAGGAAATCTTTTCACTCTCCGAGCTTGTGGATATTTTTGAACTCCGAGGCATTTCAAAATCTCCTGCCATATTTGACGTTGCAAAGCTAAAGTATATAAACGCAGAGTATATCAGAGCGATGACTCCCGAAGCATTTGCAGAGGTTGCACGTCCGTACATCAGACAGGGTGTAAAAAATCCGGATATCAACCCCGACCTTATTGCTCCGCTTCTCCAACAGCGCTGTGAGCGTCTTGCCGATATACCGGAGCAGGTTGATTTCTTTGATGCAGTTCCGGAATATGACAGCGAGATGTACTTCCACAAGAAAATGAAGACAAACGCCGAAACTGCGCTTGTAACGCTTACGGAGCTCCGTCCGGTTATTGAAGGCATAAATGACTGGACATTTGACAATATCCACGATGCACTGTTCTCTTACATTGCCGACCGTGAACTCAAAAACGGTTTTGTTCTCTGGCCGCTTCGCACAGCTCTTTCCGGAAAACAGGTTACTCCGGGCGGCGGTGTTGAGTTCTGTCACATTTTAGGCAAGGAAGAAAGCCTTGCAAGAATTGATGCGGCAATAAAAAAATTATCGAAATAATTTAAAAGCAGTCTGATAAGGACTGCTTTTAAAATGTCAAGTCTTGTAATTTGCAGTAAATTGTGGTATTAGATAATAGGTGATAATTATGTCGAATATTCTTATGGAAACACTTGCGCGTGCAGACTTTGCAGACCCCGCACTTCGCAATGCAAAACAGCTTGGCGCAAGGCAATACGTTGATTTTGATACCCACCTTGCGCCTTTTAAGCTTTCCGATGCAGAGGGTATGCGCCATTCCAAAGTGTTTTTGTCAACAAATGCTCAGATATCCCAGCTTGAGGTGCGAGGCTTTGCAAAAGACGAGGTTTGCTTCTGCAATATGCTCGGTATTTCGTATTATATGCCGATACTTAAGCTTCAGGGCATTATATCTGCCTTCGCAAGAATATTCAAAGAGGGAAGCTGTATGGTTTTCGACCTTCCGGATGCAACTCCGTTTGAACAGATGGAAAAGATTTTGTCAGACTGCGGTTTTCTTATTTACGAATATATAATGGCAGACGAAATACAGGCCCGGTTTCTTCAGCGCTACAACACATGCGACATTGAATTTGAACCGATTCGGAACATAAATTTCTTCATGGCAGTAAAGAAAGGGTAATGGATATGAGTGAGAGAACATTTTTCACTGAAGACAAGCTCGGAAATGTTAAAAGGAACATAGAAAATTTCAAATGGGCAAGGGAAAAGAGTGAAAGGATTATCTCTGCAGCCGATAATTATCTCAGCATCGGCACAAGACAGCTTGTTGCAAGCATAACGCCACAGGAGATTTTGCGTAGCTTTGATGTTAATCAGGAGCACGGATGTCCGAACTGCGGACCGGAAACAATGCGGCACGGACGTTGGAGCTGGATAATGGATTATAAGAATGCACCGTGGAAGGTGAAATGTCCGAACTGCGGGAATATATATCCGTCAAACGATTTCGGCAAGTTCTATGAAAGCGGACTTGACGAGCATGGCTTGTTTTCCTATGAGAGGGCAGACCGTTCACTTCTTGTAAATGAACTGTACCCGGAAAAGGGAGAGGGATATGCCGTCGATGACGGTCACGGCTGGCTTGCTGATGCGAGTGACCCTCAGACTTTCCGCTATACCTTTATTCCGTATTATGTACTGCACTGCCTCTGGCCGATAGAGAAGCCGGAGTCGAGTGCTTTGGGAACAATGGCGATAAAAACACTTGCCGAGGCATATATGATAACGGGTGATAAGAAATACGGTTATCCTGCTGCTGCAATGTATTATCGTATGGCGCTTATATATCCTACCCTTGATGCGCGTGAATGCCGTTGGGAGGACGGGTATAAGCTGGCTCACGGACATACAAAGCTCGGACGGATGGGAGGCTGCATCTGGGATGTTGAGCTGATGAATGAGGCTGTTGAGTGGTACGATATGTTAAAGCCCTGCCTTGATGATGATTTTGCGGCATATCTGAGAGAAGAAACTGTAAGATATATCGGAGAAGCTCCGCAAAGCGGAGAGGAGATATGCAGAGAGATAGAAGAAAAAATGCTTTTGCAGGTATATCCGGACCTTCGCAACTACACGCTTCATTGCAACCCGGGTTTTCCGCATGAGATGCTTTTAAAAACGGCGAAGGTGCTCGGGCGTGATGACTTGTTTGATGAATACGCCGAATTCTTGTTTAAGTATATTGACCGCGTGCGAGACCATCCTCTGCATTATGACCTTGAAACAATGATGCTTTCGGAGATGAACCGTGACGGCTTTGCAGGCGAGGTTTCGCCGAGCTACAACGCCATGTGGACACTTGGCTTTATTCAGGTTGCAGAGATACTCAAGGGTCATCCGAAATATGACCTGTACGAGCATATAAACTTCAGAAAGCTCGGCAATATGGTAGTAAATTACATAACTGCAGATAATTTCACCTTACGCCTTGCGGATATTTCAGGTTGCGGAAAACCGGAAATACGGATAACTCCTGATGAGCAGGTGAAGTTTTTCCTTGCAACACGTTCTCCGCGCATAGCAGAGCTTCTTGTCAAGGTGTGCGGCGACGCCCCTATTTGTACCGATTGGTATCTTGACTGCGGCACGGCAGATGCGCTTATCCGAAAAACTGCAAAAAGAGAGTTTCGCTCTGAAAGCAGATGCTTTCCCTGCTTTGGACTTTCAATGATTGAATCGCATCCGGAGGGGAAGGAGGCAGAAAGCAACGGAATATACTTTGGCTCAAACCGTGGTCACGGACACCGTGATACGATGAATCTCTATCTCCACGGCTTTGGGATTGACCTTATGCCCGACCTTGGAGAGCCGAGCTTTAAGGATAAAAATCCGGAACGCTACCGTTGGTCATCAAATGCGTTGTCACATAATACGGTAACGGTGCGACAGGAAAAGCCATTTGAAAAAGAAATAGACTATCAGGATTTTCCTGATTGTATCAATGCTATAGCAGGGGGACGGGCAAATCATTACTACACCGACGGCAAGGTATCGGTGATAGAGGCAGAGGCTCCGAGACTCTACAACCGTGATTTCAGACGTACTGTAATAACGGTTGATATCGACGGGAAAAGCAGGTATCTTGTTGATTTGTTCCGAGTAGGAGAGGGAGAACGTCACATAAGCTATCATGCGATAGGAAACGAAGTTGTTGCGGAAGGCGCCCGATTCATTCCGCAAAGCGGCGGTACATATGCCGGCGAGGACGTTCCTTATGCCGATGCGGAATACACTAAAAAATGGTACGACGGATTCAACTACCTCACCGATGTAAGGAGATGCGGAAAAGCGGATGGCTTTACGGTTGACTGGAAGTGTGTGGATAATTGGAATGTATGGAAAAATGAGAGAAACGTACACCTTAAAATTCACATGCTGTCGGAGATTGACGGAGCGGCACTCTGTAAAGGCGTTCCGCCACAGGCGCATGCAGGAAATCCTCGTGAAATGACATATCTTGTTGCGAAAAAAAGTGGAGTCGCAGGGGACTTTGTATCTGTTATCGAACCGTATGAGGATGAGAGTTTTATCCTTGGGTGTGAGCTTGTACGGGCTGACGACATTGTGAGCGCACTGTGCATAAAGCATAAGAACGGAAGGTGCGACTATGTGGTTGTCAACCGAAGCGAAGCTGCCTTTGAACTCTGCGGAGAAAAGCTTTACGGATTTTTGAATGTACGAAGCTTTAATAAAAACGGTCAGCAGATATACAGCGCAAACTACGGAAGCCGAACAGTTACAGGCAGGGTGTGCACCTTCACGCAGGAGCTCGGCGCAGAGAATTATATCATGGCAGAGCTTGATGAAGCTGTTGATGCCGCATCACTTCGCGGTAGATTTGTTGATATAAAAACAGATTATGAGCCAAATGCATTTTATGAGATAATTGATGCGGAAAACTGCGACGGAAAGATGCGGTTGTGTGTGGGAGACCGTACATTCATAACGGGCTTTGTCGATCGTGATAACAAAGAAAAGGGATATACATACTCCGTTGAAAACGGTGCAAGTCTTACAATCACACTGTAAATAAGGGGCTGCAGAAAGGTTATTTTTCTGCAGTCCTTTTGTTTATATAAAAATATTGAAACGGAAACGAAAATGTGATAAAATACGTGTGTTATATATTAGTGTGGGAGAGTGTGGCAACTTGCGAATGAGAAAAAAACCGAATCTTGATAAACGCCTTGCAAAATGCGGCGCTGTTATGCCGTCAGACCCAAGACAGTTAAAGGGTGAGTGGAAGCAAAGATTCGGATTTGATAAAATATATATCGAAATAGGGTGCGGCAAGGGTCGCTTTATTACCGAAAGTGCAAAAAAAGCACCGGATACGCTTTTTGTAGGTATAGAGCGTGAGCAGGGTGCCCTTGTCATGGCGGCGGAAAAGACCATGGAGCAGGGGATTGAAAACATTCAGTTTTCAGACATTGATGCCGCCCTTCTTTGTGAGGTCTTTGACAAAAACGAAATAGACGGAATATATTTAAACTTCAGTGACCCGTGGCCGAAGAAGAAGCAGGCGAAGAGAAGACTTACTCACGGCGATTTCCTTGCTCTTTATGACGAGGTTCTCTCAGATGACGGGTTCATATTCTTCAAGACTGACAATTCGGGTCTTTTTGAGTTTTCCTTAAACTCCATGGCAGAATACGGACTGAAGCTTCGCAACATAACCTTTGACCTTGCGTCAAGCGGCATAGACAATGTGGTTACGGAATATGAGGCAAGGTTTATGGAGCAGGGAATGAACATATACAGAGTAGAAGCCTATAAGTGAGGTGCGTTGCGTGAAAAACATACTGAAGCGCTTGGAGGATGACCTTTCAACGTACTCCAAAACGCAAAGACTGATAGCGGAGTATATCCTCAAAAACTATGATAAAGCGGCATTTATGACCGCGGCAAAGCTCTCGGCAAAGACCGGGGCAAGCGAATCCACGGTTGTGCGCTTTGCCGCTGAGCTTGGATATGACGGATATCCTGCAATGCAGAGAGAACTGCAGAATGTTATAAAAAACAAGCTCACGGCAACACAGCGGATTGAAATTACCGGAGATAAAATCCGCGCAGATGTTGTTGATTCGGTTCTTCGTGCCGATGCAGAGAACATACTTGCTACAATAGATACAATAGACCGTGATGAGTTTAATAAGGTCATAGAATGCATATTGTCCGCACACAATATTTACATCATAGGGATACGTGCATCAAGTGCTCTTGCGCAGTTTTTGGGGTTCTATTTAAATCATATTGTTCCAAATGTTCATGTAATAAGCACGATAAGCGGCAGTGAGGTATTTGAACAGATTCTGAGAGTTTCCGGGGAAGATGCGTTCATCGGGGTAAGCTTTCCGAGATATTCAAAGCGCACGCTTAAGGCGATGAAGTATGCACACAGCAAGGGTGCAAAGGTAATTGCCATTACAGATACGGAAAGTTCTCCGCTCTGCCAATATGCAGACTATAAGATGACTGCACGAAGCGGCATGGTCTCGTTTGCGGACTCTCTTGTAGCACCGCTTTCACTGATAAATGCAATTATTGCAGCTCTGAGTATAAAAAAAGAAAATGAGGTCGTAAATACGTTGTCAAGCCTTGAAGCAATCTGGGATGAGTACAACGTGTACGAAAAATCGGACAATGAGTAAAAAGGTTATAATAATAGGCGCAGGTGCGGCAGGGCTTATGGCTGCAGGCGTTGCCGGGAAGTTAGGTGCTGAAGTTGTTCTGATAGAAAAGAATCCTCAGCCGGGCAAAAAACTGAATATAACAGGCAAGGGAAGATGTAACGTCACGAACAACTGTGATGCAGATGAGCTTATGAAAAACATTCCGAAAAATTCGCGCTTCATGTACAGTGCCTTTTCGGCCTTTTCACCGCAGGATACAATGGCATTTTTTGAAAATCTTGGGGTAATGCTGAAGACAGAGCGCGGATATCGGGTTTTTCCCGAGTCCGACAATGCCCATGATATAACGGACGCCCTTGTACGCTTTGCCAAAATGAACGGTGCAAAAATCATTCATGATACCGTGGTTCAAATCAAGACAGAAAACGGAAACGTATGCGGCGTAAAGACTGTTTCCGGAGAATTTAGCTGCGATTCGGTTATTGTCGCAACCGGCGGCGTTTCGTATCCGCTTACGGGTTCAACAGGTGACGGATATGCCTTTGCCCGTGAGTGCGGACATACGGTTACGGAGCCGCAAGGATCACTCGTGCCGCTTGTCGGAGAAACGGACTTGTGCAAAAGTGCACAGGGCCTTACGCTGAAAAACATAACGCTCACAGCGAAAAATGCTCAGGGAAAGGTCCTTTTTTCAGAGCTTGGGGAAATGCTTTTTACCCATTTCGGCATAAGCGGTCCGCTTGCTTTGTCGGCGAGTGCCCATATGCGTGATTTTGAAAACGAAAGATATCATGTATGTCTCGACTTAAAGCCGGGGCTTCTTCACGAGAAGCTCGAAGAACGGATTTTGCGTGACGTTGAAGAAAAGAAAAACAAAGATATTCAAAATCTCTTGCGAGGTCTTTTGCCGGCAAGAATGATAAATATTGTGCTCAAAAAGGCAGGTATTGACGGAGAAACGAAAGCTAATGCAATGACCCGAGAAATGCGCAGATGTCTTCGTGACACACTGAAAGAGCTAAGAATTGACATTGACGGGAAACGCCCTGTTTCGGAGGCAATAATAACTTCCGGCGGAGTAAATGTCAAAGAGATAAACCCCAAAACAATGGAATCCAAAATTGTGCATGGACTGTATTTTGCAGGAGAAGTGCTTGATGTTGATGCGTATACCGGAGGCTTTAACCTCCAGATAGCATGGTCAAGCGCATACTCGGCAGGTATGTATGCGGCACAGGAAATATAAGAGGTGGAATATATGAAGAAAGTTGCAGTGGCAATTGACGGACCGAGCGGAGCGGGGAAGAGTACCATATCCAAAATGGTTGCAAAGGAGTTTGGCTTTACATATGTCGATACCGGCGCAATATACAGAACCGTGGGCGTATATGCCTTCCGCAACGGTATTAACCCTTGTGATGCGGATTCTGTAAGTGATGCACTTAAAAACATAAACATAGAAATCCGGCACGAAAACGGCATTCAGTGTCTTTATCTTAACGGAGAGGATGTTACGGGCGCTATTCGTGAGCACATTATATCAAAGTATGCTTCTGATGTATCGGCAATTCCTGCAGTACGTGCTTTTCTGCTTGATATGCAACGTGAGTTTGCTATGCGCGGAAGTGTTATTATGGACGGACGTGATATCGGTACGGTTGTTCTGCCTGATGCACAGATCAAAATATTTCTTACTGCAACCGATGAGGACCGTGCCCGTCGCAGATATGAAGAGCTCATGTTAAAGGGACAGGACGTTGGCTTTGAAAAAGTTTTGGCCGACATGCGTGAACGTGACAGGCAGGATTCAAGCCGTGCTGTTGCTCCGCTTGTTCCGGCACCTGATGCAATAAAGGTTGACACCACGGGAAACACACTTGAGGAAAGCGTAAAAATCATAAAAGACATTATCTCTGAAAGGTTGAGTGCATATGCGGATTTATAAAATTTTATACACAGTTCTCGCTCCGCTTTTTAAGCTGGTGTACAGAATAAAGGTGACGGGGAAAGAAAACATCCCCGACGGTGCGACCGTCGTGTGTGCAAACCACAC
Organism: Oscillospiraceae bacterium; assembly: GCA_017409405.1. Lineage (GTDB taxonomy): Bacteria > Bacillota > Clostridia > Oscillospirales > JAAYXM01 > SIG480. Next base: position 11,393 of record JAFQSU010000071.1, on the reverse strand, counting down.
ATCACTTCTTGACCCCATCTTTTTGTGTATAACCTTTGGTAAAAAAGAGCTTATGTCTTTTATGGCAAAGGCAGAGCTTTTCCGTGTTCCGGTTATAGGCGCTGTGCTTCGGGCTCTCGGTGCAATACCTGTCAATCGCGGCTCTACGGATATATCAACTCTCCGCGATGCCATCTCAAGACTTTCGGACGGCAAAAAGGTGATGATTTTCCCTGAGGGAACGCGCGTGCATACAGATGCGGATGCATCGGCGGCAAAGACGGGTGCGGCGATGATAGCCTGCCGTGCAAAAGTCTCAATGCTTCCGGTTTATATATCGGATAAAAAACGTCTTTTCGGCAAGGTTGAAATTATTATAGGAAAACCGATTGAAACAGCTTCCTTTGAGGGCAGCGGCAGCGCAAAGTATAAAACTGTTGTAGAAACGGTGTTCGGTGAGATTCTGAGACTCGGAAACGGCGGTGAAGCTTAGTGGCAAAGATTACGGTTGCAGAAACCGCAGGCTTTTGCTTTGGTGTACGCAGGGCTGTTGATATTGCCGAAAAGCTCGGCCGTGACGGAGTGCGCGCATGCACGATAGGTCCGATAATCCACAATGCTCATGTTGTTGACCACCTGAAAAGGCTCGGTGTGCCGAGTGTCAATACCGCGGCAGATGTGCCGGTGGGCTCACTTGCGGTCATACGCTCGCACGGAGTTGCCAGAAGCGTGTATGACGAGCTTGACATGCGCGGAATAAAATATTCAGATGCGACATGCCCGTATGTTATGCGTATTCACAAAATTGTCCGTGAAAAATCCGAGCAGGGTTATCAGGTGATAATTGTCGGAAAAAGGTCGCATCCCGAGGTGCTCGGCATTGCCGGACAGTGTGAAAAAGCAGAAATTGTCGGTTCGGAAGAAGAAATGTCAGAGCTTCTGAAAAACCGCGCAGAGCTTGCAACGATGCGTGTTTGCGCCGTTTCCCAAACTACCGTCGGAAGAAAAATTTGGGAAAGTTGCGTAAAAAATTTAAAAAAAGTGTGTACAAATTGCGAAATATTTGATACAATATGTCTCGCAACCGATAAACGACAGACCGAGGCTGCACGCCTTGCTTCGATGTCAGACGTTATGGTTGTAATCGGGGACAGGACAAGCTCAAATACTCAGGAGCTTGTTGAGATATGCCGTTCCGTATGTCCGAAGGTTATCCGTGTCGAGAATGCAGACGAGATTGATCTTGAAAGCATTTCAGGTGCTGAAAACATAGGAATTACGGCAGGTGCATCTACACCTGATTGGATAATTAAGGAGGTAAAAGGCAAGATGAGCGAAGAAATCAAGAACTTTGAGGGAGAATCTTTTGAGGAAATGCTGCTTGGTTCTCTCAAAACTTTTAATAATGGAGATAAGGTTGTCGGCGTAATAACAGCTATTACACCGTCTGATGTACAGGTAGACCTTGGCGCAAAATACGCCGGATATATTCCGTATTCAGAAATCGGCGACGATGCAGATGCTGCTGACAAGTACAAGGTCGGCGATGAAATCGAATGCTCTGTTATCCGCGTAAACGACGTAGAGGGTATTATCACTCTTTCCAAGAAGCGCCTTGACGCTATAAAGGGTTGGGACGATGTTGAGCTTGCCCGTCAGGACAAGACAACAGTTGAAGGTACTGTTATTGATGTAAATGCAGGCGGCGTTATCGTCTCGGTTCGCGGTCTTCATGTATTTGTTCCGGCATCACAGACAGGTCTCCCGAGAAATGCAGAGATGTCTGAGCTTCTCAAGAAGAAGGTTCAGCTTAAGATTAAAGAGGTCAACCGCGCTCGCCGTCGCATTGTCGGCTCTATCCGTGAGGTAGAGTTTGAGGCACGTCGCGCAGCTTCTGAGCGTGTCTGGGCTGACATTGAGGTCGGTAAGGCATATAAGGGTGTTGTCCGTTCACTTACTTCCTACGGCGCATTTGTTGACATCGGCGGTGTTGACGGTATGGTTCACATTTCCGAAATGTCATGGACACGCATCGGTCATCCGTCCGAAATGTTCAAGGAAGGCCAGGAGGTTGATGTTTTCGTTCTCGCACTCGATGCAGAGAAGAAGAAAATCTCCCTCGGCTACAGAAAAGAAGAAGACAACCCGTGGACAAAGTTTATGTCTGCTTACAGTGTAGACGATACAGCTAAGGTCAAAATCGTAAAGCTTATGCCGTTTGGTGCATTTGCAGAGATTGTCCCGGGCGTTGACGGTCTTATCCATATTTCCCAGATCACAAATACACACATTGCAAAGCCTGCTGATGTTCTTAAAGAGGGCGACGAGGTTGAAGCAAAGATTACTGCCGTAGACGAAGAGAACAAGAAGGTTTCTCTTTCCATTCGTGCTCTCATCCCCGGAGAAGAAGCTCCGGCAGAGGACGCAGAAGAAGCTCCGGCTGACGAGGCAGATGCAGTTGTAGCAACATCCGGCGAAGAAGTTGACATTCTCCCGGAAGAGTCTGCAGAAGAAGCTGCTGAATAATCCGAACAATAACAGCCTTGCTTGTAAAACGAGCAGGGCTGTTGTGCTATTTCATTTCAGAGGTGATACATATGACCCCCAAAATATCCGACAAAGCTTTGAGTATAATCAAAAAAATGCAGCAAAATGAGCTGACGGAAAGTGTTATTTATAAAGAAATAGCTCGCTTTGCAAAAGGTGAGGAGAATAAAGCGACCTTGCTCCGTCTTTCCGCAGAGGAGCATGCTCACTATGAAATATGGAAAAAGTATACCGATACGGAAATGAAGCCCGAACGCCTGAAGGTTTTCAAATACAAGCTGATAGCGAGAATTTTAGGCTTCACCTTTGCCGTTAAGCTTATGGAAAACGGTGAAGAAGCCGCACAGAAGGAATACGACATTATAGCCGGAGAAATCGAGGAGAGCATACTCATAAGAGAGCAGGAAAAAGAGCACGAGGAGGCTCTGCTTTCAATGCTTGACGAAGAAAGCTTGCACTATGTAGGCAGTATGGTTCTCGGAATGAACGATGCGTTAGTCGAGCTTACCGGCTCGCTTGCGGGCTTTACCTTTGCTATGCAGAATACGAGACTCATTGCTCTCTCCGGACTTATTATGGGTATTTCAGCGACGTTTTCAATGGCATCAAGTGAATTTCTTGCCGCAAAGAGTGAGGGAAGAAGTGATGCTTTTAAATCCTGCTGCTATACGGGGATTGCATATCTGATAACCGTAGCGGTGCTGATAACCCCGTATTTGCTTATGGACAACAGCCGTTACCTTACGGCACTGTTTATGATGATAGCCGCGGTTATTCTGATAATTGCAGGATTTACATACTACATTTCCGTGGCACAGGGCGAAAAGTTCAGACCGAGATTTCTGGAAATGTCGTTTATAAGTATAAGTGTTGCCGTTATTTCGTTTGTAGTCGGAATACTCGCAAAGCAGTTCCTCGGCGTTGATTTATAAAAAGATATACATATAACCCAAAACCGTTTGCGAAACGCAGGCGGTTTTTTTGTATAAAATGAAACAATCTGTAAATTTGTTCCGGTTTGGTTGACTTTGCAAAATTAAGGTAATAAAATAATTAGTATGAATTTGTGTGTATAATAAGATTATCAATATCACCTTTGGAGGTCAAAATGCTTAAAAAATTGCTTGGGTGTGTCGGGAAGTATAAGCTTCCGGCGATTCTTTCTCCCGTTTTCATATCGCTTGAGGTAGTTATGGAAATTTTTATTCCGCTTCTCATGTCGAAGATTATAGACATCGGAATAAAAGGCGGCGGAGGTGTTGGATATATCGTAAAGGTCGGAGGCCTTATGGTGCTCATGTCGCTCATGTCGCTCATGTTCGGTGTTCTGTCCGGTAAATATGCGTCAATTGCATCGACCGGCTTTGCGAAGAATGTCCGCAAGAAGATGTTTGATAAAATACAGGACTTTTCGTTTGCAAATGTAGATAAGTTCAGTACAGCATCACTTGTCACTCGCCTTACAACCGACGTAACGTTTGTTCAGCATGCGTTTATGATGGTTATCCGTATGATGGTGCGCTCTCCGGTAATGCTTGTAAGCGCAACCGTTCTTGCCGTTTCGATAAATGCAGAGCTTGCGCGTGTGTTCTTCGTTGCAATTCCGGTGCTTGCCGTTGCGCTTGTATTCATTTCAACAAAGGCTTTTCCGCGTTTTAAGCAGATGTTTACAAGGTATGACAACATGAACTCCACGGTTCAGGAAAACCTTGTTGCTATCCGCGCAGTCAAAGCTTTCGTCCGCGGTGAATATGAAAATGATAAGTTTGAAACAGCGGCGTTAGAGCTTCAGAACTCACAGCGCAGGGCAGAGCGTGTGCTGATAATGAACATGCCTATTATGCAGATAGTTATGTACAGCTGCATAATAGCAGTTCTCTGGCTTGGCGGAAACCTTATTTCCGTTGGAGGTATGGAGACAGGTGAGCTTATAAGCTTTATCAGCTATATAACACAGATTCTTATGTCGCTTATGGGTCTTTCAATGTGCTTTGTAAGCATTATTATGTCAAGGGCATCCGTCGTAAGAATATGTGAGGTTTTAGACGAGGATATTGATATAGAGGATAACGTATCAAGTGAATTGACTGTTGATAACGGTGAAATTGAATTTAAAAATGTCACGTTCTCATACTCAAAGAATAAGTCGAAGTGCGCACTGTCGGATTTGAGCTTCAGAATCAACTCGGGCGAAACGGTCGGAATTATCGGCGGTACAGGCTCGGGAAAGACATCGCTCGTATCACTCATACCGAGACTGTACGATGTATGCGACGGCTCTGTCTCGGTTTCGGGTCACGATGTAAGAGAGTACGCTCTTTCAGAGCTTCGGAATGCGGTTGCGATGGTGCTTCAGAATAACGTTCTTTTCTCCGGCACAATTCTTGAAAACCTCAAGTGGGGAAACGAAGAAGCAACGCAGGAAGAGATCGAAAAGGCGTGTAGTGCAGCAGCCGCACATGATTTTATTTCATCATTCCCCGACGGATACAATACGTATCTCGGACAGGGCGGAGTCAATCTGTCGGGCGGACAGAAGCAGCGTGTATGTATTGCACGTGCGCTTTTAAAACGACCGAAAATAATAATCCTGGATGACAGTACAAGTGCTGTAGACACTGCGACGGAAAAGAAGATACGCGATGCATTCAAAGATGAGCTTTCTGATGCTACAAAAATAATTATTGCTCAACGTGTGACATCAATCAGCGATGCCGACAGAATAATAGTGCTCGATGATGGCACGGTTAATGCCATAGGCACACATGATGCGCTTCTTGAAAACAATGAAATTTACCGCGAGGTTTATGAGTCTCAGCAGAGGGTGGTGGAGTAGATTATGGCAAACGGAAGACCTGTGGGAGGTCCGCGTGGTATGCGCGGCACGAGAAAACCTAAAAATGCCGGACGCACCATAGCACGCCTTCTCGGATATATGAGCGGCAAAAAGTATATGCTTGTTCTTGTTGTTATAGGGATTTTGCTAAGCTCCCTTGCAGGCGTTGTAGGAACGTATTTTTTAAAGCCCGTAATCAATTCGATAGAAGAAGGGGTAGCTACAGGCTATTTTGATGTCAGAGCTTTTATTATGAAGCTTGCGGTTATGGCAGGCTTTTACGCACTCGGTGTTGTTGGCTCTTACATGTACAGCAGACTGATGATGAACATATCAACCGAAACAATGCGGAGAATACGTGTTGATATGTTTACAAAGCTTCAAAGCCTTCCGATACGGTATTATGATACTCATGCGCATGGAGAAATCATGAGCCGTTTTACGAATGATACGGATACACTGCGTGAAATGCTTAGCCAGGGGATACCGCAGATGTTTTCATCATCGGTTACGATTATAGGCGTATTCGTTCTTATGTGCATATTGAGCCCCATGCTTACGACGCTGATAGTGGCGATGGTTTTCGTGATAACATTTGTCGTGAAAAAAATTGGCGGACAAAGCGCAAAGTATTTCAAGAGACAACAAAAGGCTATAGGTTCTGTTAACGGCTATATAGAAGAAATGATAGAAGGGCAGAAGGTTGTAAAGGTTTTCTGCCGTGAGAACGAGTCGAAGGAAAAGTTTGCTCTGATAAATGAAGAGCTTTTTGATGCGGCATCGAATGCAAATACATTTGCAAGTGTTCTCGGTCCGATAACAAATAATTTCTCTTATATAAATTATGCGCTCACAGCAACTATCGGAGCTGCACTTGCCGTAACGGGAGTTCTGGATATAGGTACCGTTGCATCGTTTCTGCAGTCAACTCGCTCGTTCTTTCAGCCGATAACGCAGATATCCCAGCAATTCAATTCCATAATAAATGCACTGGCAGGGGCTGAGCGTATATTTGAACTCATGGATGAAGAACCTGAACACGACAGCGGCACGGTTACTCTTGTGTATGCAACAAAGGACGCTCGCGGAACCTTGTCCGAAACGGATGCGAGAACCGGCGTATGGGCATGGAAGTGTCCGCAGGACGACGGTACGGTAACTTATACAGAGGTCCGCGGTGATGTAAGGTTTGAGGATGTTGTGTTCGGCTATGATGAGAATAAGATTGTACTTGACGGAATATCGCTTTATGCAAAACCCGGGCAGAAAATTGCGTTTGTAGGTTCTACAGGAGCGGGGAAGACAACGATAACAAACCTTATAAACCGATTTTACGATGTGCCGGACGGGAAGATAACCTATGACGGAATAAATATAAATAAGATAAGAAAGAGCGACCTTCGCCGCTCACTCGGAATGGTGCTTCAGGATACACACCTGTTTACCGGAACCGTTGCAGACAATATCCGCTACGGAAAGCTTGATGCGACAGACGAAGAAATAATCCGCGCGGCAAAGCTTGCAAATGCCCATTCGTTTATTTCCCATCTCCCCGAGGGTTATGATACCGTGCTTACCTCTGACGGAGTCAATCTCAGTCAGGGACAGCGTCAGCTCATAGCCATTGCCCGTGCCGCGGTTGCAGATCCGCCCGTTCTCATTCTTGATGAAGCGACAAGCTCCATAGATACAAGAACGGAGGCTCTCATAGAAAAGGGGATGGACACCCTTATGGAGGGAAGAACGGTATTTGTCATTGCTCATCGCCTGTCCACAGTCAAAAATTCAAAAGCAATAATGGTTCTTGAACACGGAAAGATAATAGAGCGCGGAACGCATGATGACCTTTTAGAACAAAGAGGAAAATACTATCAACTGTATACCGGAATGTTCGAATTGGAATAAAAAACAAAAAAATATAAAAAAAGGCTTGACCTTATACCATGTTTTGTGGTACAATCTAAATTACCTGTGAAAGGTCTATTTCTTATGCCCTTTTTTTGAATGTGTGTTTAGACCTACGCGGGAGAAACAAACGTTTCCGCGAAGCCGTAAGGCTGTCAGGGAGGCAAATTATTCTTTGGAGGCCGAAAATTATGAGAACAAAAATTACACTCGTTTGCACAGAATGTAAGCGCAGAAACTACGACACAATGAAGGAAAAGAAAAACACTCCGGACAGACTCGAGCTCAACAAGCATTGCCCGTTCTGTCGCAAGCATACTCTTCACAGAGAATCGAAGTAATTAAGGTTTTTCTTTTGTCAATTACAAACGAAAGGGTGTGCTGCTAAATGTCGGAGAAGAAAAGACGCGGTATTGCCACATGGTTCCGCGAGATGAAGAGTGAACTTAAAAAGGTTGTATGGCCGTCGCTCACTCAGGTATACAAGAACACTGTTATCGTTCTTGTTGTTTGTGCTGTTTTCGCCGTCATCACAGGTCTTATGGATCTCGTGCTCAAACTCGGGGTTTCATTCCTCCACAAAATTTAACGGGGGATAAGACTGATGGCAGGAAACGCTAAATGGTATGTAATTCACACATACTCGGGCTATGAAAACAAAGTAGCCGCAACAATAGAAAAAGCAGTTGAAAACAGAAAATTGCATGACCTTATCTGTGCGGTAAACGTTCCTGTCGAAACCGTTGTCGAGGTTCGCGACGGCAAGCGCAAGGAAGTAGAACGCAAGATTTTTCCGGGATATGTCCTCGTGAAAATGGTCATGACTGACGAAAGCTGGCACGTTGTGCGCAACACTCGCGGCGTTACCGGTTTTGTCGGTCCTGCGAGTAAGCCCGTTCCGCTTTCCGATGAAGAGGTTGCAAACCTCGGTGTCGAAAAGCATGAGCTTATCATCGACTATGCAGTCGGTGACAGCGTCAAGATTATTGACGGTGCCCTTGAAGACTTTGTCGGCGTTGTTGACGAGATTGCTCTTGACAAAAACAAGATTCGCGTTATCGTTTCAATGTTTGGCAGAGAAACTCCGGTCGAGCTTGAGCCCGACCAGGTAGAGCCTGTTACAGAAGGCTGATTTTTGCATGCAAGCGCAAAAGCGCTTTAGCATAACTTCGGGCTTTGCCCGACGTGGGAGGTATCCGCGCACTGTTTGTCAGAACCTTTTGTGTTCTGCAAGCGCAGGCATACCGCCATTTACCACATTTTATTAAGGAGGTGCGATATCATGGCACAGAAAGTAGTAGGATTTATTAAGCTCCAGATTCCGGCAGGTAAGGCAACTCCGGCGCCGCCTGTTGGTCCGGCACTCGGTCAGCACGGTGTTAATATCGTTCAGTTCACAAAAGAATTCAACGAGCGCACAAAGAACGACATCGGACTTGTTATTCCGGTTGTTATTACGGTTTATGCAGACCGTTCGTTCTCATTTATCACAAAGACACCGCCGGCATCCGTGCTTATTAAAAAGGCTTGCAAGATTGAAAGCGGTTCCGGTGTCCCGAACAAGACTAAGGTTGCTACAATCAGCAAGGAAGACCTCAGAAAGATTGCAGAGCTCAAAGCTCCCGACCTTAATGCGGCAACAGTCGAAACTGCAATGAGCATGATTGCAGGTACATGCAGAAGCATGGGAATCACGGTTGAAGAGTAATTCGACCGGCAGTTACGGCTCTGAGCCGTTTACTTACGTGGGAGGGCTTTGAAAGAAAAGCCCGAAAAAACTACCACAAGGAGGTTATTAGAATGCGTAGAGGTAAAAAGTATATTGAAAGCGCAAAGCTCATCGACCGTGCAGTACAGTACGAAGTTGAAGATGCATTTGAGCTTATGTCCAAGTTTGGCAAAGCAAAGTTTGATGAAACAGTTGAGCTTCACATTAAGCTCGGTGTTGACTCTCGTCATGCAGACCAGCAGGTTCGCGGTGCTGTTGTTCTTCCGCACGGTACAGGTAAAACTGTCCGCGTTGCTGTTTTCGCTAAGGGCGATAAGGCAAAGGAAGCTGAAGAGGCAGGTGCAGATGTTGTAGGTGCAGAGGATCTTCTCGCACGTATCCAGGGTGAGAACTTCTTTGACTTTGACGTCGTTGTTGCAACTCCCGATATGATGGGCGTTGTCGGCCGTCTCGGTAAGGTTCTCGGTCCTAAGGGTCTCATGCCGAACCCGAAGGCAGGCACAGTTACTATGGATGTTGCTAAGGCAATCTCTGACCTTAAGGCAGGTAAGATTGAATACCGTCTTGATAAGACAAACATCATCCACTGCCCGATCGGTAAGGTTTCCTTCGGCAAAGAAAAGCTTTGCGAAAACTTCAACACACTCGTTGGAGCTGTTATCAAGGCAAAGCCTGCAGCTGCAAAGGGTACCTACATCCGTTCCTGCGTCGTAACATCGACGATGGGTCCCGGAATCAAGGTCAGCGTCGCAAAGATGCTCGGCTAAAATTTTTCTTGACTTTCAAGTCAACATCTGGTATAATTCTTTATGCGTCTTAAGACAGCAGGTGCCGCTTCCGGCGTAATCGTTTACGAGCCTGCCGAGGAGCAAGTTATAGGCACTTTTGTGTGATTTGTAATTTGTAACCCATGCGTCTTAAAACGCATGGGTTTTCCATTTAAATACAGACGGAGGTGAAACACATGCCAAGTGCAAAGGTTTTGGAACAAAAGAAGCAGTTGGTTGCAGAGCTTGCTGAAAAGATGAAGAATGCAAGCAGCGGTGTTCTCGTTGACTATAAGGGTATCAATGTCGCCGACGACACACAGCTTCGTGCAGAAATGCGTAAGAACAACGTCGATTATAAGGTTATCAAGAACACGCTTATCCGCTTCGCAGCGAAGGAAGCAGGTCTTGAGGGTCTTGACGGCGTTCTCGAAGGCACAACAGCTCTCGCAATAAGCGCAGACGACGTCATCGCTCCTGCTAAGGTCGTTGCTGAATTTGCTAAGAAGAACGAAGACATCTATAACATCAAAGCCGGCTTTATGGACGGTAAGGTTGTCAGTGTTGAGGAGATTATGGCTCTTGCAAATCTCCCGAGCAAGGAAGTTCTTCTCGGAAAGCTCCTCGGCGGCTTGCAGGGCCCGATATTCGGTCTTGCTCTTGTGCTTAAAGCAATCGCTGAAAAGGTTGAGAAGGAAGGTTCGGTTGATTCTTCCGCTCCCGCAACAGAAGCAGCACCTGCAGAGGAGGCTGCTCCTGCAGAGGTCGAGGCTCCGGCTTCAGAAGCTGCCCCGGCTGAAGATGCTCCCGCAGCAGAATAATTTAAGAATAATATATAATTTTTAGGAGGTAACAAAAATGTCTGAGAAAATCACAAATTTCATTGAAGAAGTAAAAAGCTTAACAGTTCTTGAGCTCAACGAGCTCGTAAAGGCACTCGAGGAAGAGTTCGGCGTATCCGCAACAGCTGCTGTTGCAGTTGCAGCTCCGGCTGCAGGTGGCGCTGATGCAGGTGCTGCTGCAGAGAAGGATTCCTTCGACGTAGTTCTTGCTGACGTTGGTGGCGCAAAGCTCAACGTTATCAAGGTTGTTCGCGAAATCACAGGTCTCGGCCTTAAGGAAGCTAAGGAGCTCGTTGAGAGCGCACCGAAGGCTATCAAGGAAGGCGCAAGCAAGGACGAAGCTGAAGAAATTCAGAAGAAGCTCGAAGAAGCTGGCGCAAAGGTTGAACTTAAGTAATTTAAGTCTACTTAAAAGCATTTCCGCAAAGGGTGAGTTTAAGTCTTACCCTTTGCGGATAAAATTTCAAAAATAGCTTGACTATTGGGTTTAAACTCGCTATAATATATAAGGCTTAAAAATGAATAGAGATGGAGAGTTGGCTGAGCTGGTCGAAGGCGCACGATTGGAAATCGTGTATACCCTATAAAGGTATCCGGGGTTCGAATCCCCGACTCTCCGCCATAGTAACCGAATGATTTAGATGACAGTCTAGATTATTCGGTTTTTTATGGCTCTTTGTCAATAGTTGGGGTAAAGAGTTAAAATGAAAAAGTGATTAAGCAGGCAGTCGTCGTTAGGCGGCTGCTTGTTCGTTGTTGACTTGCTGATGAGAGAATATATGTAAAAT
>JAFQSU010000070.1 GCA_017409405.1 Oscillospiraceae bacterium | reverse complement strand
GCGGAGGTGCCGCACCCGATGAGAATGCCGATGTAGGGGACGACGTCCCGTCGGACGAGGAAACCACACAACCTAATGACGGTGACAACACCGACGTCCCGTCCAAAGGTTTCACCGACCTCACAAACCACGCTTGGGCAGCCGACGCAATCAATGAACTTGCAGAACGTGGTATCATCAAGGGTACATCTGACTCAACATTCTCGCCGTCCGCTAACATTACTCGTGCCGACTTTGCAATACTCCTTGTCCGCGCATTCGGACTTAAGAGCGACAACACCGAAAACTTTGCAGATGTATCTGCATCGGATTATTTTGCATCCGAGCTTGCGATAGCAAGAAATTGCGGTATCGTCGGTGGTATAGGTGATAATAAGTACGCACCACGCAACACCATAACCCGTCAGGATATGATGACAATTGTGTATAGGGCATTGCAGAGCCTTAATGTAGGGTTCGGCGATTTCGACGAACCGCAATATGAGGACTTCACCACCGTCGCACCTTACGCCCGTGACGCTGTCTCCGCGCTCATCTCCGCAGGCTTCGTCAACGGCAAATCAGGCCTCATTGCACCTCTTGACTACACAACCCGAGCGGAAGTTGCAGTGTTGCTGAAACGCATACTTGAGTACACAAAATGATTTTGCACTTTGCACTTATAAAAAGGAGGACAAACCACAATGAAAAGATTAATTTCACTGACCCTTGTAGCTCTCATGCTGCTCGCGCTCTGCGCGTGCGGCGGAGGAAGCGGCTCAACCGTTCTCTCGGGTGAGGGAGCAGACGAGCCTCTCACAAAAGACGATGTTATCACCTATATGGTAGAATCGTCCGGCTCATGGCCTGTCCGTGAGGATTGGAAGGTCTGGGAGTATATGGCGGAGGGCTCGGGCGCGACGCTTGATATCATCGCCGTTCCCGCATCGGATGCCGGCACAAAGTATCCGCTTATGTTTGCTGCGCGCGAGGAGCTTCCGGATCTTATCGCATTCGGAACGGCCGGTGCCCACTCAAAATATGCGGGCGAAGGGCTCGTTGCATTTGAGGATTTAGAGGCGTATATGCCCAACTACAACGCATGGAAAAATTCTCTTTCGGAAGAGGAGTATGCGGTTGCAGTGACGCCGAGAAAGCGCGCTGACGGCAAGATTTACTATACTCCGGGAACGGGGCGCGAGGGAAAAACGCGCATGCGCGCATGGCTCTATCGCGAGGATATCTTCAAAAAGCACAATTTAAGTGCTCCGACTACATATGATGAGCTTTATGACGTATGCAAGAAGCTCAAAGAGCTATACCCCGATTCATATCCGTTCTGCACGCGCTCGATGTCGTATGTATTCAACATCGCCGGCTCGTCCTTTGATAAGTGGTGGGAATACGGTGTGTATTACGACTTTGACGATGAAGAGTGGCGCTGGGGAGCAACGGAGGATACTGCGCTCGAGGTTGTAACGTTCTATAAAAAGATGATAGACGAAAAGCTCATGCCGGCAGACTCCGTAACGCTCAACAACGCAACCTGGGAAGAATTTATGCTTACGGACAAGGCCTTCATTCTTCCGCATCTCCAGCTCCGTATAGATTACTTCAATCAGCTTGCCCGTCAAAACGGCAATACGGAATATAAGCTTCAAGCATTTGCTCCTCCCGTTGCAAATGCGGAGAAGGGCGTATCTATGATAGAGCGCGGCGACCTTGAGATGATAGGTATGTCCATTCCGGACACCGGCAATGCCGAGGGCATTGCAAACGCCGCAAAGTTTGTTGACTGGATGTATACCGACGAGGCATGCGAGCTTGTTTCGTGGGGTAAGGAGGGCGAGACCTACGAGGTGGTTGACGGCAAAAAGAAGTTTATCACCGACGAGAACGGGACGCTTCCGAACACCATGTACGGCTTCCAGCTCTACGGCACATTCTGCCGTCTCGATCCGTCTGCTGCCGAGGCAATGCAGTCCGAGACCACGCTCGAGAGCGAAGATCTTATAATTGAGCATACGCTTCCCGAGTATCCGGTAACGTTGTGGCTTGACTTTAACGATGAAGAGCAGGCGGCAATTGACATGTACAAAACCGGCATTCAGACGTATACCGAAGAAATGCTCATCAAGTTCATGCTCGGTCAGGAGCCGCTTGCAAGCTTCGATAAGTTCGTAGAAACGCTCAATAGCATGGGTGTTGCTGAGGTACTTGCGGCGTACGAATCTGCCTACAACAGAGTAAAATAGCTTGGAATTATAAAGGGCGAATGTTTAATCCGCATTCGCTCTTTTCATAAGCAATTGAAAGATGTTGAAACTCTATGAGTAAATTGATTGGGTAGATATCAAAGAAAGGACTTGTATTATGGAAAAACTTGCGATTCACGGTGGACACCTGTCAAGACCTGCATACGCCTTGAATATAAAGAGTATTTTACGCAACGGGATATAGAGAAAACAATAGTTGCAAAAAGAGAAGTATCAGCACATTATCAAAGTGTGTCATAGATATATACTTAAAATGCAAAAACGAGGTAAAGAAGATGAAAAAATCAGAGATGCAAAAACTACACGGCTTTTTTGAAAATGAGCTTACAAATCAGATTCTGTCCTTCTGGATGCCTCGGTGCGAGGATAAGGAGTATGGTGGATTTCTTAATTGTTTTGATAACAAAGGTGAAAAACTTGTTTCTTATGATAAGTATACATGGAGCCAGGGACGCTTTGTGTGGATGTTTGCAAAACTCTTTGATACTCCTGCCGTAATGTTCACGCAGGAAGAACGTGACGAATTTCTCCGTCTTGCAAAGCAGGGCGCGGATTTTCTTACCCGGCACTGCCTTATGGGAAAAGACGATTGGCGCTGTGTGTTCCTTATGAACTGCGACGGTTCACCGAAGAAGGCTGACGGCTGGGACGAGCTCGATATGAGCATATATGCCGATTGCTTTGCAGTTATCGGCCTTGCGCGCTATGCACTCGCAAGCGGAGATAAAGAAAAATATGAGTTTGCAAAGAAGCTGCACGCATCATGTGTTGAGAGAATCGAGAAAAACACCTTCAACACACTCCCTTATCCGCTGTCGCCGAAGTTCCGCGCAAATGGTATACCGATGATAATGGCAAATACCACAAAAGAGCTGTGTCTTGCGGCAGATAAGCTTGATGCAGAGTATGGTAAATATCTGCGCGCTCTTGTATACAGATATACCGAAGATGTCCTCAATCACTTCGTTGATGAAAACAACGTTATGCACGAGGTAATAATGAGTGAGGATAACTCTTTCTTCCCGCAGATTTTAGGTCAGCATATGAATCCCGGGCATACCATTGAGGATATGTGGTTTATGTATGAAGCGGCGGAGCTTTGCGGAGAAGATAAATGGAACGAAAAGATTGCGGCAGTTGCAAAGAAAGCTTTTAAGAATGGCTGGGATGAAACTTACGGCGGAATACTCCACTTCACGGGCGTAAACGGCGGTGAGCCGATCGGCGATATGACAGGTGTTGAGAATGAAACAATGACGCATCAGCTTTCCGACTGGGACAGCAAGCTCTGGTGGATTCATTCTGAGGCGCTTTATACCGCGCTTCTTTGTTATTTCAAAAGCGAAGACGAAGCATTTCTCGATTGGTTTGACAAGGTGTTTGATTATACCTTCAAAACATTCCCCGGAAAGAATTCGGAAATCCGCGAGTGGATTCAGATTCGCACAAGAGATGGCGAACCGCAGGAAAAGGTTGTTGCACTTCCTGTTAAAGACCCGTTCCATATAACGAGAAATCTGATTTTGATATTAGAGTTGCTACATTTAGAAATACTTAAATAAATTGCAAGACAAGGATTCGGTAAACGAAAGTGGGTTTTGGG
>JAFQSU010000069.1 GCA_017409405.1 Oscillospiraceae bacterium | reverse complement strand
TGGCGCTACCGGTTTGTAATAAATAGTATATTAAATTTACTTTAAAAGGAGAGAAACAAAATGAAAAAATTATTGGCAATCATCCTCGCAATTTCAATGTGCATTTCTCTGCTTCCGGGATTTGCATATGCAACAGGTGAATCAACTAACGACGGTGCGATTACGTACAATTTCGGATACGGTGCTTATGGGGCAACAAAGGACATTTCCAGGTCGCTAGGTTCCAGCGGATATGATACCGATAATTCAGAGCTTCTTGACGGTTACGACATTAATTCCGTAACTCTTGCTCATCTTGATTACAATGAGGTATTTGCCACTGTCAACACTGCACCATGGAGAGCTGACGGACACAGAAGAACAACAGGAATGACCCTTAAGAAAGATGAGTTAAACATTACGGCAGACGCAAGAGCGCGATCAACTCCGCCGGAAGTTCATTTTGCATTGATTATTGATATTAAAGAACCCGGAACATATGTTCCGACTCTTGCGTATGGCGAAGGGCAACGTGGCGTGAAATATGATATCCATTTTATGAAAAAAACTGAGGACAAGGGGTACGGTTTTTATCATACGGATAAAACAGGTATCGGTGCTGCAGCACTCTATAATGACCTTGTAGGAACTAATAATATCGGCGATACTTATAAAATAGGTTCGGTTAATATGTATAATCCGAGCTATGCTCTGAATAGTGAGAATAAAACCTCGGCAGAGCTTGATACGATAACCGTTGATGAAGCAGGTGAGTATTATGTTCTCTTTGAAACAGTAGGAGTAGGAGACGCAGATGCAAAAGCTTACTATACTTATCTTTATTCTATGACTCTCGAGCCGCAGAAGATCTATAACTATAACTTCAATCGCGGTACTTATGGTGCGACATCGGATATAATGGATGCCGACACGAACGCTAACTATGATAAAGAATTTACTGCGCTTGAGGAAGGGTATGATATCAATTCCGTAACCCTTGCACGTCTTGATTATAACGAGGTGTTTGCGACTAAGGATACATCTGCCTGGCGATTGGACGGACACAGATATGCAAGAAAACGCTATTCTTATCTTCAAGAAAAATGGCTTCATGTACAAATTGAAAAGGCATACGCAGACGGAGATGCCCATCTGGCATTTTTGATAAAAATTGACAAGGCAGGAACCTATGTTCCGACATTAAACTACGGAGCAAGTCCGCGCGGTATGAAATATGATATCCATTTTATGAAGAAGGAATCAGACAGAGGTTACGGTTTCTATAACAGTGCAAAGAGCGGAATAGGAACGGTAACTCTTGAAAATGATTTGAAGAGCTTTGGCGATACCTACAAAATAGGTTCTGTAGACATGTATGCAGACGGTGAAAATTATGCCAGCGTCACAGATAAAGCAGCAGAGCTGAATGCAATAACAGTTGATGAAGCAGATGTAGGAGAATATTATCTTATTCTTGAAAACACAGGTGTACACGACACAACAGCTTCTTATTTATACACCTATCTCTATTCCTTCAACCTAACTGATGCAGAGCTTTTGCTCGACTACGATGCGGATTTCAACGCAGACGAAGATCCTCTTGCTGCGTACGGAGCAGAAGTGACGACAGCTGCTGTCGCAACAGACGGAGCCGTTATTGAGAACAACACATCTGAAAGTGACGATGACGGAGACGGAATCTATACTATAAGCACCGAAAAAACTGTTGGCGACTACAGCTTCCTCTATTGGGCAAAGGGGCTT
This sequence comes from Oscillospiraceae bacterium, assembly GCA_017409405.1. Taxonomy (GTDB): domain Bacteria; phylum Bacillota; class Clostridia; order Oscillospirales; family JAAYXM01; genus SIG480. Next base: position 7,749 of record JAFQSU010000069.1, on the reverse strand, counting down.
AGTGCAGATAAGAAAAACAAGGTTGTTTCCGATGCTCTTTCATTTGATTATAAGCCGACAGAAGGTAACAACTGGCTCATTGCTGTGTATGCAAAGGAAGACTCTGAAACAGCATCTGCAGAATTCTATGATGCAAACCGTCAGCTTCTCTATTCAACAGACAGCGGAACCGTTACCGTAACGGATAGCACCATTACCATACCGGCACTTCCGTCGCATCCCGGTCTTGGTCAGGCAACTCACTGGGAGCTTGCAGGCGATGAAGAAACAGAATATGGTGTTGGCGAAAACACCACGGCAGAGTTTTCCGGTACAATGATATTCGTTGCTCAGTATGACAACGGTGTTGAGACCGTTACCGTAAACGGAACGGAATATGACTACGGTACACCGGTTACCTGCACGGCAAATACGCCGGAGGGTAAAACCTTTAAGGGATGGATTAAGAACGTCAACGGAAAGAACGAGCTTGTAAGCACAAGCAGTGTATATAAGTTCCTCGCATGGGAGGACTGCCGTGTTGAACCGATTTATTCTGACGATGCAGAGAGCTTTGGAAGTGCAATGAAGATAGTACTTGATGACTTTGCTGTCGGAAACGGAACTGCGATTATGGCTGAGTTTATCGGAATCGAAAACGTTGTTGAAAAGGGTATTATGTTCGGCACAACAAAAATCGCAATGACCGGTGACGGAAATCAGTTCACAATTACAGCTGATGAAGCAGGAACATATACAGGCTATGCGATCGTTGAAGATAATGGTACATACACGGAAATTACCGACGGAGAAGTTGTAATAGACTAAGATTGGCGATAATTACCTTTGACGATAGAGTTTTCGGACAGATATAATTATACAGAGAAAGTGTGGGGCGCGATTGCGTGCAGTTGCGCCCCATAATTAAAATGGAGGAAACGGATGAAAAAAGTTATATCTCTCATTCTGTGCCTGTGTATGGTTGTGTCCATGCTGCCATCGTTTACTCTTGCAGTGTCTGCTGCAAATGAACCGAAGACGCTTGAATACATTTTCAGCACAAAGTCCTATGGCATAGAAGAGGATCTTTCGCGTATAAGCAATTACGCACAGGACACAGCTGTTGTCGGCGATGATGCTTATGTAGCGAACACATATTCTTTTGCAAGATATGACACGGACGAAAAATGGGCAAATGTCGGTACCTCTCCGTGGCGAATGGACGGACATCTGCGTCTTACAGGTGCTACGCTAAGTGTGACAGAGCTGTATCTCGGTGCCCAGCTGAGTCGTGTTAACAGCGGTGAGGTAAGCACAGCGCTGCTTATCAATATCACACAGCCGGGGACATATACCCCTGTTCTTACCTATGAGGCAAACGACGGCGGACAGATATTTGATATTCATATCGTTAAAAAGCCTGAAGGCAAGAACTATGGCTTTTATACAGATGCCGGAGTGAGCACCGGAACTTCGACACTTTACAACGATTTGAACAAGCTTTACGGCGAAACCTACAAGGTTGGTACCGTTGATATGTTTGAAGCTGTAGCGGATAATGAAAAAGAGAAAGCGCGCCTCGGAGCGATAACCGTAACCGAGCCGGGTGAGTATTATGTTATATTTGAAAGCGCAGGTGTAAACGAAGCCTTCACCCGTGCGGCAACGTATACATATCTTTATTCACTGTCACTTTATCCGCAGAAGATATATACATATAACTTCAGAAACTCCGCTTACGGAGCAACAAGTGAGCTTTCAATGTACACCCCCGGTCTTTCGAGCGGTGGATACGATACCGATAACTCCGCCCTTCCGGCAGAGTATGATATCAATTCAGTAACCCTTGCACGCCTTGATTATAACGAGGTGTTTGCAACATCGGGTTCTGCACCGTGGAGATTTGACGGACATTATTATACCGACGCAAACATAAAGCTAAGAAGCGACAGCCTTTATTTCAACACGCAAAAGGGTTGGCAGGCTTCGGCTCCTCAATATGGCCACGTTGCTCTTGTTATAAAAATCGACGAGCCGGGAACATATACACCGAAGCTTTCCTTTGGTGCAACGGAGCGCGGTGCAAAGTACGATGTTCATCTCGTAAAGAAAACAGAGGATAAAGGCTATGGCGTTTTTGAGTCTAAAACCTCGTGGAAAGGCAGCAATAAGCTTTATAACGATTTAGATTCATACGGCGACACCTATAAAATCGGCACAGTTGATATGTATAAGGAAAACACCAAGTACAGCGAACCTGTATTGTCAGAGAGAGAGCTTTCTCCAATTACGGTAACGGAAGCTGATGTTGGTGAATATTATCTGCTTCTTGAAAACGTAGGCATGCAGAATGCAAACAACGTTTCTTATACTTACCTTTATTCGCTTGAATTATCAGATTCGTCAGGTGAAAACGAGCCGAAATTTATAATTTCCTTGCGCGGTCTTGACGAAGGTGAGACAGTACCGCTGTCTTCGATTCGCAGGATAGAATACGGCATTACAGATTCGCTCGGACTTCCTCTTGATGGAATAAGCAAAGAGGATGTTGAGATACGGTATTCATCAAGTAACACCACGGTTGCAACTGTGAGTGAGGATGGTATTCTTGAGGCTGTGGGCGAGGGAAATGCAACGATAACCGCAACCCTCACCTGCGGAGACGAAATTCAGCTTACCGATACTTATGAGCTTACGGTAGGTCTCAAGGGCGAAAATCTGCTTGAGGGAAAGAACCCCGATTTTGAAGGCGATAAGTGGATTTGGAGAATAGACAGAAACGATGAAGCACCGGATAGTCCGTGGTGGATTCGTGCCGGAATAGGAACGCCGGATGATGACGGCAACCACGCTCTTGGAATAGAGTTCAATCCCGAGACAAGCGTAGAGGAAATTTTCGGAGAGGGCGGCACCCCTACTACCATAAGGGGAATAAACTCTTTAAATGGCGGCTATGTGAAGGCAACCCCCGGTCAGTTCTATGAGATGAGCTTCAGAATGAAGCTTTCAGATTGGCAGGTACCTGAAGATTGGTCAGTGCTGACACTTAACCTCTCCCTTTACGCCTATGAAAACACTTCGACAACTAAGAGCATATTTTCAAGCACAATACAGCTCGGAAAAATCGAAGGATATCAGGATATCTACGGCGAAGATTGGGTAGATGTCAGCATTCCGATAGGTGAAATTAAATCAGACCAAGAATTTGTTTATCTCATGCCTTACTTCATATTGAGACCGCATGCAAACAACAATGCCGATACAGGTTTTGGCGGCACAGTTTGGATAGATGACCTTGATATTAGCGAAGTGGGATATCATGATGTTGAAATAACCTGCACAGGTGAGATGAACAAGGGTGTAAAGAGTCAGATTGAGGTTTTTGCAAAGGCACGGACTGCAACGGGTGGATATATCATCGTCAACGATGATACAATCATTAACGGCGTAACGCTTGAAACCAGCAATCCTGATGTCATTACAAAGCCGAGTGGTTTAAGAAAGATAGAAACTGTTACAGGCAACGGTTTGTATGCTGTAAGGGCATATTCAAACCTCGGCGGAATGAACGGAAGTGCAGATATTTCCGCAACTCTTACGATAAACGGAATCACTCGAAGCGGAAAGTCTACCGTTACCGCTTCAGGCTTTAAATCAGAGCTTATGAGAGTAAACGCAGCTTGTGAGGATATCACGGTCGGAGAGAGCGGACAGATATCGGTGACCGGCTATACTACCGATGGTACAGATGCAGACCTTTCAAAGGCAACAATAATCTATGCTCCCGAGGATACGGATATCGTAACCGTTGACGAAAACGGAACAGTAACAACTCATAATGCAGGCGAGACGCGCGTTAAGGTCACTGTTCTTCTCAGCGGTACAGGCGCATCAACTTATGCAGATATATCTGTTAAGAACGACAGTGCGATTGAATCCGTAACACTAACAGGTCCTGCTGCGGTGGGATATCTGCGAGACGAGCAGCTTGTGCTTGTCGGTAAGCTCCAAAGCGGCTATGCAGCAAACTTATCTGACGAGACAGTTATATGGCATATTGAGGACGAGGACGGTAACGCTACTGAATGCGTCAGCATAGATGAGTTTAACCGTGTTTTCGGAAAAACTCTCGGTGAAACTGCGTACATTTGGGCAGAGGTGGGTGCGCTTTCAACCGATAAGCTCGCGATAACCGTTGTTGAGAGTGATTTGCGTGATGTTATGTTCAATTTTAATTCTTCAAGAACGACGGATGCCCACGCAATCAACATTGCTGATGACGGTTGGGAAATTGATTTTGACAACTCATTAAAGCCATTGCTTGAGTCCCTTGGTGAAAACTATCTCATGGTACAGACGAAGAATGTAGGACATAAGCTTGTTTTGAAGGTTAATGTTCCCTATTCGGGATATTATACTCCGATTTTTTGGGGTAGCGCATATGGTCAATGGGCTTGCGGAAACTCCGATATTTATCTTGACGGAACATATATAGGTGATTATTCCTTCTGGCTGTACGACGGAGCATCGGGAACAAAAGCACCGAAAGAACTGCGCTCAATGTATATTGAAGCAGGAGTACGCGAGCTTGTGTTTGTTGTATCGGAAACGAAAGAAGGCTCAAGAGGCGCATATATCCGACCTGCACAGCTTCGCTTAAAGGCGGTAGATACACCGCCCATGGCAAAGGAGCTTCATGTTGCGGCAGAAAACATAACGCTTGGGATTAATGAGAGTGTCAATGCTTCTGCTTCGCTTGAGATGGAAGACGGCTTTGTGTATACATGGCAGAAAAGACATCCCGGCGGAGACGACCTCTTCGCAACGGTTGAATATTCATCCGACAATACAGACGTTGCAGTTGTTGATGATGCAGGAAATATAACTGCAAAAGCAGCTGGCAGTGCAAAGATTACCGTCAAGGCAAGTGCCTATGGAGAAACCTACACGAAGACCATAGCGGTTAATGTTACAGAAGGCGGAGCATCTTCCGATTCGGTATTTGACCGGGCTGAGATTACATACAGAACATTGGTTATGAGCCTGGATGCAGGTGGAATCAATCTCGGTGTTGAAGGATATGATGAAGATGAGTTGCCATATGACATAACCTCTGCAGAGGTGGCTTGGGAAAGCTCCGACGAAGAAATTGTAACTGTTGACAACGGAAAAGTCACGCCTGTGAATATTGGTGTAGCGGATATTACCGTTACGGTTACGTTGCCGAATGGTACAGAAAAAAGCGATACGGTAACAGTTTCGGTCCGTAACGGAAAGACGGAGAGAACGTATTATACCGATGACAAAATAGCAAATGCCACGGAGAATATCTCTAAATACAGCTGGGCAAAAACGTCAAAAAATGCAGCAGTCACAAGAGCAGACAAACATATTGAACTCGGTGCAGAATTTCTTTGGAATATGGTCACGGGCGAAGGAATTCCGCGCGTCACTATGCGCGGAATGAAGGATGACCCCAATATAGATTACTGCCAGTATTGCGGTGTGAACATTCGTCCGAAATATGGTATGCGGCAGTTTATAGTATCTCCCAATCGTCCATGGAAGGTTCAGTGCCCGGACTGCAAGCGTCTTTTCCCGTCAAACGATTTTGAAGAGCTGTATGAACTTGGAAAAGATCCGGAGACCGGCGTATATAGTGTAGAGCTTGCATTACAGAAAAATGCCGAGATGTTCGGCGGTGAAATCGGTGACAATGTCGGATATCTCAAGAACACGCTTTATCCTGAAATCGGGACCGCTAATCATCCATCCACAGTAACCTTCTCAGAATGGGAAACTACAGAGGGTTGGGGCGTTGACAATGGACTCGGCTATGATACCGGGCGAGTTTACTCGAATGGTGTAAAAGAAGTGTATGCATGGATTGCGTTCTATAATCATTGGGGAATCTGGTACGGACCCGGAGACGGAACGCATGCAGCAACGATATACAATGCAATGGATGACCTTGCAAAGGCGTATCTTTATACCGGCGATGAAAAATATGGACGTCTCGGTGCAATTATTCTCGACAGAATTGCCGATGTATATCCGGATTTAGACCTTGTCGAGTGGAAGGCAATGGGATACAACAACGGCGGTGGAAAATACGGTAAGGCTACAAACTATATTTGGGAAGCATCTGTCGCAGAGAGATTTTCTCTTGCATACGATGCATTTTTCCCGATGTATGATGATCCGAAGGTTATCAGCTTCCTGAAGGCAAAACAGGAAAAGTATCCGAAAATTCCGGGAGACAAAACAACAGCCGAGGGTATTCGCACGAATATTGAAAACGGAATCCTGCGCGAAACATATGAAAGTGTTGTGGATCAAAGCATTGAGGGAAACTTCGGTATGCACCAAGCAACACTTGCCATTGCGGCGGTTGTTTTGGATACTCAGCCTGAAACAACAGAGATGATCGACTGGATATTCAACGAAAGCAACGTTTATGACACCCGTTATAACACGGGCGGTGAGCTGTATCATCGTTTTGTAAATGAGGTTTCCCGTGACGGTCAGGGTACAGAATCGGCACCCGGATATAACCGCGGATGGATTCGCGATACACTTGGAGCCGCAAATGCCCTTGCCGATTACGATGAGTTTGACGGAATGAGCGTCTGGGATCACCCGAAGTATTATAATATGTTCCGGTCGTATAACAGAATGACGCTTGTCCGGCGTGGAGCTCCTCCGATAGGAGACTCCGGCCGAGGTGGTGGCTTTGCCGCGCTCCCGGATGATCCGGAGGCAATATTCTATGCTTTCAGAAATGCTTTGGAACGCGATGAGAAGGCTGCTGTTGAAATAGCACAACATATCTACTTCCTCAAAACCGCGGCTGGAAGTGAGTTTGGAAATACTCACCTCGGGATATTCGATAAAGACCCTGAGAACATCATGCAGGAAGTTGAGGATATTGTAAAGAAATATGGTGAGTGGAACTATGACAAGAGTACAATCCTCACCGGATACGGCCTTGGAGTGCTGCGCGATGGCGCATTGTATAAGAATACAGGTCAGAATTCAATAAACGATACAACTCGTGATTTTTGGGTTCACTTCGGTGGATCGAAGTCACATAATCACTTCGATGCGCTGAACATAGGCATTGAAGCGTATGGAATTTCGCTGACGAGCGACCACGGTTATCCGGAATCAACTGGATCAGACCCGAACCGCGACCAATGGGTACGTCCGACTATTTCGCACAACGCTGTTGTAGTAAATGAGGAAAATCAGCTGAAATTCACAGAACCCGGCAAGCCGCTTCACTTTGACTCAAAGGATACGCGTGTGAAAGTCATTGATGTTGATTCTGCCGACTCATACCTTGAAACGGATGAATACCGAAGAACGGTTGTTATGGTTGACTATGACGATGAAGTTTCTTACGGTATTGACTTCTTCAAGGTACTCGGTGGAGATGACCATATGTACGCCTTCCATGCATTCACAAAGCACGAGCCGGAAACAAGCGAGGAGCTTGATTTCTACGTCCAGCCCGAGGGAACATATGCAGGAATTGATATTCCGTTCGGCGAAGACCCGTGGACGGATACCACAAACGCGGATATAACACTTCAGTTCCCTGACGGATATACATGGCTTTATGATGTAAGACGTTCACAAAATCCGACTTCTGAATTCTATGTGGATTACAAAATTCCGGACTGGAAAAAGTTTTCGCGAAATACTGCGAATATGGATGTCCACCTGCGCATGACCATGCTTAATGACTTTAAGCCGGACGAGATAACG
>JAFQSU010000068.1 GCA_017409405.1 Oscillospiraceae bacterium | reverse complement strand
TTGTATATACAGATTAAATCGTTTGGAAAGTACTGTCACCCGCCCTTTCTTTCTTGAAGTTTTGCGTATGTATGACGAATCTAAACTTGATATCTCTCAAGTTACAGAAATATTTTTGACAACTGAAAACTATCTTTTCAGAAGGACAATTTGCGACTTACCCACAAATGCATTAAACAAAATATTCTTGATGCTACACAGAGAAATCGTGCGCTATGATGGCAGCGAAAACAACTATGTAGAAAAATTCAAATATGCACTTTTATCTAAAAAAGAGCGTGCAAGATTTCCTCGAAATGAGGAATTTGCCACTGCATTTACAGAACGTCAAATTTATTTAATGAACAGTAAAAATAAAATATACATACTTGAAAGACTTGAAAACTTCGGAACAGCCGAAGACAAGGATGTGTATAGGCATTGCGATGAAGGTAGCTATTCTATTGAACATATTATGCCGCAACATTTAACTCCGACATGGGTTAGTGAACTTGGTGAAGATTATGAGAAAATCCACGAAAGTTGGTTGCATAGAATCGCAAATCTTACATTAACTGCGTATAATTCAAAATACAGCAATAGCTCCTTTACTGAAAAGAAAACGATGGAAAACGGATTCATCGACAGCGGAATAAGAATGAATACCTATATCGCTCAAAAGAACAAATGGACTTTGGCTGAATTAGAAGAACGAAACGATTACTTGATTGGTCGCTCTCTTGTAATTTGGAAGTTCCCCTCAACTGAGTATCAGCCTGCAGAAAAACAAATGGATTCGTACACTTTGGATGATGATGTAGAATTAACAGGTCGGTTAATAGCTAAATTTAGTTACAAAAACACAGAACAACCGGTTGCAAGTTGGGTTGAAATGTATCAGAAGGTCTTGCAAATTTTGTATGCAGAAGATAAAACAATTATTACTAAATTAGCACTCTCGTCCGAAGACAATATTGCCTTGCATTTTAGCATGAACGAGAGCGATTTCACAAAGTGCGCTGAGATTGGCGACGGCATATATGTATGGACTAACACAAGCACCCAGAGTAAACTATCTGTTCTAAACAGAATATTCAACCTATATGGTGCCGATCAAACAGATTTAGTGTTTTATTTGCGAGATGAGAATGAAGCAACGGAAGACGAAATAGGTACACGTTATGAGCTGCGCAGAAAATACTGGACATATGCGCTTAAATTAATTCATGAGGCACATGGAGATGAATCATTTAGCAATGTTAACCCATCAAAAGAGAATTGGATTAATGGATATTTTGGTGTAAGTGGTTTTAGCATATGCTGCGTCGCTAATTATGATTCAGCTCGAGTAGAAATCTATTTTGGAAAAGTTGATAAAGCAGAGAATAAAAAGGCGTATGATGCATTATTGCTTCACAAATCAGAAATAGAAGCCAAATTAGGAATAGGATTAATATGGAGCAGAAGCGATGAAATCAAAGCATCAAAGGTATACTACCAATTGGATGGTGTGAGCATTGAAAATGAAGTCGACTGGTTGCAAATGGCTCGTTTCCATGCTGAATGGAGCAAAAAATTCTACGATGTAATTGTTCCATACATTAAATAGTGTATATGACTAATCGACAACTAATTTTAGAAATTTCTTAACGGAGGTGCGAGGATGAAAGTTGTTATAGTTGGCGGTGTTGCAGGCGGTGCTACGGCTGCGGCGAGACTCCGTCGCCTTGACGAAAAGGCGGAGATTATCATTTTTGAGCGAAGCGGTTATGTTTCCTATGCAAACTGCGGTCTGCCCTATTACATTGGCGGTGAAATTTCTGATAAGGGAGATTTGTTTTTGCAGACTCCCGAGGGATTTTGGAACCGTTTTAGAATTGATGTCAGAACCCTTCACGAGGTTATTTCCATCAACCGTGACAGAAAGACCGTTACGGTTACTGATAAAACAAGCGGTAACACCTTTGAAGAAAGCTATGACAAGCTTATTTTATCACCGGGTGCAAAGCCGGTCGTTCCCGATTTCTGCAAGGGTGATTGCGAAAATGTATTCACACTTCGCACGGTTGAGGATACATTCAAAATCCGCGAATATACCGATAATAACAATATCAGAACTGCAACCGTAATCGGCGGCGGTTTCATCGGCCTTGAGATGGCGGAAAACCTCAAACTGCGCGGAATTGATGTTACTGTCATTCAGAGAAGCGACCATTTACTAAACATTCTCGACCGTGATATTGCATCCTTTATTCACGCAAATTTCAGAGCACAGGGCATCAACCTGCTTTTCGGCGCTGATGTAAAGAGCGTTGACGGCGAATATGTCATTACCGATTGCGCGAAAATTCAGGCGGATATGGTGATTGTTTCTATAGGCGTTACGCCCGAGAACACGCTTGCAAAGGATGCAGGGTTAAAGCTCGGCGTAAAAGGCGCTATCTCGGTTAACAGTGGTATGAAAACCTCGGATGACGATATTTATGCAGTCGGCGATGCAGTGGAGGTAGAAAACTTCATTTCAAAGGATAAAGCGGTTATCACTCTTGCAGGGCCTGCGAATAAGCAGGGGCGCATTGCCGCAGACAATATTTGCGGAATTAACAGCACATATAAGGGCACACAGGGCGCATCGGTGATAAAGCTTTTTGATATGACCGTGGCATCTACAGGTATGACGGAAAAACAGCTGAAAGCGACAGGAATTGAATACGAAAAAGTAATTCTCTCACCCTTATCCCATGCCGGATATTATCCGGGCGCGACCGTTATGACCTTGAAGGTTCTCTTTGATAAGAAAACATACAAAATCCTCGGTGCACAGTGCGCAGGCTATGACGGAGTAGAAAAGCGAATTGATGTAATCGCAACCGCAATTTTCGCAGGACTCAGTGCAGACAAGCTCAAAGACCTTGAGCTTTCTTATGCGCCACCTTATTCATCCGCGAAAGACCCTGTAAATATGGCAGGATTTATTATTGACAATGTAAAAAATGGAATCGTCAAGCATTTCTATTACGAGGATATTCCCGAGCTTCAAAAACGGTCGGATATCACTCTGCTTGACACGAGAACGGTTTATGAATATATGCGCGGTCACGCGGAGGGCTTTATCAACATTTCGCTTGATGATCTGCGTGAGTGCATATCCGAGCTTGATCCGGAAAAGCCCGTGTATGTAATGTGCCAGAGCGGACTGCGAAGCTATCTCGCAACGAGAATTCTCATGCAAAACGGTTTTGATGCCTATAACTTCGCAGGCGGTTACAGACTTTACGGCACAATGCATTACGACGAGGCTATGTCAAAGCAGGCATATGACTGCGGAATGGAGAAGTAAAATGATAAATAAACTACTCAAAAGCGTACTTGATCAGGACACAGCACCTGTCGTTATCTGCGATTTGGATGATATTATCGTGTATATGAACCCGTCAGCTATAGAGCATTATCACAAGGATTTGACAGGTAAAAGTGTCAAGGACTGTCATCCGCCGAAAGCCAATGATATGATTGATAAAGTCGTTTCTTGGTTTCGCGAAAGTCGTGACAACAATATTATGTACACATTCCGCAATGACAAGGAAAACAAGGATGTGTATATGGTGGCGCTCCGCGATGAAGACGGCACTTTAATCGGATATTACGAAAAGCACGAGTACAGAAACCGCGAGACTTCAAAGTTATACAACTTTAGTTAAAGCACAACAAGAGGGATTAAAATGAAAAAGACTCTAATATTCACAATAATCGTTTCTGTATTGTTTTTGCTTTCAGACCCATTTTTTACTTTTTGCGATAAATGGGCTGATATACATAGTTTAGGTGCCGAACTGGCTCTGGGGTTGATAACGCCCTGGATGTTTCTTTCGTTCATCTCTTGTGCTTTCTTTTTCGTTGGTTCTTCGGCTTTTATGTGCTTTAGGGAGCGAAATGCAAAACACCTTATCCCGATTCTGATTTTAATGGTTACCGCCGTCGTTTATATCTCATTTTCAAATGCAGATAGTTTCTGGGTAAGGCTTGTCAATTTCTATCTATCAAATCCTTATAGTTAAACAAACGAGGTTAACCTATGACCAGACAAGAGATAGAAAAGTACATACTTAAAACCTACGGCAGTGTGGCTGAATATCCTTGGATAACTGCGCCAAAATACGCTGTGTATCGCCACGAAGACAACCGCAAATGGTTTGCCGTGGTAATGGATATATCCAAGCGAAAGCTCGGTATAGATTCTGATGAGATTGTGGATATTATGAATGTAAAGTGCGATCCGATCCTTGTCGCATCGCTTCTCTCGGAGGAAGGCTTCTTCCCTGCATATCATATGGTTAAAGGAAAGTGGATAACGATAATGTTAGATAGCGTAGATGCCGAGCAAATCAAATGGCTACTTGGAATGAGCTTTGAACTTACGATAGAAAGAGGAAAGAAATGAGCACATTTGAAAAGATTTATGAGGTTGTTCGAAATATTCCTAAAGGCAAGGTTGCAACCTACGGACAGGTGGCGGCTCTTGCAGGTAATCCCCGTTGGGCGAGGGTTGTCGGCTATGCTCTGCATGTTAATCCCGAGCCGGGTGTTATTCCCTGCCACAGAGTTGTAAATCGTGACGGCAAGGTAGCCCCTGCGTTTGCATTCGGCGGTGCAGGAGTTCAAAGAGGTTTGCTTGAATCCGAGGGAATTGTTTTTGAACCCGACGGTACAGTTGATTTAGAAAAATACGGTATGTAGGTGAAGCTTATGAAAAAACTATTTTTAATTATCCCAATTCTGCTTTGCATACTGTTTGCATCTTGCGGAAATGATACCGATAATATTAACAAAGGAGAAAATGCTATGTACGAGCAGATTACTGCAGAAGATGCGAAGAAGATAATGGACTCGGGTGAGGAACATATCATCCTCGATGTTCGTGAACAAGACGAATTTGACGCAGGACATATCCCAGGTGCAATACTTCTTCCTTATACCAAAATTGAGAAAAAAGCGGAAGAAATGCTCCCTGATAAAGATAAGCAGATTTTAGTATATTGCCGTAGCGGCAGACGAAGTAAAATTGCAGCCGAGGCTCTTGCAAGACTCGGCTACACCAATATAAAAGAATTCGGTGGCATCATCGACTGGCCGTATGAGGTAGAGAAATGAAAGGAGAATTACCATGATTAAATTTATTTGTTATCCAAAATGCACGACTTGTCAGAAGGCGAAAAAGTGGCTTGATGACAACAAGATAGAATACGAGATTCGTGATATTAAAGAGAATAATCCGAGCCTTGAGGAGTTGACTGCGTGGTATAAAATGAGTGGACTGCCTCTCAAAAAATTCTTCAACACATCCGGGCTTTTGTATAAGTCAATGGAGCTTAAGGATAAGCTTCCCACAATGAGCGATGAAGAACAGTTAAAACTTCTTGCATCCGACGGAATGCTTGTCAAACGCCCGCTTGTAATAGGCGAGAATTTTGTGTTGGTTGGGTTTAAAGAGAGTGAATGGAGCGAAAAGTTAAAGTAAAACAAAGGTGGGGAAATAATGGTTATATTCACTTTGCATTCAGAAAATGCAACAGAGGTTAAATATGAATATTATCCTGAGGGAAAGAAAGACAATAAGCCGGGTATTATAATTATCGATATTATTAAAATGCAAATTAAAGAAATTATTCCCGCTGAAAATGATTTTTATGTAAAACATACTGCAGCTGAGATTAATGAGTTACGTGATGATGCTAATCGTATGCGCATAGAGGAAGGTCGTCCTGAGATAACTGAGGAAGAATGGCCTTCAGCAAAGGATGATATCGAATATTATAAATATGCACAACATGCTATAGAAAAAATAGATGAAATGTATGAATCAAGAGGGAAATTCCCGTCAGAAGGCATGGCGGCGTGGTATTGAATTTAGTTTTGTAAAGGGGAATTTGTTATGAGAAAGAATTTTGGAGCAAAGGCGATTTTATATCCGATGCCGGTGCTGATTATCGGTACATATGATGAGAACGGAATGCCGAATGCGATGAATGCCGTTTGGGGTGGTATCAGCGAGGAAAAGGAGATTTCTATCTGTGTTGATGACGGACACAAGACCGCAAAGAATGTTGTTGCTCGTGGTGCGTTTACCGTAAGTATCGCAGATGCGGAGAATGTTGTCGCTTGCGATTATGTCGGCATTGTTTCAGGTAACAACGAGCCTGATAAAATAGAAAAAGCAGGTTGGCACACAACGAAGAGTGAGTTTGTCGATGCTCCGCTTTTTGACGAACTGCCGATGGCACTTGAATGCAAGCTCATCAGCTATGATGAAGAAACCTGTCGCCTTGTCGGCGAAATCGTAAATGTCTGTGCAGACGAGCAAATCCTCGACGATAATGGCAAAATCGACCTAAATAAATTTAGTCCCATCACCTACGACCCGGTACACCATACCTATCGCAAACTCGGCGAAGTGGTTGGACAAGCATTTAACGATGGGAAGAAATTGAAATAGTTTGTAAAATAAAACAGTTGTCGAAAGGGTTTTAAATTATGTCAAGAGATAAAAATACGAACATCAGTTTTGCAGAAAAACACCCTAAACTCAATGTCTGTTTGGGATTGTTAATTGTAATAGCTGTTATTGTGTTGGGAATGTGTTTTTTGAACTGGTTTTTCCGTTATTTATACAAAGGATTTTCTGCATTCATTTCTATATTGTCAAATTTAGCTTCAAGGCTGGACGCTGTAGTGATAGTAGCTCTCATAACCGGAGCTGTATCAATAGTCGGTGTGATAATTAGTTCTATTATATCAAAAATTATTGATTATAGAAAAAACAGGCAGGAATACCTTGCTCAAAAAAGAGAGAAGCCATATGGCGAATTTGTAGATATGGTATATAAAATACAACAAAACGCTAAATTCCCTGATAGTTATTCTCAAGAACAGATGATTGAAGATTTATTAAAATTTTCAAAGCAAATTACATTATGGGGATCTCCAACTGTTGCAAAAAAATGGGTTAAATTTCGCGAAAACGGAGCCAACCCCGATGCAGGTAAGGAAAACTTATTCTTGATGGAACAGATAATGAATGAAATGAGAAAGGATCTTGGATTAAAAAAAGTTAAAAAAGGAAATTTACTTGGATTTTTTATCAATGATATTAAAGATGCATTTAAATAGTAGTATGTTATATTAATAGTGATCCTTGTCTGTGCTTTTACAATCTTGATTTCCAATGTAACGTTTGTAGCTACCAAAGAATTCAGAAATGGATTTAAAATTAAGTTCAATCTTATGGGAAAGGATTTGATTAGAGTGGCTTATATAACTTTAATCGGCGCTTTTGGGTTGGTACCTACTGGCTATACTGGGCGTTGTAAAACAAATGTGCTTAAAGGATGATAGAGCGTAGGGGTGCATTAAATATAAGGATAGTTGCCATGAGGTTCGATTCCTCAAGCGCCCACCAGTTTGGCGTTGTTGTAACAGACAGCGCCAAACTAGCAAAACAGTTAATAACCCTCTGTTTTTATGTTGTGCTTGTGAAATTTTGCCGTTATCGGCAAAATTATTGCTTGCTTTATATTGCAAATCTCGATTTTTGCCGATAGCTAAGCTTGTCAGCGATACTATAGAGCACATTTTTTAACGACCGGTTAATGCCGGTCTTTTTTTATGCTCGAAATTTGTAGAAAGGTGTAGTTTTGTATGTTTTTGTCGAATTTCGCTTAATAGCTTTCTTGAAAGTTTTAGAAATTCGAAAATGCTGTTTTTTGCACAATGATGCAAAAGGATAACTGGAATTAAAAATATTAAAACAAGTATTGACTTTTATTTTAACTTTTGCTATTCTTGTATTACAGATAATCCAAATAATACATGGAGGGGTTATAGTGTTTACATTACTTGTTGCTTTCTGCAGGTTTGTACAAAAATTGTTTTTCTCAACTAGTTGGTAGACTATAGCATTAGAAAAAATATGAGGATTTTAGAAAGTGGTGTGAATATGAATAAAATGATTTCAAAATGTCCGGTATGTAATTCAAATTTAAAAATAACTACTTTGCACTGTAACGAGTGTGGCTTAGAGTTGAAAAATGATTTTGAGCAAAGCATATTTGACAAATTAAGCTCCGAGAACTATAGTTTTCTGCTTGAATTCCTGCGCTGCCAAGGAAATCTGAAATTACTTCAAGACACACTTGGTATCTCTTACCCGCTTGTAAAAAGAAAATTGAACGATTTGCTTGTTGCATTAGAAATTAAATCTATTGATAACCAAGTGCAAGACACATCAGAATGGACGGTTAATAAAATGAGCACAAAAGCTTCCGATATTATAAAAAGCAAATTTATGGAATGCGATGGAATTGTTAATATTGAGACTTCAAGTGGCAAGTTTTTTGAAGTTAATGCCGATGATATTTCTATTGGCTCGGAAACTGCCCTTCATAAAGTCAGATATGAGTATCGAGTTTTTGACTATATAACAGAATTGCTCATGCAACACGGTGGACAGGCACGCAAAGGTGCAGGAAGAAACGCAAGACTCGGTGAACCGAACTGTACTGACGATACGATAGTCGGCGTTATAGGAAAAAAATATTACAACAAAAAAGACGGTGAATATACTTTTGATCCTGTTTTCATTCTTGTTGCTATAATGGAGTGGGCAGGTATTGTAAACAACAAACGTGGATATGTTGAGTTGACGGAAGAATATAAAACTAAAATTGGGTGGTAAGATGCCATGAGCAGATGTGGATTTGTACGCAACAATAAATCTATGATAAAAACGGAGAATGATTCCATCAATTACTTATGGAACAACGGTTCTGAATCTGATTGGAGAAAAGCACTGGAACACTATTATGCCATTTTATCTTCTGGAGAATTGATATTAGATAGCTACATAGCCAATGTTGATGCATATCAGATTAAAAATC
Source organism: Oscillospiraceae bacterium (assembly GCA_017409405.1). GTDB lineage: Bacteria > Bacillota > Clostridia > Oscillospirales > JAAYXM01 > SIG480. The sequence continues at coordinate 26,963 of JAFQSU010000068.1, read as the reverse complement.
TTTCTGTGCGTGATTTTTATGATTTCTTATATGATAAGTATTTTGTTTGGAAATTCACAGCCAAAAATCGCCTAGCTACAACAAGAATTAGTTTAAGAAAATATATCGATGAAAACAAGCTGGAAGAACTTTCGAAAATACAAGCTGAGTTATTTTCCGCTGATCATAACGACATTAGCAAATGTTTACAAATTGCTTCGCAAATTAAAGGTTTAGGTATTGCAGGAGCAAGCGGTTTGTTGGCTATATTGTTTCCGGCTCACTTTGGTACGGTGGATAAGTTCCTTGTAAAATCACTTTTGAAGATTGATGGTGTAAAATACAGAGCTGAACTTGCAAGAATAAACTTAGATGCTATAAAGAATAAGGAAGGCACATTATTAATAAAAATTCTTAAAGAAAAAGCAGATGAACTAAACAATAAATTCCATACAGATTTTTGGACACCACGGAAAATAGATATGGTTCTTTGGTCTGTGGAGAGATAAAAAGAGCACCGTTTGCGGCTGACTTTAGTCAGTCGCTTTTCTTTTTAGTGACCGGTTATGCCGGTCTTTTTTTGTGCTCGAAATTTGCAGAAAGGTGTGGTTTTGTATCTTTTTGTCTAATTTCGCTTAATGAACATTTTGTAAACTTTTCAAAAAGGGGGTTCAAAAATCGCCGTTTTTTCTGGTGATTATTGAGAGGGTTTTTACGGAATAAAAAATTTTGGTTCAAATCTTAAGGTTTTGGAGAAGAATTTGGTTTAATAAAATCAGGGATAAAAATTTTTAAATTATTTTTTCAAAGGTATACGTTTTTGTTACCTTTGGCTGTTATGATGACAATAGATGAAGTCATTTCGCAAAAAATGTCGAAAACTTTTTCAAAAAAATTTTTAGAAACCCACCGAATACTGGGTGGTTTCACTGTTATGATGACCATACAAAATATTTTTCTAAAAGGTACGGTGTGAAGCAACCTTTCACTGCTATGATAACAGCGTAAGATACACCTTGACAAAGAAAGCGCGCAAGATAACGGCGTTGCAGTATAACGCACCAACGGGTGCAATCGGAAACAGATAATGATACTTCTGCATAGTCACAGTTCGAGCGGATAACAATTCAGGGCTCCCGCAAAACCTGTTTTGTGGGAAAAGAGAGCAATCGCCTGAAAAGCGATGCTTTTGCCAATAAGGCAAAACGAGCCCAAAGGCGAATTGTGAACGCCGTCGCAAGCAATGAATGCAGTCCGGGCGGATGCCGGGAAAGTGAAATTCCTATGGATGTGGTTGCCGCACATCTCCGATTCTTATAGCTCATATTGTACAAGCGACTTTGAATATAATGGTTGATACAAAGCAAATCGCGACACGGTTTTATACGGCTAAATTTCCGCCGCTATGCGTTAAAATGCTCGCCAATACAAAAGTATTAGCTGTGCTTTTGCCTTTATCGACGAAAATTTTTCTCGTCTAAAACTAAATAAACGTATCAGATTCACTTTATATCAACCCAAGGAAGGAGGCGTTGCTTTGTGGAGAATATGAACGAGTCAAAATGGCAGATTTTTACAGATGCGAAAGACCTTGATGCAAACACCGCATTCACCCTTGAGCTTCAGAAAGCAATGCTTCTTGCTCTTTATGAAAACAAAAAGCTTAACTTCAGGCAATATGAAGCGGCTTTGGCTCTTTTGGAAAAGAAAAATCAAAACCGGGAAAGTTTTGCGGCTCAGAACAACGCAAAGTAAAATCTAAACGGAAGGAGGAATAACATGATTTATGTAGCAGCATATTGCCGAGTATCGACGGACAAGGATGACCAGATGAACTCTTTTGAGAGTCAGAAGCGATATTTCGAGCAAGAGATAAAGCGTAACCCCGACTGGGAGCTTTACGAGATTTATGCCGATGAGGGCTTAAGCGGAACGAACACAAAAAAGCGAAAGGCATTTCAGAAGATGATAGCGGATGCCCACCTCGGCAAATTCAGCCTGATTCTCACCAAAGAGGTCAGCCGTTTTGCGAGAAACACGGTTGATACTCTTGAATATACCCGAAATCTGCTGAGAGTCGGCGTGGGTGTGTATTTTATCCTCGACAACATAAACACCCTTGATCAGGACGGTGAATTTCGTCTTACTATGATGGCTTCCTTTGCTCAGGAAGAGAGCCGAAAAATCTCCAAACGAGTAAAGTGGGGACAATTTCAGCAAATGGAAAAAGGCGTTGTTTTCGGTCGCTCCCTTCTTGGCTACAACGTTATAGGCGGCAAGATGTACATAAACGAGAAGGGGGCGGAAATCGTGCGGCTGATTTATCACAAGTTCGTGCGTGAGCACAAGGGTACCTGCACGATTGCCCGAGAGCTTCGTGAAGAGGGTATTAAAACCTTAAACGGTAACAGTACATGGTCTAATACCACCATTCTGAAAATCCTGCGAAATGAGAAATACTGCGGTGATCTGCTGCAGAAAAAGACCGTTACAAAGGACTTTCTCACTCACGAAAAGACATACAACAACGGTGAAGAAGAAAAGTCATTTCTCCCAAACCACCACGAGCCGATTATCGACCGTGAGATGTGGGACGAGGCGCAATACATACTGGACAAGAACAGACCGTCGGAAGAAGTTCGTTCACAGCACACGAATCGTTATCCGCTATCGGGTAAGATAAAGTGCGGACACTGCGGAAGTTCATTTTCGGCAAAGTATAAGCGCAAGAACGGTCCAACTCCCTATAAAGGTTGGCACTGCAACACGCACTCCACGCAAGGTAAAAAGCATATCGACAAGGCAGGAAACGAAGTCGGGTGTGATTTAAACTGTCAGATAAGCGAAAAGGATTTTATGGCGATTCTGGCTCAGGTTATGGCGTGCGTGGATGTGGATAAGGATAAAATTACAAACGAGCTTTGCGACATCCTTGCGATCGTTCTCAAGCAGAATCTTGAGTTTGAGGACGATACCGAGAAGATTGGGCAAAAGTTAGAAGAGCACCGCAGAAAAAGTGATATGCTTCTTGATTTATATTTAGGAGGTGATTTAACAAAAGAAGAATACCGAACACGAAAGGAGGAATATGCAAAAAACATAAAAGCACTTGAAAAGAGAATCCGAGAGCTTGAAAAGAAAAAAGGGACTACATACGATTTGCAGGCTGCCGTGCAGGATATCCGAGCACACATAAAAAGCGTATTTGACGGCGTGAAACAAGACGAAAATTTCTACAAATACATCCTCGATAAGATAGTTGTTAACTCCAGAGAGGATATGGAAGTGTATTTAAACCTGATGCCGTTTCGCTGGAAAATCGTTGCAAAATCAGCACTTTCGGGCGATTTTAATTTGGGTACCTCAAAAAACACGATGTACCTACATCGGTCAGTATACCTTTAGCGGTATCGTAGGGCATGGAATAGCGCTGGTTTAAATAGCGCATAGAAGCGTTAAGCTCACCGTCGGGTCCACCTAACTGAGTGATTATTATCTTTGCAGCTGCGGGGTTAGGCTTTTTTATCTTTACGGGGTACTGTAATTTTTTCTCATAAATCCACATATACTAACAATCTCCTTCCCACGGCCACGGACCTTCTATCCAGGACCATTCGTTTTCGCTCATATTGCCGTACATGGTTATGGGACCGACCTTTTTCTCGTACTCGGCGACGAGCTTTTCGCGTTCTGTGCGAAGCTTTGAATAATACCTCAGTGCTTTGAGATTGTTAGGGTGGGTGTCCAGGAAAAGTACGGTTTCAACTATTGCAAAATCATACTCACGGATTTTTTTCATCATACCGTTGGGCGTCATTAAATTGTTGTTCATCTGATTATTCATAGCTTTCATTTCCAGACATCCTCCCCAAAAAAAGGTTTGTCAAGGTCAGGGAACTGAGTTCCGCGTGCGAGAGCTTCGTGTGGGTCGAGGATGTTTTCCCATGCCTGCATGGGGACATATGCCATCGCAACAACCATATCACCGCAGCGGAGCATGCTGTCGTACAGTGCATCGTTTTCAGAATCGTTTAACGGATTCATCATATATGGATTATCCATAAACATGCGATTCTCCTTATTCTTGATTTATAAGAGGGAAGAGATTTAAAATCCTCTTACAGCTTATCCTATGTAAAAGGCAGGGAAGATGTTAACAGATTATAAATAAGACGGAATATGACTTGAAAATATTTACAATTTACGATAGTATTTATATATAAATACAAGAATAAGGAGCTATAAATGTCGAAGATAACAAACTTTTATGAAATTACCCCCGAAATCTCAGAGCTTGCGAAGCTCTGTGTAAAAAACACATCAATCGACCCTGAGCTTTACAGTAAGTACGAGGTTAAGCGTGGCTTGCGTGATATAAACGGAAAAGGGGTACTTACCGGTCTTACGGATATATCGGCATCTGTTTCCTCCAAAAGCGATGCTGACGGAAACTCAGTTCCATGCCGCGGAGAGCTATATTACAGAGGATATAATATATACGACATCGTAGGCGGTTTTTATTCTGAAAAAAGATTTGGCTTTGAAGAAACTGTGTATCTGCTTTTGTTTGGAGAATTGCCGGGCAAAAGTGAGCTTGAGGGATTCTGCGAGCTTCTTTCGGATTACCGTAGCCTGCCTACAAGCTTTGTCCGTGACATAATAATGAAAGCTCCGAGCTCGGATATGATGAATACACTTGCGCGCTCGGTTCTGACTTTGTATTCATACGATGACCACGCAGACGATGTTTCCGTTCCGAATGTTCTGCGCCAGTCTCTTGAGCTTATAGCACTTTTTCCCCAGCTTGCGGTTTACGGATATAATGCATATAAGCACTATCACGACAATCAGAGCTTGTTTATACATGCACCGAAGTCCGAGCTTTCCACAGCCGAGAATATTTTGCATATGCTTCGTCCGTCCAGTGAGTATACCGAGCTCGAAGCACGTATTCTTGACATTGCCCTTGTGCTTCATGCAGAACACGGCGGTGGTAACAATTCCTCGTTTACCACTCATGTTGTTTCATCTTCCGGAACCGACACATATTCAACGGTTGCCGCAGCTCTCGGCTCGCTAAAGGGTCCGAAGCACGGCGGTGCAAACATCAAGGTTGTCCGGATGTTTGAGGATTTGAAAAAGAATGTTTCCGACTGGAAGAACGATGAGGAGATTGCGAAATATCTCCGTGCACTTTTGCATAAAGAAGCATTTGACAAATCCGGTCTTATTTACGGTATGGGACATGCAGTCTACTCTCTTTCCGACCCACGTGCAGACATATTCAAGAGCTTTATCGAAAAGCTGTCGGTTGAAAAGGGAAAAGAGGCAGAATTTGCGCTTTGCTCAAAGGTGGAAGAGCTTGCACCGAAGATAATTTCCGAAGAGCGAAGGATTTACAAGGGCGTCAGCTGTAATATTGATTTTTACAGCGGCTTTGTATACAGTATGCTTGATTTGCCTCTCGAACTCTACACACCCATATTTGCGATTGCACGAATTGCAGGCTGGAGTGCGCACCGTATAGAAGAACTTATTAACGGCAATAAAATAATACGTCCTGCGTATAAAGATGTTTGTGAAAAACGTGAATATATACAGATAAAAGACAGATAAAAATATACTCAATCAGCAGTTGTTAAACTTGTTTTGCAACTGCTGATTTTTTGTTGCTTTCGGGGTAGGGAAGTAAACTGACAGAAATGGATAAAACACGGCGTTTTACTACATGTAAAAAAAGTCACATTGGATTTATAATATACTTGAAATAAAATCGACCAAAAGGAGCATAAAAAATGAGTAAATTTGATATTAAGGACATTCGTGGCGTCATTCCGGCAACTCTCACTTGCTTTGACGATAACGAAAAAGTGGATGAGAAGCGCACACGTGAGCTTATAGAATTCCTTATAGGTACGGGCGTTAACGGACTTTACATAACAGGCAGCACCGGTATTTTTCAAACAATGACTGCGGATGAGCGCAAAAAGTCCACCGAAATAGTTCTTGACCAGGTATCGGGAAGAATTCCGGTAATCGTACATGTCGGTGACATAGGTACTGCAAAGAGCATAGACTTTGCACTCCATGCAGAGAGTGTTGGAGCCGATGCAATCTCCTCTGTTCCGCCGTTCTACGGCAGCTATTCTCCCGATGCTGTCTACAATTACTATAAAGATATTGCGGAAAGCGTAAGCATCCCCATGATAGCATATAATGTTGCTGCCGCGGGTCTTATGGGTAAGGATCTTATAAAACGCCTTGCTACCATTCCTAATGTAAAGGGTCTTAAGTATACGGCACGAAGCCACGATGAAATGGGCTCAATTAAAAGAGCTGCCGGCGAGGATTTCATGGTTTATTCCGGCTGTGACGAGATGGCTTTCTCCGGTTTCTCTTTTGGTGCTGACGGAATAATCGGTTCTTTCTACAACTGCATCCCTGAGCTTTATATGAAGATTTATGATGCATTTAAAAAGAGTGATATCAAGACCGCTATGAAGTATCAGGCAATTGCTGATGAGTTCATTTTTGCAACGCTTAAGTATAACGGACTTGCAGCACTCTATGACCTTATGAAGCTCCGTGGCATAGATGCCGGAAACGTAATTCGTCCGTTTATCAAAAACACACCCGAGCAGGTTGAGGCAATGAAAGCTGACATTCGCAAGATGCGTGATGAGTTCGGCACCTCGGAACTTGATGTTTTCAACATCTGAGGTGAAATAAAAGCATGATTTCATGTACTGAGTTTATTCCGATGTACAGCGAGCTTTTCAACTACCTTGAAGAGCGTGGGGGAAAGGCGGAGGTTGAAGCGTATTGGACATATATCTCCGATAATTACACAAGCCGATTGCTTGGCGGTGAGGTAGAAAAGGCCGGCATTCGCGGCTGTTGGAACTACTGGTCAAAGTCGCTCAATGAGGAAGCCTGCGACTTTACGATGACGCTTGATGAAGAGAAAGGTACCTTTGCGATTTATATGCACAAGTGTCCGTCAAAGGGTCATCTTCTTGAATACGAGCATGTAGAGCCGTATCACGACTATTGCGGTCATTGTCCGGCACTGTATGACAGATGCCTTGAAAGGTTCGGGATACGTCCCTACGACCACGACTATTCCGAGGTTCACAAGGCAAAATGCGTTCTGAAATACAAGTCAGAAAAGGGCATTATCGGCGGCGAGAAGCTGCATATGGACAGGCGTGCTTCCGACAACGAATATTTTCACCGCGACTTTCACATCAGCGCAAAGCGCGGCGTTGAGTATGTCGGCAACAGGTTCGGCGATGCTGCGGTAACCGAATATCTCACAAAATTCACTAAGGTATACTACGCACCGCTTATCGAAAAGATAAAGAAAAACGGTCTTGGTGAGATGAAGCAGTATATTGAAGAAACCTATGCAAAAGAAAAAGCACCTCAGAATGTGAGGTGCGAGCTTGACGGAAAAGGGCTTCATGTTACGGTTTCCGAGTGCCCCGGCGTTACATACATAAAACAGCGCGGCTTTGACCCGTCAAAATGGTATAAGGATTTGACCGAAACCGTCAACCGTGTCATTGCGAAAGAGTCCGGCTTTGGCTTTGAAATGATATCGTATGATGAGGAAAACGGAGCGGCAGAATATCGGTTCTTATAGAGATTCTTCGACTTTGCTTGCGGCTTCGCTCAGAATGACATAAGGTGGCATCGTCTACTCCTTCTTCAAAACGCTTTCCTTAAACTCCTTCGGATTCATCCCTGTATAGTTCTGAAACGCAAGGTAAAACCCTTTGTATGAGTTATACCCCGAAAGAAACGCTATTTCCTCGAGAGTATGGCTGCCTGAAATAATCAGTACTTTTGCATGCTCGATTCGGTATTTTTTCAAAAGTCCCGAAAAGCTGTCATTCATCTTGTCGTTTAAAAACCTTGCCACCTGCCTTTTGCTGAGGTGAAGTTCTTCGCTTAACTTATCAAGTGTTGCTGTTGCGAGGTTGTTGTGGAAAAAGGAGAGGATCCTGTCCTTCTTTGCTTCGTCTGACAGATGTGGAACATAATCGTCAATTCGGTTTGTTTCATCAGCACGCTTCGCTTCCGGTGCAAGGCTGTTTGCAAGCTCAATGAAGATAAGGCAGAAGGCAGAGCGGACATATTCATCAAACGTAGAGGAAGTTTTCTTTGTTATAAGATAATCACAAAGCAAATCCAGAAGCATATTGAGCTTTTGATTAGGGCGTATTTCAGTAAAAGGCGGAAGGGCATCAAACGTCTTTTCGTATGCGGCATCCTTGCCCTCGTGCAGGGTGATGAGCGCACCGATACGTACTATGGAGTCTGTCACCATACCGATTCTGTGAAAAGAGTCCTTAGCTACGATATAACAGCTTCCGGGCTTGAGTATATGCGCCTCACTTCCGAACTGAAGCGAGGCTTCGCCCTCGCGGATATAGTGAAACTCATATCCCGAGTGAGAATGAGCCTGGGCGTAGAAAGTCTTTTTAGGGTCGACGAAGAGTATGATGTCAACTGCCGTGTCCTTTATATTAAGTGTGAATATATACTGAGGTCCCATGCCTTTAAATCTCCTTTTCCGATGTTGACATTTGAAAGCTCTGTATGTCAATATTTTACATGTCATTTTAGACTAAAATAAATTATAATATAATCATAAAATAAATTCAAGGAAAATTTTCAGAAAGGAGAAGAAATGATTTTTGACAATCTGAAAAACAGCGAAACTTATTACGCCATGAACAGCCACTTTCCCGACATCTTCGCAAAAATCAGGTCAATCACCAAAGCAGATATCGGCAAAAAGCTTGTGCTTGAAGACGGCGTTGCGTGGTTCAGTACCTCGGTGACGGACTCCGTCCCCGACGGGGAAAGAGTGTTTGAGGCACACCGTGACTTTCTCGACATCCACTTTGTCTTAGAGGGCGAAGAAACGTTTGCATGTGCAGACGTAGATGCGCTCACTCCGACTACTGAATATAATCCCAAAGAGGATTATGTTCTCCTTTCCGGAAAGGGCAATGAGTTTACCCTCAAGCCCGGTGATTTCTGTATTGTTTATCCGCAGGATGCACATATCCCGAAGCTTAAAAAGACAAGCGACGGACCGCTTATCCGCGGAGTGGCAAAAATAAAGCTTTAAATTTTAGGAGGAAAAGAAAATGAAGAAAAGATTATTATCTCTCATTCTCGCAATCACGATGATTGCATCACTTCTCCCGGCAATGGCACTTTCCGCAGGCGCGGAGGACGTGGGTTATACACTCACGTATGATTTCGGTTTAAGTGGAAATGTTGCTACTAAGACAACTGTAACAACATATGATGATTACAGTGAGACTAACGGCAGATGGAAATATGCCGATAAGGCAACGGGCGTAGGCACAGTTCAAACCTACATTTCTTCGCATACTTCAACAGGTCAAGGCGCAGCAGTAGAGATTAAAGCAATGGCTCTCAACCAGTGGGCGGCATTCAGAATATACGTCCCGGTTGATGGAGACTATAAGGCGACTCTCAACTACACACGTAGAAATGCTGCTGCAGGTTCCGGATATGGTCATACCTATATACTTGCTGGTAATACAGCAGATATTGAGGAAGCACTTAAAACAGCCACTCCGATTAGCGACGAAATGACAGCATATGATACGGGCGCTAATAGACCGAACCAGACGCAAGCTTTAAATGCCACAGCAAAAACTTTAACGGCAGGAGAATATATTGTAGTTTTTCGCGTCGAAAAAGCAGGCGCTAACGGTGGATTCTATCTGTATCCGCAGGAACTCACCCTCACAAGTGGGGACGGCTCACTTGCCGCTCCTATGTACGGTGCAGCAGCAAGCATAGACAAAGAGAATATCACTGTTGGCGGAGCCGCCGCGAACATCACGGTTTCAGGGCCGATGAGTGACGGCGGTGACATCACTGATGCTACCCTTACATATGCAGTTACGGGCGATGATTGCGTAACAGTCACAAACGGTACGGTCACAGGCACAGCTGTCGGTACGGCAAACATAACAACTTCTGTAAACGGCGTTGCGCTCAACAGCGTTGCGGTAAATGTGGCAGAGGCTGCTCCCGACCTTGCGGACTATACGTTTACATATGATTTTGTCAATGGACTCGCAAGCGGTACCGATCTTAGCACAGTAGGGTATGACATGACAAAGGCACTCTGGTCGTGGAACTCAAAGAATCGTGAAAGTTTGTCTGTCAAGACAGACACTAACAAAAGAATAGATGCACGTACGTCCGTCGGATACTGGTTTGCTCTTAATATAAACGTTCCTGTTACGGGCGATTATAAGGTACGTCTCGGATATGCTCAGACTGACACGAATGCAGGTTATGGTAATGTATACCTTCTTCCGGCTGACACAGAGAGTATTGCGGAAGCACTTGATGAAGCAGCTCCGTTAAACGAAACAGAGATAAATTACTACTACAACAGCTACAAAGGCGAAACGGAAGACACTGATGGAATTTTCGAGCTTGATGCTTTGCGTAATATCTCTGCAGGTGAATACATTCTTGTTTTCAAGTGTAGCCGATTGGGTCTTGGTTTGGATGGAGAAGGCGGTTTAGGTTCTCAGGGAAGAATGTACCCCAAGAAGCTTATCCTTGAAGGTGATGCAACCGGCGAGGCATATGCAGGTGTTGTAACCCTTACAGACGATGAACTTATGGTAGACGGTGCGGCGACAGCAGAAGCCAAGATATACAATACAGCAACCGGCGAGCAGGTACCTGCAGCAGCAACATTTGCAAGCACAGGTAACGCAGTATCCGTAAACGATGCAACCGTTACGGCAAATGCGGTAGGCGAGGCAGAAATTTCTGCAACTATCGACACCGCTGTTCCGTATAATATGATTCCGGCAAAGGTCACGGTTGTTGACTCGACTGATGATTCCGTAACTTTCGGTGTATATTCAAACATCGACAAGGGCGTTGACTTCACGGTTAACGGAACGCTCAAGCGTGGCGATACCGTAACTCTTACTGCAAAAGACGTTCAGGGCTATAAGTTCGTTGGCTGGAAACGCGGAAACTCACTCACAGGCAAGTTTATTACGGACGCTTCGCAGGAAAATTTTGAGTATACAGTTTATTCAAACGCATTTATAACTGCGATTTATGAAGAAGAAGCTCCGTCAGCAGACGGAATCAGAGTTGAGCTCTGGAACATGAACGGCGAGCTTTGGGCAGATTATACCGCAGCAGAGTTTGGAGCACTTGAAGAACTTCCTGAGCCGGAAATGATAGGTTACTCATTTAACGGTTGGAAAACCGCAGACGGTGAGACGTTCACGGCAAATTCCGCTCTTTCGGATGGTGTTATCCGTGCAGTAGCGGATTATACCGCACTTGATGTAGCCGGTCCCTTTGAAGCGGCTGATTTGCAGAACACAATAAACGGAGCTTCAATGAAGTACAATTCTCCGATAATAGTAAAGGCAACTAACTCTACTTTCAGCTGCTGGATAAGAAACAGCATGATAGTAAGCTATAATCCGGATTATACATATTATGTATGGGGTGCAGCGACTATCGAAAACGGCAAGATAGCTGTTCCGGAAGACAAGAAGCCGATAGTTATTCTCGAAAAAGGCTTTGATGCATACATGATTGAGTATGATGCAGCAGACTATGAGATAGTAGAAGCAGGTATAGTTGCTTCAAACGGCACACCGAGCGTCAACAGTGCCCAGGAAAAGCACATTGCACAGGGCAAGGACAACCACGGTCAGTTTGCCGTAAAGCTTACGCAAGCATATTCAAACGTCCGCGGATATGTAATATACAAGGACGGAAATGATTATAAGATAGTTTACTCCGACTAAGTCACTTATATTGTAACAACTCACTGGGCGGTTTTCGGACCGCCCATACCCATCATAGTGGGGGCATGAGATTCTTCGAATGCTCCCACACAAAAATAAACCTACACACATAACGAAGAAAGGAATTCGGGAAAATGAAAAAATTAACCGCATTGATTTTATCGGGAATAATGATGCTGTCCCTTGCCGCTTGCGGCGGAAACATAACTAAGGGAAGCGAAGCCAACCTCGATCCGCTCACACGTGAGGATGTCATACAGCTTAACATCCCGTCTCATGTAAGCTGGCCGTATCAGGAGGACTGGAAGGTTTTCGAATACATAGAAGAGGCATGCGGCGCAACGCTTGAAATCACCGCAATCCCGTCATCGGACGCAAAGACAAAATATCCGCTCATGTTCGCTTCTCCCGAAACACTTCCGGATGTTATGGCATTTACGACAAAGCTCCGCTGTGACCAGTATAACGAGGGCGGCGCAATCATCGCTCTTGACGATATGGCAGAGTATATGCCCAACTACAACGCATGGCTTGATTCACTCTCTGAAGAGGAATATTCACAGTATGTAACGGTACGAAAAGCATACGACGGTAAGGTTTACTACACTCCGGCAATGGGTAAGGAAAAGTCCTCCGGCGTCCGTGCATGGCTTTACCGCAAGGATATATTTGAAAAGCACAACCTCAAGGTTCCCGAAACCTTCGATGAGCTCTATGAGGTTTGCAAACAGCTTAAAGAAATCTATCCCGATTCGTATCCGTTCTGCCTCCGCTCGGCATTCAATCATATAGACGCCTCCGGTCCGTCCTGGAAGCCGTACTGGAGCACAGGCTTCTACTATGACTTTAATGAGGGTAAGTGGCACTACGGTGCAAGCGAGGATGTTATGCTTGAGGTTATAACCTTCCTCAAGAAGATGGTTGACGAAAAGCTTACGCCGTCCGACTTTATGACGATAAGCGAGTCTACATGGCAGGAACTTATGACAACAGACCGCGGATTTATCATGCCTGAGTATCAGACACGAATCGACTTCTTCAACGGTCTTGGACGTACTAAAAACCCCGACTATGACCTTCATGCAATGGTTCCGCCGATAGCTCGTGAGGGCGGTGTCGCTCTTATGAACAGATACACAATTGACCCGATAGGCATGCTTATGTGCAACACAAAGGACGAGGGAAGAATTGCAAATTCCGCAAAGTTCCTCGACTGGTTCTATACCGATGAGGCACGTGAGCTTGTTTCGTGGGGTCGTGAGGGTGAAACCTATGAAGTAGTAGACGGCAAGAAGAGGTTCATCACCGATGAAAAGGGAACACAGCCGAACTCTCTCTACGGCTTCTCTACCTACGGCGCATATACGCTTCTTGACGAAGAGGCAACTCTCGGTCTTGAATCCGATGAGATTGCAGAGACACGCGACCTTGTTCTTTCGCATCTCCATGACGAGCCGACAATAACAACCTGGCTTGCACATGCTCCTGAGCAGAAGGATGTTATTGAACAGTATCAGGCAGCACTTACAACTTATACACAGGAAGTAATGACAAAAATAATTCTCGGTCAGGAGCCGCTTTCAAAGTTTGACGAATACGTCGCATCCCTTGACGAGATGGGTCTCCCCGAGCTTCTTGAAGCTTACGAGATTTCTTATAACAACGTAAAGTAAACTCTTTTGCGGAGGATAACAAATGAAAAAGAGAGCAATATCGCTTCTGCTTGTTCTGTGCATGGTTGTCTCACTTCTTCCCGTATATTCATTTGCAGCGGAGACGCCTGAGCCAATCGTATACAGCCTTGCGCCAAACGGCGATGCCGATTTGAATAAGTCGGTAGATAAGTTTACAGACTATCCGGCTACGGGGAACAAGTGGAAGTATTTCGGTCAGTCCGACGGACTGACCACAAAGGTTCAGTATTCAGAGGTAGCAGGTAAGTACACGGGGTATTATATGTATACCTCAGGTACGGTCGGTGACTGGTTTGCAATCAAGCTCGATGTTGCAAAAGACGGACTGTATAACATAAACTATATCTGCACGGGAACAAACAACAACGGGACAAATTACCCGGGAAAAGCTACAGTGCATATTCTCCCCGGAACTACGGCTCTTTCGGATGTTCCGACTCTGCTCGGCAGTGAGGACGAGCTTGCGGTATGTGCGCCGACAAGAGTTTCAAGTAACTATAGACAATCAATCGCTCCGCTTAAAACAAGAAACGGCTCACCTGAGATTGAGCTTGAAAAGGGAGAGTATGTTGTTGTATTCAAGATTGCAACAGCCGATGTAGCAAACACAGACAACATAGGCAGAATATATCCTGCAAAGCTTGAGCTTACAGAGGTTATTCCGTGGGCACCGCCGGAGATTACGGCAGCTTATGCCGGAAAAGAGGCAACGAAGGCATACACCTTCGCGCTCGTAAAGAACACATGGGAAAATCCTGTTGTCAAGCTTAAAGCAGAAGAAACAGGGGATAAGTCAGCAAACGCCGACCTTCGCGGTATAACGACAGATTTTACCGACGGTTGGTATGCGTATGCATGGAATACGGAATATAGCAGAACAAACACAAATAATGGTGGATATAAGGAAAACCGTTCGTTTTATCAGGCTTCAAACGGTATGTTCAGACTTATAGCTACGGCAAAGGACGGCTTCCACGCCCTTGCGTTCCCGTTTGAGAAGACGGGTCGTTATGACGTAAAGATAAACTACGATACGGACAACGGTGTAGCGGACGTTTACTTCATCCCGATGTCAGTGCTTTCGCACAACGACGGAAAGGCGTATTATTACTTAAAGCTTGACGATGAGGTACTTACGGACGAGGAAAAGCTTCTCTATCCGCAGCTTCCGCAGGAGCGAATCGATGAGATAGCCGGGCTTGTGGCAGACGATACCTACAAGATAGGCACGCTTGACAGCACACAGTATGACGGTACGGCAAAGGTTATGTCCGTCGAGGTTAAAGCAAAGGGCGACCACCTCCTCGTTTTCAAGAAAACAAACGCAGGTACAACGGGTAACATAATCTCAAAAATCACCTTCAGCGGCGAGTACGTCGAACAGGAGATAAAGACCAATCAGCTTATACCCGAAAACGGAAGACTTATTTCGGGTGGTAGCACAACTCTTTCTCTTGCCGATAAGTTCGGTAACCCGATAAGTGACTTTACCTTGAAGGAAATTTCGTCATCCGACGAAAATATAGCTACGGTTGACGGGCTTAACGTCACGGCAGGGACAAACTTCGGTCGTGCAAAAATCACGGCGAAGGTTGAGATACAGGACAAAGAGGACGTTGCGGTAGGATATGTCAGAGTAATTAACCCGACAGACTCGGGTGACAGAGTTTCATATAAGCTTGATGAAAAGGTTAATAACTCAGCCGGTGAGGCATGGCTTAATCCGTCCTATTACATATATCCTGAGCATTATAAAAATCAGAGCCGCGCAAACAACGATATATGCGGAGTTGAAGAAGGTCACGGTATCACTGCCGACTATACCGATGGCTGGAGCTGGTACGGGCGTGATGAAGCAATAGCAAAAAACGACATGAGCTTCAACCTGTCAAGTGGCTCCTTTCTCAGAACAACTCTGACCGACGGACAATGGTTTGCTTTGAAGGTGAATATGCCAAAGTCGGGGCATTACAGAGCTGCTTTGGAACACCTTGCATATAATGCGCTCGGTGCAGGGTATGTATATCTCGCTCCGATTCCGAAAGAGGGGGAAAAGGTCGAGGATTATCTCACCGATGCTTACAGGATAGGTCGTTTTGATTGCTATGATTCAAATCATACGGCATATAATGACGGAGATACAGAAAGAACAACGTACCTCGGTGATGCGTATGTCGAAAATGCAGGAGAACACATCCTTGTAATTCAGGGCGCAGGTGCAGCATACAGCCTGCTTATGGTTAATAAGATAAGCTTCAGCGGTGCATTTCCGATAGAGGGAACAAAAACACCGGAAGCTCTCGCTGTAGGCGATACACTGACACTCGGAAACGACATTGTTGAGTGGGAGGCAAATGTTCCCGAATATACTGAAAACTGTACTCTTTCGTTCACAAACAACTCTCCTGAAATCATAGACCTTTCGGGAAATACCGTTACAGCACTCCAAAACGGTATCGGTACGATTACGGTCACGGCGGAGTGGGGAAATTACGTAGAAGACTTCACACTCACCGTTATTGTCGGCTCAGGCAAGACGCGCAGGACGTATTATACGGACACAAAGGTGGCGAATGCGCGCCGCAACATTGAGCGCTATGACTGGGCAAAGAGTGCTATGAAGTCTGCTGTTGCACAGGCGGATATATACGTAAACATGCGTGAAGAACTCTGGAACTTCGTCACGACGCAGGAGCTTCCGCGTGCGCAGCACATGACGGCACGCTTTAACGACTCCGGTTATACGGACTGTCTCTATTGCGGAAAAGAGCTTGAAGCACAGTATGGCTCAAGACCGTTTAAGCGTGATGCACTCAATAAACCGTGGAAGGTTCAGTGCCCGGATTGCAGACGTTATTTCCCGTCAAACGACTTTGAAAAATTCTATAAGCTCGGTCTTGACGAACATGCAAACTGGGATTACGAAATGGCTTTGCAGAAGCACCACGAGATGTTCGTCTGTACAAAAGAGGTATGTGACTGCATTGCCCCCGGCGGCAAGCACACCGACGAGGCGTGGCAGAACTACTACGGCTACGGAGTAGAGGGCGGATATCTCTATAACGAGCTTTACAAAGAAAAGAACGACCCGTTCTATGCGGTAGACGACGGCTGGGGTTATGAATATACCCACTACATGAAGAATGATAAAGGTGAACAGATATACGATGAGGACGGAAACCCTGTAACGGAGTACAGAATAGAGCCGTTTATAGCATATTACAACTATTACGGAATCTGGGACCCGTACGGACAAGGGCTTATATGGAATGCTCTTACTTCACTTATGGATGCATATATTTATACGGGTGAAGAGAAATACGGCGTCACGGGAGCGATTCTTGTTGACCGTATAGCTGATGCATATCCCGACTTTGACGTTGTTGAAATCGGAAAGCGTCTCCCTGTATCGGATAACAGCTATAAGCAAAATGCGGACGGGACTCTTACCGGTCTTCCTCACGGGCTTATCCTCGGAAAGCTTCACGACGTAACTATAGCAACATTGTTTATAAAGGCATACGATGCTTTCTGGCCGGCACTTAAAAACGAAGAGACAATTGCTTTCTTGTCCCAAAAGGCAGAAAAGTACGGCTTTGAAAATCCGAAAACAAGCGCTACTGCGATTTCGATGAACATTGAAAACGGGCTGCTCCGTACGCTTCACGAGGCACGTCTTAAGCGCAGATATCAGGGTAACTTCCCGACTGACCAGATTATGCACCTGCTTGCAGGTGTTGTGCTTGACTCGTCTCCTGAAACCGAGGAATGGATTGACTTTGAGTTCAAATCCGGTGGTGCAGCAGGGGCAAATAGATACACCGGCGGAAATATCGCGTCTCAGATTATGGGTATAGTCAGTCGTGACGGTCATGCAAATGAGACGGCACCGGGATATAACGCAGGATGGGTATCAAATCTTGTGCAGCTTGGCGATATTTTGAACGGCTATGACAAGATACCCGAGGATAAAAAAGAACTGTACGACATCTACAGCAACCCGAAATTTAAGCGTATGCTGACGGGTCAGCTTGAGATTCTCTGTGTTTCTGATGCATCTCCAAACCTTGGTGACCACGATGCTATGGGCAGACATCTTCTGTCCCTTACGGATATGAATGCTCTGACTCTGGCGTTCGAACTCACGGAAGATGAAGAGATGAAAGCAAATGTCGCGCGTTATCTCTACCGCCTTAACGGAAACGAGACAGACGGCATTCATGGCTCAATCTTCTTAGAAGAGCCCGAGGCTGTTGTTGAGGAGATTGAAAAGGTTGTAGACGGTTCAAGTACGATAAAGCTTCCGAGTGAGAACTTTGGCGGATACGGACTTGCCATGCTCCGTGCCGGAGACTGGTACATCTCGGATGATAATCAGAGAAACGTAAATACACAGCGCGACTTCTATATCTGGTATGGAATGATGGGCGGTCACGCACACCGTGATAAGCTCAATCTTGGATTCCATGCGTACGGCCTTGAGGTCGGTGCGGACCCGGGTGAGCCTGCGGTTAAGGACAACAACAGTGCACAGCGCTTTGAGTTTGACCAGCACACCTTAAGTCATAATACGGTTACGGTAAACAACTTCGCACAGCGAAATGTAATTGGCGGAAACCCGATGCATTTTGACGATTCGGGAAATGTTCAGCTCATGGATGTCGAAAATGCGGCAGTCTATGACTGGCAGGGGGTTGAGAAGTACAGGCGCACTCTCGTTATGGTTGATGCAAACGACGATGTATCCTACGGCGTTGACTTCTTCCACATAATCGGCGGTGAAGACCATCTCTATTCCTTCCACGCTCTCGGTCGTGAGGCAGAGCTTTCGGACAACGTCGCAGTACAGAGTCAGACGGATGCTGACGGAAATTATATAGGCTCATATCAGGGCATTGACAAGGGCTGGGGAGAGAGTAACGTTCTTTCCGTAGACATCAAAAACGCTTACGGCGGAAAGTTCGGCATATATGATATCGACCGTGACCTTGGCGGAAAGACCGATGGTCTCGGCACCGAAAGCTGGTTTGGTGAGGTTGACCGTGCAACCGCTCCCGAAAATGCCGATGTTTTCAGTGTTGACTGGAAGGTAGATGACCACTATAGGGAACTCAATCCTCCGAACAATGATTTGCGTGTAAGACTTACGATGCTTAATTCATTTAAGCTTGATGAGCTTACGACAACATCTGCTATACCTCCGAAAAAGCCTTTTGCAATCGATAAGGTCAGGTATCTCTTCGCACGTCACACTGGTGCTAACGACGGAAAAGCGCAGAATGAAAAGCTTGATACACTCTTTACTTCTGTCGTTGAACCGTATGACGGTGAGAGATATATAAAGAATATCGAAAAGGTTACTGTCACACGTGCAGACGAAAAAGAATTTTTGATGGATGAGGCGAAGGCTGTTAAGGTAACGCTTGAAAACGGCAGAATTGACTACATTGTTTATGCAAAGGATACAACCGTTCCGTACAAGGTACATTACAAGACATCAAACGGCAGTGACGCAAGCTTTGATTTCTGCGGCTTTATCGGTGTTGTTTCGATGAATGACGATAAGATTACTTATTCGTATGTAAACGACGGAACAACGATAGCAAATCAGACGGGACTTACACCTGCGTATACCGGAACGATTACGGGATTTCAGACGGAGTTTTCGACAGATAACTATATCGATGTAGAATTCACATCTGATGTTGATTTGAAAACACTTCCCAATACTTACATCTATGTAGATAATACCCATGTTGAGGACAACGGCTCGTTCCGTATACTGAGCGCCGAGCCGTCGCCCGATATTGACGGAAGTGTGCGTCTGCATCTCGGAAATACGTCTCTCATATCAGGTTTTGCTGACAGAGGTGATTTTGACAAGGGATATAATTACTTTGTTGATACCGAGCAGACCTTCCGTATACCGATTGCACACAAGGACGATTCCTCTCCGTACTTTGTGACGGATACAGAAGGTATCACCGCTACGGCAGGAAGCTCTATGAGCTTAACCGTCAAGGCGGAAAGTCCGCTTTTGCAGGCTGTAACTTATGAGGCGAAGAGATTGCCGCGAGGTGCATCGTTTGACGGACAAACAGGCGTTTTCACATGGAGACCCGATGCATCGCAGATTAACGACAATCTTGTTCAGATTGATGCGATTGACGAAGACGGAAGAGTTGCGAGACTTAACTTTACGATAAAGGTTTACGGCTCGACAACATCTAAACCCGGAGCAGATAATGAGAACTCTGGTTCTGCTGACTCGACTGACACACCGTCAGGCGGCGGTGGTGGAGGCGGAGGTGGCGGCGGTGCCGCACCTGCCCCCGACACAGGCGATGACACCAACCCCGACAATGGCGAAGACACTACCGTAGGGGAGGGTGTCCCTGCCCTCCCGTCAAAGGGATTTGTTGACCTTGGAAACTACGCTTGGGCATCGGACGCAATCAATGAGCTTGCGAAGGCAGGTATCATCAAGGGAACAAGTGAGACTACATTCTCACCTGCAAACAACATAACAAGAGCAGACTTTGCACTGCTTCTTGTCCGTGCGTTTGAGCTTGAATCGGATAACACCGAAAACTTTGCAGACGTCAGTGAGTCCGACTACTTTGCACGAGAGCTTGCAATAGCCCGAAATTGCGGTATCGTCGGCGGTATAGGTGATAACAAATACGCACCACGTAATACAATAACCCGTCAGGATATGATGGTAATAGTATACCGTGCACTGACCTCCACCCCCGTAGGGGAGGGTCTCAGCGCCCTCCCGAAGACGGATGAGGTGTCCTACCCCGACTTCGACACCGTCGCAGAGTACGCAAAAGACGCAGTAGCCTTCCTCATCTCCGAAGGTCTTGTGAACGGCAAGTCAGGACTTGTCGCTCCGACCGACTATACAACACGAGCAGAAGTTGCAGTGCTTATCAAGCGCATACTTGACTATGTAAAATAAAGTTAACTGCGAAAACTCCCTCGTTGTAAAATCAACGGGGGAGTTAAAAATGGAAAAAGGAGAATAAAAATGAAGATATCACTTCTTGTTTTAAAAAAACATCTTGAAGGAGTTTTTGCAGAGAAATATTTTGAGCGTATACGTAAACACGGCGATGTGTTTCTCTGGGACGAAGAAAATTTTGAAGACAGAGCCAAGGTTCTTGACTTTGTAAAGGACTCGGATATTATCATCACATCATGGCATAGCCCGGTTATAGACAAAGAAATTCTTGATGCATGTCCGAATCTTCAGGCTGTCCTTCATGCCGCAGGCTCGATAAAGCCGATTATGTCAGATGAGCTCGCAAGCAGAGAAGATATCCGCCTTACAGCATCTGCTGCGGCAATCGGAGAGGGTGTAGCTGAAACAGCTCTCGGATTTGCAATCGCTGCCTGCAAGGGCGCATTCACAATGCCACGCTATACAAGAGCGGGTGAGTGGAATGCTCACAACGCTTCGGAGGTTATTGACTTCTACGACATAAAAGTAGGCATTATCAGCGCAGGATTTGTAGGACGTCATATGATTAAGCTTCTCCGTAACTTCCATGTCGATATTCTCGTATACGACCCGACGATGTCTGCAGAGCAGATTCGTGAGCTTGGCGCCGAAAAGAGAGAACTTAACGAGTTCCTTTCGGAATGCGACGTAATATCGGTACATGCTCCGAAGATTCCGGCAACAGAGCACATGATAAACCGCGATAACATCGAGCTTTTGAAAGACCGTGTTATTATTGTAAACACAGCTCGCGGAAGCATATTTGATGAACCGTATCTTATTGAACGCTTAAAGGAAAAGAAGGGCATGTTTGCATGCCTTGACATTACCGAAGTTGAGCCGCCGGCAGCGGATAACGAGCTTCGTTTCCTTGATAATGTAAATCTTACTCCGCACCTTGCAGGTACTGCATCAAACGGTCGCCGCAGAATTGCGCTTCATGTATGTGAGGAGTTAGACAGATTCATGGCAGGCGAGAAGATGAAGACCGAGATTGACCGCTCAATGCTTTCAAAAATGGCGTAATTAAAAACAGAAAAAAGAAAGCGGATGTTGCTTCAAACATCCGCTTTCTTTCCATAGATGCTTAGTAGTTTTCCTGGTTGTTCTTCTTGTTCTGCTGGCTGTTCTGATTGTTTTTATTCTGCTGGTTGTTCTGGTTAGACTGGTTCTGCTGATTATTCTGGTTGTTCTTGTTCTGCTGGTTGTTCTGGTTAGACATTTTAAATTCACCTCATAAAAATTGGTATCAACACACATATGTGTGATGATGTATTTCTATTTTGCGCACAGGTGTGTTTGTTTATACATAAAATTTAAAATTGAATTATATTGTCTTGAAAAAAACACAATAATGTTGTATACTTAATATGTTTTAAAATATAACACGGAACGAGGAAATTTTAATGTCAGGACATTCCAAATGGAAAAACATACTTCACAAAAAGGAAAAGACAGATGCACAGCGTGCAAAGATTTTCACTAAAATAGGCAGAGAAATGTCTGTTGCCGTCAAAGAGGGCGGACCTGATCCTGCAAGTAACTCAAAGCTTGCGGCGTGCATCGCCAAGGCTAAGGCGAATAACGTGCCGAATGACAATATCAAGCGCATTATTGAGCGTGCCTCCGGTGCAGACGGCACCAGCTATGAAACTATCGTTTATGAGGGCTACGGTCCGTGCGGAGTTGCCGTTATCGTGGAAACAATGACCGATAACCGCAACAGAACAGCCTCTGAAATGCGCCACTATTTCGATAAATTCGGTGGCAACCTCGGTGCTACGGGTTGTGTCGGCTGGCAGTTTGACAATAAGGGCATTGTGGTTATAGAGCGCGGTACCGATGACGAGGACGACATCATGATGGCGTGCCTTGATGCAGGCGCTGAGGATGTTGAGGTTTCAGAAGAGATTGTTGAGGTTTTCTGCGATCCCGGTGATGTTGTTTCGGTAAGTGAGGCGTTGACTGCTTCCGGCTATACCGTTGTTTCTGCAGAGTCTGAGCTTGTACCGCAGAACTATACTAAGCTTGAAAATGAAGACGACATCAAAAATATGCAGAAGCTTCTTGATATGCTTGACGACAATGACGACGTTCAAAACGTTTACCATAACTGGGAAGAAGAATAGACCTTTCTTCCTTTGAAAGGGGAACAGATATGTCAAAGATAATTTTAAGTGCAGACAGAACCTGCGATATAGGACCTGAGCTTCAGGAAAAATATTCCGTAAATCTTATCTCATATTCAATTACTCTCGAAGACAAAAAATATATGGACAGTGTTGATGTTTTTCCTGATGATTTGTATGAAGCATTCAGAAAAAACGGAACCTTGCCGAAAACCTCGGCGATAAATCCGGCAGAGTACACGGAGTATTTCAAACCGTGGGTTGATGCCGGTTACGAGGTTATTCATATTACACTCTCATCTGCAATAACAAGCAGTTATCAGTCATGTCTGCTTGCGGCAGAAGACCTTCCGGGTGTTCACGTAATTGACTCACGCAATGTTTCAAGTGCTATTGCCCTCCTTGTTATAGAAGCAGGCGAGCGCATTGCAAAAGGACTTTCTGCGGCTCAGATTGTTGAAGAAATAAGTGAGCTCCGTTCAAAGAGCCATTGCAGCTTTGTCCTTGAAACGCTTGATTTTATGAAAGCAGGCGGCAGATGCTCGGGCGTTGCGGCTCTTGCGGCAGGCGTTCTGGGACTTAAGGTTTGTATTGAGGTTGACAATCAGACGGGAGTTTTGCATGCATCCAAAAAATACCGCGGCAACATGGACAAGGTTCTTGCTCAGTATGTGAAAGAACAGCTTGAGAAATACGACAATATCAATCCCGAGCATATGTATATAACTCATTCGGGAGTTCCGCAGGAACGTCTGGATATGGTTAAGAAGCTTGTTGAAGACAGTGGCATTTTTAAAACAATTCACATAAGCCGTGCAAGCTGCACAATCTCTACGCATTGCGGACCGGGTACGCTCGGTGTCCTGTTTTTGGAAAAATAAATAGAATGGGTGTAAAAACTGAGTTTTTTACACCCATTTTCTTATACAAGAAGTGGTTGCGTCTGTGAATATTCAAGTGCGGCTTTGAGTGTGTCCGGGATTTTACTCATATCAGAAATGAGCGAGTTTGGCTTGCCGGCGCTGTCATCTTGCCTGAAAGGAACGAAAAATATGTTTTTCGATGCAGAAAGCAGACCGATATTCTTCATGTTCATTCCAAGACCGTCGTTTGTTGAAATGGCAATTATGAGAGGTCTTCCGTTCCGAAGATGAGCTTTTGCTGCCATGGTTACGGATGTATCACAGATGCCGCATGCAAGCTTGGCTGCAGTATTACCTGTACAAGGCGCAATGATAAGGGCATCAAGCAGTTTTTTAGGGCCGATTGGCTCTGCTTCAGAGATTGTCTTTATTATATTCCTTCCGCAAGCCTTTTCGATAACAGATATGAAGTCAGAAGCTTTTCCGAATCTTGTATCTGTCGAATATGCCGTTTTTGACATTATCGGAAAGACATCATATCCGTCCGAAACCAATCTCTCTATTTCGGGGATAACTTTTGTGAATGTGCAGAATGAACCGCACAAGGCAAAACCGATTGCGAGCTTTCTCAACGGTTATTTCCCCCATTCGTCCAAAATGTTATAGATTGTGTTTTTTAGTGCTTCCGCAGCTGATTTGGGTGCATATTTCCCGGGAAGGGACAGGGCGTGTACCGTATGCAACCCGAGTTTTTTTGCCATATTAAAGTCCACACCGCCCGGTTTGGATGCAAGGTCGCATATAAATACATCGGACTTTGCGCTCAGAAGCGATTTTTCATCAAGTATGAGAGAGGGTACTGTATTAAATATTATGTCAAAATCAGAAAGAGATTTTACTGCGTTTTTAGTTTCCGAAACATTATATCCGTATGCCGATATCCATGCCAGATCACCAAATTTGCGTGCAGTTGCCGTTACAATTGCCCCGAGTCCGTCAAGATAGCGTGATAAAAGCTTACCGATATGCCCAAACCCTATAACAAGACATTTCTTACGGTTTAAATTAGTTTTAAGCTCGCTCATTGCTACGTGAACTGCGCCCTCGGCTGTGGCTATCGAATTATAAACGGTAAAGTCTTCGCGTTCAAGGTAATCGTAAAGTCGTATACCGCTTCTTCCTGCTTTTTCAAACAGAGCATTATCAACTCTTCCGGCGATAACCGTCTGGCCGGTGGGGAGCAGGGTGAAAATCTCATCAATAAGATATTGATACGATGAAAGCGGAGTGTTGAGATGCTCTTCGTCCGATTTTATGGGAATAGGCAAAATAACACAATCAAACCCGTTTCTGAGCTGTGATATATCGTTGCCGCAAATAACGCTTGATGAAAGCTCGGCAAGGTCAAGAGCGAAAGTGTAAACCTCATGGCCGTTTTCTGCAAGAAGCGCAGAAAGCTGAACCTGTCTCGCATCACCGCCGACAACGGCAAATTTAAGTCTGGATGTCATAGCACATAATCTTCCTTTCACTACTGTATTGAACCGTTTCTCTTTCTGATACAGTATATTAAAAGGCACAGTAAAATGTGAAAGCACCCTCAGTTGGGGTGCTTTCACATTTTACTTAAATATAAGGAAATGTGCGATGACTACAATTCCGAGAACTATGCGGTAAATTCCGAATGATTTAAAATCGTGACGCCTTACGTAGTTCATGAGGAATTTTACGGAAATGAGCGAAACAACATATGCAACGACCATTGCAACGATAAGGAGCATCCACTCATTTGCGGTCATTATATATTCGTTGGTGATAATTTTAAGAAAGCTTACGCCGAACATAACGGGAATAGCGAGGAAGAAGGAAAATTCAGCGGCAACGGAACGCGAAGTGCCGAGGAGCATTGCTCCGAGAATCGTTGAGCCTGAGCGTGAAGTGCCGGGGATTATGGAAAGAACCTGGAAAAGTCCTATATAAAACGCGGTTTTATAGGTGAGGTTATTAAGGTCTGAAATTGATGCAGTCTTCTTCTTTTTCTCAATGAACAAGAAACAGATACCGTAAATAATAAGTGTTGCGCTGACAACCAACGGTGTTGAAATTGCGTCCATTGCATCGTTGAAAAGAAGCCCGAGAACGGCAGCCGGAAGACATGCAACTATAACCTTAAACCACATCTGCCATGTATCATTTTTTTCTGATGCCGTTTTTGACGGTGCAAACGGATTGAGCTTTTTAAAGTAAAGCGTTGCAATCGCAAGAATTGCTCCGAGCTGAATTACATACAGAAAGATTTGTGAAGAGAAAAAGTCGGTATCGGAGATTCCCATAAACTCATTTATGAGAATCATGTGTCCGGTACTGCTGATGGGAAGCCACTCGGTTATACCCTCAACAATTCCTATGATTATTGATTTGATAATATCCAAAAAAATCAACTCCGTCTAAAATATATTCGCAGAAATTCTCAGTGATTACCTATATGCTGCGTTATTTTTGAAAAGGCTTTAAGAACAAACATCAGAAGCAAAACTTCAATGGGGAGCAGAGCGATGTTTTTCACGATGCGCTCAAAAAGTAAAACCGTATACGCCTTGCCGTAGAGATTGGAAAGCCAGAAGGTGTTCAGAGCAATGTTTATTGCAAGATTTATAAGAGTACGTGAGAGAATGACACGCCACAGCTTAAGCTCTTTTCCATAAAGAAAAACGGCAAAGATAAGAACGGTAAGCATGGTCGAAAGCGTGAAGCCCAGATGCAAAGGGCCTGCAGGTCGCACAACGTATGCGATAAGGTCACATGCAAGGCCTGAAAGTGTTCCGGTAACGGGACCGAATCTGTAGCCGAGGATTCCGAGCACCAGATAAGAAAAGGTGAGCTTCAGAGATGGGGTGACATAAACAGAAGCTGAGTTTATTGCAACATAAAGCGCTGTGAGTACGGCGCACATAGCGAGTGAGTGTATGTTGTGAAGCTCGCGTGCCGAAGATTTGATACGGTTTTGCATAAAATAAGTCCTCCTTTGTATTTTAGAGAAAGTAATAAAACACAAAGAGGACAGTCATTCGCAGCGGGATGCGAAAATATCACGGCAATGCACAAGCATTTTCGTCTGTGTGACAACTCCCCGTTCACACGGCACTTGACCCGATATTTTCTACTCTGCCTTTTTGTGATAAAAACAGTATACCACAATACACGAACAATGGCAATATCTGCATAAGATAAAATTTGGTTTGTAGATATACTTCTATATAAAAAGGAAACAGGATGATAAATCCTGTTTCCTTTTTTGTTTAGGGTGAGTTATACTATCAAGTGCAACACTTGAAAAAGTTGAAAGTTCATACGAATCTCTGGTAGAATAAAGTTACCACACCATAAACTACAGGAGGAGAAACGTATGAACTATAAACATCTTACCATAGAAGAACGCTGTT
>JAFQSU010000067.1 GCA_017409405.1 Oscillospiraceae bacterium | reverse complement strand
GTCGAAGCTTCCGGGAAGGATATAAATGCCGGATTTTTCTCCGTTTTGCGTACAACGGCAGTGGTTGTTTCCCCGTCGGTTTCAAAATCTAAAATTGCACGCTCAAACCATGTTTCCGTGCTTGCATCCGATCTTCCGCCTTTCGGGAAGGTGTAGGTAACAGCTGCAATTTCCCTAAGCTCCTCGTCCGGTACGAGAGTCTCCGCCAACACCGACGGAAGCATCGATGCAAGCATTGCAATCACAATAATGAGGGATAATATCTTTTTCACGTTTTTCTCCTCCGTTAATTTTTATTATAGCGGAGAGGGTTCCTCTCCGCTATAGGTATGTTTTGGATGTTAGTTTGCTGTTGTTACAGATACATACTTTGTCTTATAGTTTGCGCCACCATCCAAGGTGTAAATAATATATCCTGTTGCTTCCAGCGCTCCTTCTTCCGGAACAGTGAACTGATGGTGCTTTTCTTTTCTCTGCGAGGTGTATTTCTTTATATCAGCAGTATCTTTACCGAAGATAATACCTGCTTCTACGATGTCATAAGCACCGGCATCATATTCGAGCATATATGCCTTATGGTTTTCGCTGTAATCAAGAATTGCAACCGGAACTTTATCTTCTATTTCTTCTGTTCCTTCAGTGATGTTCGTTGCATCCCATACGTTGAACTTATATGTTTTGCCGTATGCTATGGGTTCTCCATCACGCAGCCATGCAGTTGTTTCGCTATCTTTGTCAAGCTCTACCGGAGCGTCATATGTATCTGCACCAGCTATTGCATTGCCATTGAATGTTACGTTGGAAATTGCCGATGCTTCATACTGCGCAACTGCGTTTGTTGTGCCCGCCTTGAGCTCAGCAAATGTTTCCGGAAGCTTCTCTGTTTCACCTATGAACCAACCTTTGAAAGTTCCAAAACCAATAAGCGTCGGAACTCTCTTTACATCCGTTGCATAAGTTTTTTCCGTTGACTTTCCAAGATATGCGCCGTTCTGATTCCAGAACTCTACAGCTTTTTCATCAGATGCTGTTACAGGTTCATAAACTGCAGTAAGGAATGTATTTGTCCAGACGTTGTAAGTATCGCCGATAGTTATCCACGAGCTTTCGTTCTGAGCATCGTCTTCTGTGTATGCACCGCGCATCCAGCCAATGAATTTATAATTCTGATTATCTGACATATACTGAGTCATATCAACTTCCTGACCGCGGGGAAGGGACTCTACTCTTGTAACTTCTTCTCCCGGGATGTTGGTTGTCACTGCAAAGGAAACTTTTCCTTCTGCAGCTTCATCTTCCGGCTCTCCGAGCTCTTCGGGCTTGGAAAGAGTAATAGACGATACAGGCATACCCCTTTTTTTGCCGTTGGCATTGTGCAGGAACAGAAAGTATTCTGTATCAGCCTCGAGGAACAGAAGTTTTTTATTTTTCACTCCACCATCGATCGTGATCAAATCCTGAACCGCGTTAGCATCGCCCATCAGATTCGCCGTACCCATCAGATAATCCGGAGAAATTCCGAGGTTGGCAAAGCTTGTGGCGCTTTCTCGCGTTACATAATATTTCGATGAACTACCTAACAAAGTGCTAAAATTGCCATATGTGGTAGTGGATGTAAGTGTTGTATTAAGCGCTTCGTTTTTCGGAACTATATACACTTCCGTCTCGCTTGAGCCATTTGAAAAAACACGTGCACTAAGTCCCGTTATTTCATAATTTGCAGTCGCCGGAACCTTGATTTTAAAGGCAATCCATCCATCTCCCGGTACAGTGTCAGCGCTTAGATAGCTGCTCCCGGGCTCAACGATGGGCAGCTCTGTCCCGTTGTTCGTGTATCTCGT
Organism: Oscillospiraceae bacterium; assembly: GCA_017409405.1. Lineage (GTDB taxonomy): Bacteria > Bacillota > Clostridia > Oscillospirales > JAAYXM01 > SIG480. The sequence continues at coordinate 1,188 of JAFQSU010000067.1, read as the reverse complement.
TCCACTCGATGACATACCGTTGGTCGCACCGACATATGCCCATTGGTCATTCGGGTCTGTCAAAGCTTCCGGGAAGGATGTAAATGCCGGATTTTTCTCCGTCTCGCGTATAACGGCAGTGGTTGTTTCCTCGCCGGTTTCAGAATCTGAGACAGTTTCAAAATCCAAAATCGCACGCTCAAACCATGTTTCCGTGCTTGCATCAGATCTTCCGCCTGTTGTGAAGGTGTAGGTTACATCCGGTGCAGGCTCGGAAAGAGTAATAGACGATATAAACAGCGTCCTGGCTTTGTTGTTGGCGTTGTGCAGGAACAGAAAGTATTCTGTATCAGCCTCGAGGAACAGAAGCTTTTTGTCTGTCACTTTACCTTCGATCGTGACCAAATCCACAACTTCAGCGGTCGTAGCATTCAGATTCGCCGTACCCACCAGATAATCCGAAAAAATTCCGAGGTCGGTAAAGCTTGTAGTGTTTTTTCGCGTTACATAGTATTTTGGTGAACTGAAATTAGTGCTAAAATCGCCATATGTGGCAGGGGCTGTAAGTGTTGTATTAAGTGCTTCACTTTTCGGAACTATATAGATTTCCATTTCACTTGATGAATATTTGGAAACATATGCACTAAGTCCCGTTATTTCATAATTTGCAGTCGCCGGAACCTTGATTTTAAAGGCAATCCATCCATCTCCCGGCAGATAGCCGACGTTCAGATAGTTGGTCTCAGTCTCAACAATACCAATCACTGTCCCGTCCTCCGTAGATGTCGTTCCACTCGATGATTGGGTGTTGGTCGCACCGACATATGCCCATTGGTCATTCGGGTTTGTCGAAGCTTCCGGGAAGGATGTAAATGCCGGATTTTTCTCCGTTTTGCTCACAACAGCAGTGGTTGTTTCCTCGCCGGTTTCAGAATCTGAGACAGTTTCAAAATCCAAAATCGCACGCTCAAACCATGTTTGCGTCCTTGCATCCGTTCTTCCGTCTTTTTTTAAAGTATAGGTAACGGATACCTGCTCCGAGATATCTCCCTCTGCAGCAAATACTGTCGGAAGCATTCCGACGAGTAATGCTGTTGCCAAAATAATTGCCAATAGTTTTTTCATAAAAATCGTTCCTTTCTGACTTTTACGTATTGTAGCTCTATTGTAAAGTGTTCTTTTCGCGAAATCAACGAGTTTTCGTTGTGC
>JAFQSU010000066.1 GCA_017409405.1 Oscillospiraceae bacterium | reverse complement strand
TTCGATGATTTCAAAAAGCAATTGGCTGTTCGTCAACGTCAATACAACAATTTCCCTATGCGCCCACTCAATTGGCGCTCACCTAAGCACGTCTTGTTCGCGTTCCCTAATGTGTAACACATCATTGACAAACCTACAATCTGCCGTTTTGCAAATATTTTGAAATATAAAGAAACATTATTTTTCCGAGACATATGTCATACAGAATGAAAGCGGCATTGAAAGCCAGTGCCGTTATCAAAATTTCACCCTTCCCTACAGCATCATAAATACCGAGAATATATGTTGAAACTGCAAACAGAATTGCAAAAAGAACATTTGCTTCGACTATTTTAACGGCCCATACAGTCACTCTGTTTGTCACTCTCTCCGTAAAGGTCTTAAGCGACGGATAGTGTCCGAACAGAATAATATAATATGCGGCGCACTCTTTATCAGGTGCAAGCAAAAAAACAAGCACTGCAGATGCAAGAAAAGCAAGAATCGAGTATTTGTAGCCGCAATGAATCAAAAGAATGGCAGAAGCTATTCCCGAAACCGCAATAATACACAATGATAAGGTTGGAAAAAAAGATGCAAAAACGCAGAGCAGTACCGAGAGTGAAACAAAAACAGCAGATAGTGTAAGTTTTTTTACCTTGTCACTTCTCATTTAAACTCTCCGACTAGCAACAATCACACAAACAATCTGCACACATAAGACCGGTACAGCAATCGCACGGAGTTAGCATCGCACCGCCCATGTTCGCTCCGCTGCCGGAATACCGCATACGGTTAAGAGCCTCAGCATATTCTCTGTTATTCGGTTCCATCGAATATGCTTTTGCGAAATATGACCTTGCGTTGTCAAACCATCCTTTTTTAACCATCACGCTTCCCATGAGAAAGTTCCATTCGGCATCATGCACCGGACTTTCCGAGAGAAGCTTTTCTGCAAGAGCTATGTTATTTTCATAAATTGCCTGACAGACAGCGGCATATTTGGAGCCCGAATAATTGCTGTACGAGGATGAGGTATTACCACCATACGAAGAAGATGAAGTTCTTCCCTTTATAATGGCATCATACGCCTCGTTGATTTCCTTCATTTTCTCTTCCGCCAGATCGGCAAGAGGGTTGTTGATATAGTTATCGGGGTGATATTTTTTTGCGAGTTCTCTGTACGCTCTTTTTACTTCATCAGTTGAAGCATTTGAAGAAACACCCAGTACAGAATACGGATCCTTCATTTTTTATTCTCCTTTTTAAGAACTCTTTTGATGGAAAATTCCATCCCGAGTTCAATAATGTTTCTCAATATATTTTCGTTCTGTCCCCTACCCAGAAGCTCAAAGGAGCTTAAAACAGTTTGAATACTAAGTCTTAACGTCTCTGCAACTTCGCCTTTAACAGAATCCGGAAGACTCGGCTCGTGAACGTCAAACCGTTCAGCTATCGGGTTATATTCGTTATGCTTTATATCTTTTTCGTAATCGTCGAGGGCGTCAATAATATAAACAAAGCGACCTATATGATAAAAAATCACCTTGAGTATTCTTGCCTTGTCATCTTCGCCTTCCGCAGCAAGAGAAAGCATTTGACCGAACTTATCGGCAGGCTCATCAACAGAAGAAACTCGATTTCTTTCAAAGCTGCACAGTTCATCATACAACCTGACAGCTTCATCTGCATATCCCGGAACAGCTCTGCACGCCTTATTATAAGCATGTCGCAGAAGCAGTTTCGGTAATCTTCCGTAAACAAGGCCCGGCCAGAAACTGTTGTCGGACACATTGTCACACAGTTTTAAATATGTCAGAATTACAGATAAATCAGCCGCTTTATCATATGCTTTTGATATAATACATTTTCTTCCCGACAGGCACACGGGACATCGTTTTTCAGACATTTTTCCCACGTCATCATCCGCATATGCAAGAATAAGAGCGAGAAAAACAAAGTCATAGTTAACGATAAATCGCGCTTTGATACCGCAACGTGTACGCAGAGCATTACACAAGCCGCAGTATGCTGCGCGATAATAATCGTATTCTTTTACTTTAAGTTCACACTTTAACGGTTGAATATATCCGAACATGATTATATCAGCTTACCTCAACATATATAACGTAATCTTCAGGATTTGCAACAGCGGTGTCAGAAACACCGTCAACGATTATAGAAACATTTACAGGATGCGTACCGCGACTGAGGACTGTTGATTGAAGATCGCAAACCGCTCTGACGTTTCCGCTGTTCACTTTTGTCAGAGTTTCTTCCGTTCCGAGAATTTCGACGTTTATATTTGTGGTAACGGGTTTAATTTTGTACCCTGCAGGAAGCGTATATGTGTTTATCAGTTCGATAAGAGTTGTATTAACCGATTTTTTACTCAATCCGTCAAACTTAATCTTCGCCGTTGCGGTTATCTCTCCGCTAAGATTGATAACTCCCTCCGGTGGTGTAATTGTGAAAGATTTTTCGGAGCCGGATGATATCTCGGAAATTTTTACGGTTCCGGCAACAAGGCTTGACATCTGCTCAATTATACTTTCTTCACCTGCAACCAGAACGGTTTTCGGCTCAAATGAATAATTGATAAACTTCTTGAAATTATCGTTGCCCTGTATATCAAGAGAAAGCGGGACCTCTTTTGTCTTCAGTATGGGAATGGATACATTTAGCGATTCATAATCTGCCGTAACCGAAGTGACTTTTAAAATCTTGCCGTTTGCATCATAGAAGTTATACAGCACATTTCCCGTTATATTTGTTTTGACATCTTTCTGTGAAATGTCGGCTTTTGCATAAGAAATTTTCTCTATTTCCTCCAAAAGTCCTGTAAGCTTCAGTTCTTTAGGAACAACGGTGAGATTGCTTTTATCAACTACATATCCGTCAGAAGCCAGCCCTTCCGTGTCTATTCTTACCGGCACAAAGCTGACATTTTCCTCATCAAACTTAACGGTCAGCTTTTGGGGATTTTTGCTTCTCAATTTATACGAGCTTGACGGCAAGGTAACGGTATACGGCAATTCATATGTACCGGCACTCGATATTTTTGAAATATCGACCTCTACCCTGATATCGGATTCGTTTAAAGAGAGAATGTCGCGACGGCGACCCGAAACCTCAATATCAACATCATAGTCACCAACAACCATAAGGTTTTTAGAGGTCATGAGCTCTTCTACACCGGAAAAAGAAGGCTCAATATTCTTAATTTTATAGTTCTCTTCAAAATCATTTACACTTACAACATAAAACCAGAGAACCGCGGCAACCAAAACAGCTATTGCCTTTGAAAGAACGTCATGTTTTTTTAACCATGCCATATCAGAAAAACCTTTCCTTTCATTCTTCATTCCGGTTTACTTTTTTATGAGTGAAAAAGTATGTAAAAACGTTATTCCTCTTACTTTCTTCACTTTTGGGCATAAGCTCATTACGTAGGAGCTTTTCCAAAGTTTCCGGAGCAAGATGGCGTTTGAGCATTCCGCCGATAGCAACAGATACAGAACCGGTTTCCTCCGAAACAACCACGACAACAGCATCAGAGTTTTCACTCATACCAACACCGGCACGGTGTCTCATTCCAAGCTGTTTGCTGAGGCTTGTATTGCCCGAAAGAGGAAGCATGCAGCCTGCAGCAGCGATACGCCCCTTCTGAATAATCAGCGCACCGTCATGCAACGGAGCCTTGGGATAAAAAATATTTTTGAGAAGCTCTGATGTCACCTTCGAGTCAAGAGCAGTTCCGGTCCTTATTATATTATCAAGAAGGAGCTCACGTTCAAAAACAATAAGAGCTCCGGTTCTTGACCATGACAAGTTCTTACATGCATCAACAGTTTGTAAAATGGCGTGTTCAAGCTCTGAAACATCTTCAGTTCTGTCAAACGAGAACTGTGAAAAAAGCTTTACACCGAAACGCTCAAAGGCCTTGCGAAGCTCAGGCTGAAACAAAACGACCAAAGCAAGCAAGCCGAGCTGCATGGTATTGACAAGTAAATAGTTGAGCAGATTAAGACCGAGCAGGCTTGAAACCTGTGCAATGAGAAGTAAAAGAACTATTCCTTTGATAACTTGTCCTGCATTTGTACGTCGGGAAAAGGCGATAAGCTTATACACAATATACGCCACAATCAGGATATCAACCGCATCCCATATTCCAAACAAAGTTAAATATCTACCTATCTGACCGATAACATCCATCGCTTCACCTTTCCGCCTTTCTTCCTTAGTAATATAATAATACCATATTTGACCCCGTTTTGAAAACACTTTTTTGCGATTTTTACAGAAAATTTTTATTATTTTTCCGACAGTATTTTTTTAATTTTTTCAAGGAAGAATAAAATGTCATTTTCTGTTGTAAAGTTACTTACACTTACACGCACCGTTCCACCTTGTGTTCCAACGGTTTCATGCGCTACGGGAGAGCAGTGTAACCCACTCCTTACCGCAATGTCAAATTCGGATAGTTTGTTTGCAATTTCGTCTGCACTCAACATATCGGAACCGAATGAAAGCACTCCGCCCTGCAAATTCTCATCCGTCGCAGCATACACCTTCACACTTTTACATTTGCACAATTCTTTTGCAAGGTACGATATAAGCTTCTTTTCATGCTTTCCTATTTTTTCGACACCAACGTTATTTACATAATTAACCCCCTCGGAGAGACCTGCAATTCCCGGTATATTCTGAGTTCCGCTTTCGAGTCTGTCAGGCATAAAGTCCGGCTGACTCATTTCCGAAGACATGCTGCCCGTACCACCCTCGATAATTGTTTTTAATTCTTCTCCGTTTTTGCACACAAGTATTCCTGTCCCCTGAGGTCCGTACAAGCCTTTATGCCCCGGAGCACATATACATACACACGCGCGAAGTTCCGACATTTTCAGAGGAACACTCCCTGCCGATTGTGAAGCATCAACAATAAGCTTTATTCCTTTTTTATAGCATATTTCATCAATTTCACGAATCGGCAATATATATCCGAAAACATTTGATACATGAGTCATAACTGCAAGTTTTGTATTTCGCTTTAGCTGCGATGTGAATTTTTTTATCATATCTTCCCGATCAAAAAGCCGTCCTCGAGCGACATAACAGCTTATACCGTTTTTTCGCAGCTGTGCGAGCGGTCTTACAACAGAATTGTGTTCATATCCGGATATGATACAACTGCCGCGTGTTGCTACTCCCTTTATTGCCATATTCAATGCATACGTTGCATTATACGTGAAAATTATCTGCTGACAGTCCTCTACACCGAACAGGGTCGCTATCCGCTCTCTTGCCCGATAAACATGCTCAGCTGCTTTCAAAGAACTACCGTATCCGCCGCGTCCCGAATTTGCGCAATTCTCAAAAGCCTCAACCATCGCTTCCTTTACCTGAGCCGGTTTTTGAAGTGTAGTTGCCGCATTATCCAGATATATCATAAATGAAGCTCCCTGTACAAATTATTTCTCTCTATAAGAATTATCTTTATCGGAGGTGTCATATTGCTTCTCAACACACTTACCGCCTCAGGAAGAAAAACCTGAGATATATTTACCGCATATGCACAGCTTCCCTTTGTCAGATTGATGTCCGGTCGAACAATACTTGCGGATATCCCGTTATTTTCCAGCATCCTTTTCATTTTTTGCGCATATGTCACCGATCTGCACGTCAATAATATACCGTTCAAAATTCATTCATTCCTTTCAATACATACTATGCAAGTCCTCAAATTTTGTACACGCAGGCAACATATATATCTGAATTGGTACATACACTTAAACAGGTTTTTATAAATTTGGAGGTGCAAAAGTGAAGCGTTTATGTATTTTTGTATTGTGCTTGACAATTCTTTTTCCTTCTGTTTTCGCAGCCCCTGCTCCGCCGGAGCTTGTATCTCCGTGTGCGATACTGATAGAAAAAGAAACGGGCAATATTCTTTTTGCAAAGGATGAACACAAGCAATTACCGCCGGCGAGCGTAACAAAGGTAATGACCCTGCTTCTGGTTGTTGAAGCAATAAACTCGGGAAAAATAACGCTTGAAGACCCCGTTTCCGTAAGTGAGCATGCGGCAGGCATGGGAGGTTCACAGGTTTTTCTGTCCCCCGGTGAGCAGATGTCTGTCAATGACATGCTTAAAGCTACGGTAATTGCATCAGGCAACGACAGTGCCGTTGCCCTTGCCGAGCACATTGCAGGAAGCGAAGAGAGCTTTGTCGGACTTATGAACGAGCGTGCAAAACAGCTCGGAATGAACGACACGAGCTTTAAAAACTGTACGGGACTTGATGTGGACGGTCATGTAACAAGCGCACACGATATTGCTTTGATGGCACGCGAGCTTATAAAGCACGACCTTATAAAGAACTACACAACAATCTGGATGGATACGCTTAGGGACGGGGCTTTTCAACTCGCAAACACCAACAAGCTCATCCGCTCATACAAAGGCATAACGGGTTTAAAAACAGGCTCAACCTCTGTCGCAAAGTTCTGCCTCGCCGCAACTGCAGAACGTGACGGAATGGAGCTTATCGCAGCAATCCTGGCAGCCCCGTCGAGCAAAGAAAGATTTTCGGACGCATCAAAGCTTTTAGACTACGGCTTTGCAAACTACACAATATATAATGCCGCAACCGATACCGAGCTCTCGCCTCTGCCGGTCGTCCTCGGTAAGAAAGAGAGTGTTATTGTTGATTTCGGCAACACCCCGTCCGTTCTTGCAGAAAAAAGCAACATATCCAACATAGTCCACGAAACAGATATCCCCGAAAATGTAAAAGCGCCGGTTCAGCAAGGACAAAAAGTCGGAACTTTGAAGATTATTTCTTCAGGAAACGTAATTTCCGAAGTCCCGATTATCGCGACCGAAACAGTGGAACGCCTTGAAATAACAGGCATTTTCACAGAAATTCTTTCAGGAATCTTAATGAGATAAAAAATACCTGCTTGATTTTTTTGTCAAGCAGGTATTTTTTAGTGGAAATTTGATTTGTTTTATGTTATACTATTATGGTCTAAACAAAAGAAAGGAATGATGGTTATGGGAACTAAGTATGTGTATCTGTTCTCAGAGGGTAACGGAAGCATGCGCGAGCTTCTCGGCGGCAAGGGTGCAAACCTTGCAGAAATGACAAGTCTCGGAATGCCTGTACCCCAGGGCTTCACTGTAACGACAGAAGCCTGCACTCGCTACTATGATGACGGTGAAATGATTGCACCTGAAATCGAGCGTGAAATTTTCGATTATATTGTAAAGCTTGAGGAAATCTGCGGAAAGAAGTTCGGAGATAATGAAAATCCGCTTCTTGTTTCCGTACGTTCCGGTGCCCGTGCTTCAATGCCGGGTATGATGGACACAATCCTCAACCTCGGACTCAACGACGACGTTGTTGAGGTTATGGCAAAGAAGTCCGGCAACCCCAGATGGGCATGGGACTGCTACAGAAGATTCATCCAGATGTATTCCGACGTTGTTATGGAAGTCGGAAAGAAATACTTCGAGCAGCTCATTGATAAGATGAAGGAAGAAAAGGGCGTAACCTCTGACGTCGAGCTCACAGCAGAAGACCTCAAGGAGCTTGCAACTCAGTTTAAGGCCGAGTATAAGTCAAAAATCGGTGCTGACTTCCCGTCCGACCCGAAGGAACAGCTTATCGGCGCTGTAAAAGCCGTTTTCCGCTCATGGAACAACCCGAGAGCAAACGTATATCGCCGTGACAACGATATTCCCTACTCATGGGGTACAGCCGTTAACGTTCAGATGATGGCATTCGGTAACATGGGTGACAACTGCGGTACCGGCGTTGCATTCACACGTGACCCGGCAACCGGCGAAAAGAAGCTCATGGGTGAATTCCTTGTAAATGCTCAGGGCGAAGACGTTGTTGCAGGTGTTCGTACACCGATGAAGATAGATGAAATGGAGCAGAAGTTCCCTGCTGCATTTGCAGAGTTCAAGGCTGTTTGTGAAAGACTTGAAAACCACTATCATGATATGCAGGATATGGAGTTTACCGTTGAAAACGAAAAGCTTTATATGCTCCAGACTCGTAACGGTAAGAGAACCGCTCAGGCTGCTCTCAAGATTGCATGTGACCTTGTTGACGAAGGCATGAAGACAGAGCAGGAAGCTGTTCTTATGATTGACCCGAGAAACCTTGACACACTTCTCCATCCCCAGTTTGATGCAAAGGCACTTAAGGCCGCTACACCTATTGGCAAGGGTCTCGGTGCTTCTCCGGGTGCTGCTTGCGGTAAAATCGTCTTTACAGCAGATGATGCCGAAGCTTGGAAGGCTCGTGGCGAAAAGGTAGTTCTTGTCCGTCTTGAAACTTCACCGGAAGATATTACCGGTATGAAGGCTGCACAGGGCATTCTCACCGTTCGCGGCGGCATGACATCTCACGCTGCTGTTGTTGCCCGTGGTATGGGTACATGCTGTGTCTCCGGTTGCGGTGAGATAAAGATGGATGAAGAAAATAAGAAGTTCGAGCTTGCAGGCAAGACCTTCACTGAAGGCGACTATATCTCAATCGACGGTTCTACAGGTAATATCTACGACGGTATAATCCCGACTGTTGACGCTTCTATCGCAGGTGAATTCGGTCGTATCATGGCTTGGGCAGACAAATACAGAAAGCTCAAGGTCCGCACAAACGCAGACACTCCGCGCGATGCAAAGAAGGCTCGTGAGCTTGGTGCCGAAGGCATTGGTCTTTGCCGTACAGAACACATGTTCTTCGAGCCGGAAAGAATCGGTGCTTTCCGCGAAATGATTTGCTCAGAAACCGTTGAAGAAAGAGAAGCTGCTCTTGCAAAGATTCTCCCGATGCAGCAGGCTGACTTTGAAGCTCTCTTTGAGGCTCTTGAAGGTACACCGGTTTGCATCCGCTTCCTCGATCCCCCGCTTCACGAGTTCGTCCCGACAGAAGATGAAGACATTGCTGCTCTTGCAAAGGCTCAGGGCAAGGATGTTTCCACAATCAAAGAAATCATTGAATCTCTCCACGAGTTCAACCCGATGATGGGTCACCGTGGTTGCCGTCTTGCAGTTACCTATCCGGAAATTGCAAAGATGCAGACAGCTGCTGTTATCCGTGCTGCTATAAACGTACAAAAAAAGCATGCTGACTGGAACGTAAAGCCCGAAATCATGATTCCGCTTGTCGGCGAGCTTAAAGAGCTTAAGTACGTAAAGAACTTTGTTGTCGAGGTTGCTGATGCTGAAATCAAGGCTGCCGGCGCAAACCTCGAATACGAAGTCGGTACAATGATTGAAATTCCGCGTGCAGCTCTCACTGCTGATGACATCGCAAAGGAAGCTGACTTCTTCTGCTTCGGTACAAACGACCTCACACAGATGACATACGGCTTCTCACGTGACGACGCAGGCAAATTCCTCTCTGCATACTATGATGCAAAGATTTTCGAGAACGATCCGTTTGCAAAGCTTGACCAGACAGGTGTCGGTAAGCTTATGGACACTGCCATCAAGCTTGCAAAGCCGGTCAATCCGAAGCTTCACCTCGGTATCTGCGGTGAACATGGCGGCGACCCGACATCTGTTGAGTTCTGCCACACTCTCGGTCTTGATTATGTTTCCTGCTCACCGTTCCGCGTTCCGATTGCACGCCTTGCTGCTGCACAGGCTGCTATCAAGGAAATGTAACCTAAAAGCTTTATACCGTCTATCGAAAATCTTCGATAGACGGTATTTTTATGTTTATTCAAAAAACTCGGGTATAAAGCTTTCGGTTGCAGAGCTTCCGTCCTGTATATACGCGTTTTTAATTCCCTTTTCCGCACAGTATTCAACCATTGCGTCATAGTGCTTTTCATTAAGTCTGGAGCCAAGCTTTGGATGCCCCTTTACGTTAGGCATAGGCGTGTACTGACTCATAAGACTTATGTAAATGCTGTCCTTGTATGTATCATACAAATAATCAATTATTTTCTTCGTATCAAACAGAAGTCCGGGCAGCATCATGTGACGTACAATGACACCTCTTTGCATAATGCTCTTCTTATCAAATATCGGCTCTCCTACTTGTCGAAACATTTCGTCTATTGCGTTTTTTGCTGTTTCAAAATAATTCGGAGCCGCCGAATATTCGACAGCATACTTATCGGAAAAATACTTCATATCGGGCATATATATATCGACATATCCGGAAAGTAATTTTATTGTTTCCGGATTTTCGTATCCGCCGCAATTATACACAACCGGAAGTTTTAGTCCCCTCTTCTTTGCAACATCAAGTGCCGAGATTATTTGCGGAACAAAATGCGTTGGTGTCACAAGGTTGATGTTGTTCGCGCCCTGATTCTGTAATGTTAAAAACGTATCGGCAAGTTCTTTTTCGGACACAAAATAGCCGTTATTACGGGTGCTTATACCGTAGTTCTGACAATAGATACATTTCATGTTACAACATGAGAAAAAGACCGTTCCTGACCCATTTTTACCGGATATGCACGGTTCTTCCCAGAAATGAAGCGCAGCACGGGCTATTTTTACATCTGCTCCGGCTCCGCAAAATCCAATCTCTCCGTTTGATCGGTTAACACCGCACATCCGCGGACAAAGTCTGCATTCAGACAGCATATGTTCACTCCAACTCACTGTCTGCATCCTCATCAAGAGCCTCGATATAAAAGCTTACAGGTCGAAACCCATCATTGCATGAAATCATGGCGGTTTTAGGATTTTTCATCCATCCGTCATATATGTCTTCACCACCGTGTGACAGGGTCATAACAAAGGGTGAAATCGTTTCCCATGCACTGTCACAGAAGCCCTTGGGCTTTTTCCACCCATTCGCAACAAAGACCTGTCCCTCCTTCAAATCGCAGGCGTGCTCTATAGGGTTTTCATATTTTTTCATCAAATCATCATACCGTGATATCCTCATCACAGTTATTCTGCACTTTTTCATATGAACAGATCTCCTTTCGTTGCTTGTTCACTGCTTTTTCGGTTAAAATCAAGCCTTGCCATAGCAATCACAATTGAAACCATTACCAGAACGTTCCCGACAACAGAGCCGTATGCCGAGTTTGCCATATTATAAACAAGCCAGAATGGGGCGGCAAACATCGAAAGGATTCTTATATTCTTCTCTTTTGTCAGCCACAATGCAGCGATTTCAAAGACAATTCCAAAAATGGCGAATATACTGAAAATGTTTTCGAACAAGGCAAGTCCTGCCGCCAGTAAAATAAGGTTAATAATCACCATTATAGCTTTAAAATGCTTTGTTACAAATTCTTTTTCTTTGTATCCTGCAAAAAACGACAGCAAAAGCCCCATAAAATCAAGAACAGCACCCTCGAATGCGCCAAGAAAAATGTATTGTAATATGTATAACAGTCTTGAGGTTAGATTGACAGCAATAATGTTCCTTCTGTTTTTAAACTGAAAACTCAGAAGAAAGGTCACGACCGCCAATACTCCCAGTATGTGCGCCATAAAAATCCACCTTCACTTATATTAAACTATATCTTACTCTCACTTTTTATAAATAAAGCTTTTGAGGTATGGGAAGGTCGTTATCAAGCAATTCACCAAAGGCGTTGTTTTTATAGATTTTAGCAATTACCTCATACATCTTTCTTGCACGACACATTTGCACCTTGGCATTACCGATATATCCGTCCTCAATACAGCCGTAATGACGAAAAGGTTCTTCAAACTTAGGAAAATTCACAGAAACGTCGGGAATTTTATCATCAAACCAGTATAAAAACCGTTTTTCTTCCGTTCCGTCTTTATGAATAATTGTTTTTTCCACTTTGTAGTCCGTCAAGCGGTTAGGTGTATTGAGCATTTCCTCCACACAATGTAGATACGTATTCTTCTCCTGCCCCACACCAATCAAAAGAACGTATCCGTCCTCAGCAAAAAGCTTGCCGTAACAGCCCAGTGGATTTGCAGGTGTGTCAGAGGTTTTCTCCATGTTTATGAATTCTTCTGTCTTTTCCCTGTCACCGAATACCGCCATAGAATGTGTAGGATGCATGGTTCTTACGGAATCAGGATGTGCCGCCGCAAGTCGAGGTAATACACCGATGCAGCTATAAGCTTCTCTCCGGTCATACACATCGACGTCCCATGTATGTGTGGGTACACACAAAAGGCCGCCGTCCTGCGTGAAAAAATCAATCAGCGCAGATAAGAGAGTCTCTCCGCCGCCCTCAATTTCGCCAACTACTTTCAGCGAGGTATGTACCGTAACAATTTTACCCCTGATATGCCGAAAATTTTCGAGTTGAGATATCAATTTTTCTTTTGTCCATAAAGCTTTTACCATACGATAAGAATCCCTTTATTTTGATATTAAGCAAGCTGTGATAATCTTGTTATTTATTTCTTTCATTTATGATGTTGTTTTTAAAATATTTTTTCATACAAAGTATACACAGTACACCTGCAACAGGAAAAAGTCCGGCCGCAAGCAGTCCTGCTCTCATACCGACTTGCTCTGTACTTATATTAAGTATTTCTGAAATTTTCATAGCAAAGCCCGTCAAGCTGAACTTATCCGATATAATTCCAAGCAGCTGCGGCGCAACGGATGCCCCCATATCACCGCCGGCTGCCATGAGCGCATAAACAGCCACACCGACATTCTCAAACTTTTCTTCTACATAAATCAAAGTTCCCGGCCATAACATGGATGTAAAAATCCCGGTCATGGCACATGCTATAATTCCAACTACAGGGCTCAATGCTAAGCTTGCCGTAAAATAGCAAGCAACTGCACCAAGCATTCCAAACAATAAAATATCAATAATTCTTCTGCCGTATCTTGAATACAAAGTTCTTCCTATTCCCAACAATGCTGCAAACAAAGCGACACCCATGACATCACCATAAGCTTTAGGCACTCCTATGGCATTTTCAATAAATCCAGATGCCCATTGAGACATGGTACATTCTGCCGCACCGCCAAAGAATATACATAATGCGCATAATACGGTGCCCTTGTTAAATATTCGTGTCTTCTTTTGGTTTCCCTCAAACCGGTCCATCGGAGGAAATTTTGCTTTTAAGAACATTAAAAATGCTATAAACGGCACTATCGACCAAAGAAGAGCAAGATACATCCAGCTGGCGCTTCCGAAAAACGTCAGGAACAAAGTGCTAAATATTACTACTCCCACTACACCCCATGCATACATCGAATGCAGTTTACTCATTTCACCTTCGGGGTTTTCACTGGGTATTGCCGCAATCACAGGACTTATTAAAACCTCACTTAACCCCGAAGCAACAGAAAATATCACCGTTCCTGTCACGATCCATAAAAATGCCATATCGGGAAAAAGTCTTGGTAAAATTGCGTACAGGACTAAGCCTGCAAACACAATAAAAGGTGTAATCCTTACAGCTTTATGTATGTTAAAATATTTGGTGAAAAATGTGAATACCAAATCAATAAGCAGTTGTGTAAAGAAATTGATTACCACCAAAAAGCCAAGCAAAGTATAAGATAAATTATACATTTCCCGAAAGGTTAAAAATAAAAGGGGTGATAAATTTGACGATATAGCCATTGTTATCCCGGTCAGATAACAAGCATTTTTTGTAAGTTTATATTTCTCCATTTGTATCTTACTCTCTGTAGTCCATTCCAACCACTTCTCCGCAAATCTTATCAACATAAAACACTATCGGTCCGAGCAGACCGTCACGGAATGTATGGAATGTTATTTTATATAATCTTCTTCCCGTAATTCTTGTCTTTTTATTGAAGCGATATATCACCCCGGGAGCTTTTGAAAAGACAACCTCTTCAACTTTGGGGTTTTCAAAATTTTCAATCTCCTTTTTACTTTTATCGTCAAGCAGTTGTTTTGCAGATTCGACCGCTTCTTCGGGTGTTATCCCCTCAGGAGGCGCGTAGTCTTTACCCCATGTCGAAAAAAATACAGGCTCATTGTTTTTCATTTTTATATGATCGATAGCATACAAGGATGTAAAAACGCAAGACAAAGCTATCAACACAACGCCTGTAATAGCGATTATTTTTTTCATAAGCACACGCCTTTCAACAGCCTTTATATAAAGACTGTATAATATAGATGCCAATGTTTTTAGCAATTGCGACATGTAAGGTTTAGATGCAACTTATCAAAGGCTTCTCCTCGAGGAGAGGCTCTGCCGCAGGCGGTGGTGAGGTGTAGATTGCAAAGCAATCGTTATTCTTTTCCACATCATCCGAGTTGCTTCGCAACCCACCTTCCCCTCAAGGGGAAGGCTTTTTTATTCCGTCAAAATTCGACATATCCATGTAGTTTGTGTCAAGTTAGGAACCAAAAGCACACCATACTCTTATTTGTTAAAAAATTCGTTCACATTATACTCTTTATAGTTGTCTTCATCAACAGGATATGGATAATATATTGAAAAATCTGTTTCTGATAACCATTCGATTGAAAAAGGAACTGTTCCAATCTTATGCCATTTTGAAAATAAGCCTTTTTCCTTTACGTAAAAAGAACCGCCATATCCAAAGCCACCTTTATCTATCCACCAACTAACTATTTGATAATCTCCATTCGGGGATTCATCTATAAAAATTTCACATCTTAAAATGCCAAAAACTACAAATGATAACATTGCGAAAATAAGTACGATTGCTAATACAATCCCAAAAACTTTCTTTTTCAATGTAATTTCTCCTTTCGACAATCTTTATATAAAGACTGTATAATCTGGATGCCCTTAAAAATGTGCTTCGTAATAGTAAAAATTATCCCTTATTTTTTCTGTGTAATAGTAATTATCATCATTGGAATTTTTAATTGCAAAACCCTTTCCTTCAGGAATCAATTCATCTGATGTTCGTCCAAAATCACTCCCACACCAATTATCTCTTGGCAATCCATCTGGCGAATAATAAAAGCCATAATAACTCGTAGCTGAACCAATTCCTGTTCCACCGCAGTAAACATCTATGACATCCGTATCAGAATAAACTTTTTTTACACCTTTTATTTTTTCCGTATCAGTAAAATCATTCTCACTAACATCATCTAAAAGCAACGAATAATTTTCGTTTACCAATTCAAAAATCTCTTTTTTTGATAAACTGTCATCAATCATATTTGCAAACCACACAATTAAACAAACAAAAGCAATAACAATAACTAGAAAAAAGATTCCACAACCTATCAATAATTTTTTCTTCATGTTATCATTTCCTTTCGACAATCTTTATATGATTTTGTCAAATTAGGGATAAAAAAATTTATTTCTATCAAAGGCTTCCCCTTGAGGGGAAGGCTTTATTATCCTTTGTATATCAAACCTTTATAAAGACTGTATAATTAGGAACTAAGAATTACAATCAAATCATTTTTCATCAACTCAGACTTCTTCAAGCGATAAAAGAACCTCTATACCTTCAGAATCTTTTAATTGTTGTTCACGGTCGAGTTCTGCAAAAGGCTTCAGG
Organism: Oscillospiraceae bacterium; assembly: GCA_017409405.1. Lineage (GTDB taxonomy): Bacteria > Bacillota > Clostridia > Oscillospirales > JAAYXM01 > SIG480. The sequence goes on along the minus strand of JAFQSU010000066.1, from coordinate 24,181 downwards.
CATGGATGTATTTTATTTGTTGTATCCTTCTTTCCGTTTGCAGTTTCGCCGTATTTCCAATGATTAAGCAGGTGATATCTGCACCATCTTATGTGTTCCATTTCAGCCAAAGCATCGTCAACCTTTATTTTCCCGGTTTCTTTCATAACAATCAGTCTTATCTTGTGATAATCGGCAGAGGCAATATTTGACCCTTTTGAAAACGTATCAAGTCCCCTCCATGCACTTTCCTGTGAAGGCAGATTGTCCTTATCTTCTGAGTATCTCAAAGTATATTGATAATTTAATTTCTTCGCAAAATCATACAGGTAATCTGTTCTTATATTTTCTTCTGTCAGGACGCTTTCATATTGTCCGAATGAGAAAATATTGCTGTTATCAAAAATATTTACAAAGGTACCCATCGGATCGTAACAATAGATTTCACCTTTAGTCATCTGCGCAAGCTCGGCTAAAAACTCATTGTTAATTTTCTCTGTTATGATAATACGGTCAGAAGAGGCTATTTCAAACAGTCTTTCCTCGCATTTATTACTATGATATACAACGCGGTCGCCGTTCATCGTCGAAAAATCACCATGTGCTTTTGGGAAGAAATCGTCGTCACTCCAGACGTGATATTCAATTTTCTGAGTAAGAGAATATATATTATTCAACAGCCCGTAAGAAAGAATTTTCCTTGAGAGCACATCGGAACCGACTATTGAAATTTTCATTCTGTCATTTTTAATCACACTGCGAATATCATTTTCCTGCCAAAAGCTTCTTGCAACAATTTCGCACGGATTGAAAAACTTAACATCATCAAGAGCTACAGAAAAAACATCGTTCTTATCAAGCTTTATAAAGACGTCTCCACAAAGCCTTTCTTTGTTTTTTCTGTAAAACTCGATCCCTTTTTCATCTGTTGAGAAGAGGATTATATGTCCGTTCACATCCAATACTTCGTTATCATCAACATTGATTGCATGTTTTACATTCTTCTTCACAATTTCTTTCAAATCGGCATCGCCGTAAACCGCAACCGCATCCGATGCAAAACCGAGAAAGAACTCAACCAATCTTGTAAATGCAGTTTTAAGGATGATAGCCAAGCCGCTTACAGTACACATCGGTGCTGTCCACCTTGCAACTTCAATTAAAGAATTGTTATTGAATGTATCCGCATCAAAAAGATATGCCTTTATTGCCATATATGCAGAATCAGCCATTGTGTTATCGGCGAGCAGATATCCTATAAATCCTACTATTGCCGGAACTACGAATAACAGCACCATTCCTGCTTTCTTCAAATTTCTCATCGTTTTCTCCTCTTATTTCGTTTGCTCCCTGTGCATATTTTCTTTCAGCTTTTTTAGTTTTCTCTTGTAAAATATTTCCGCCATTCTATCCCTTGCCATACCGGAACCGACAACTAAGTTTTCCAGCGTTTCCACAACCTCATTACTTTGCTCACCGAACACCTTACATCGTTTTTCATAAAGGTTTTTCAATAATTCAAGAGCTATATTTGTTTCACCAAGCATTGCATAAGCCTCAGCCAGATTATTCTGAAAGACCATAGTGTTCGGATGTTCTTCGCCCTGGACCTCACATGATGCCCTGTATATATATTCTTTCAGCGCTAAAGCCTCTTGTACCTCTCCGAGTTCACTGCAAAAGTAAGCAAAATTGCTCATACATATCAGGGTTTCCGGATGCTCTTCACCCAGTACCTTGCAAGCCAGATTGCACACCTTCACCCCTAACTCATGTGCCTTTTCAAAATCGCCGAGGTAACTGTAATCCATAGCCAGATTATTCAGAGTTGTAAGTGTATCAGGATGCTCTTCACCTAACACTTTGCACCTTAAACTCAACAGCTTCTCATTTGCTTTGACCGCTTCATTGAAATCCCCTACCTGACCTGACATATATGCGAGATTGTTGAGAGCTATCATGGTATCAGGATGCTCTTCGCCAAATATTCGACACATGCCATCATACATCTTCTTACTCAATCCAAAAGCGCGTCCGAAGTCACCGAGAGACGCATAGATTTGTGCCAGTTCTCCTGAACCTATCAGGGTATGCGGATGCTCTTCGCCAAATATTCGACACAGTAGCTTATACGTTTTTTCGCCGAGCTCCAATGCCTTTTCCCTGTCACCAAAACCCACGTATTTCATCGCCAGCTGACCCATCATAATAATTGTAGCCGGATGTTCTTCTCCGTGTACCTCGCAGGATAAGTCATATGCTTTTTTACACAACTCAAAAGCTTTCTGCACATCACAGGTTTCTCCGTAAGTTGTTGCAAGATTGTACAAAGAGAACACTGAGTCAGGATGTTTTTCTCCAAGTATTTTACATGATATGGCATATACCTTTTTGCTGAGATTCAGTGCTTTTCGGAAATCACCAAGCCGACTGTGAATGATAGCAAGCTCATTAAGAGACGCCAGCGTTGACTGATGCTCTTCACCAAGTATTTTACATTTCAAATCACTTGCCTTTTCGGCTAATTCCAGAGCTTTTTGCAGATTGCCTATTCTTTCGTATGCTTTCGCTATATTAGTAAGATAAATCAATGTATAAGGGGCTTCTTCTCCCGATATTCTGCAGGATAATTCATATGCTTTTTCATTCAGCTCTAATGCTTTTTGCCGGTCGCCAAGTTCACCGTAAGCCTCCGCAAGGTTCGCAATTGCCGCAATGGTATTAGTATTCTCCTCGCCGTACTCCTTTGTAGAGTAGTCCACTATTTTTTGCGACCAATATAACGTTTTTCTGTAATCAACGTTTGTACCTATGCCATTGTTGTACATATCATAGAGCTTCAGCATAGCCTCCCAAAGCCCTGCTTCTGCAGCAGAAGAGATAAGCTCAATACCGCGTTTTCGGTCTACCTCCACGTCAATTCCCTCAAGATATGCAAGTCCGATGAGATAATTATGTTCGGGGGTATTGTTTTCGGTAATCGCAATTTTTGAAATCGCATCCAACAAACGACTTCGGAATTCCTCGTCTTTTACATTTACATACTCTTCAATATTTATGGATGATAACTTGTCTTTGTCTGTTTCTTCCATCTCAACCGCAAAAATATCGGTGCCCTTTTCCTCTTTGTTCTTACGAGCAAGGGGCAGTTCGGTGGAAATAATATAGTTGTCATGTTCTTCGCCTTTTTCGTCCACAATTTTTTCCAAAAGCTGCGGTGTTATAAGAAGAGTAAACAGCTTGCAGTCACTCAAAATCTTTTCTATTGTTTCCTGAAAGCTTTCGCCGGGAGTCAAAAACTCGTCAAACCAGATGGCAATATCACGACATTCGGGATTGTTATGTATCATTTTCATAAGCTCGTTGGCAAGCTTTCGGTCCTTTTTGCGATAACTCAAAAAGATGTATGCATCAAATGCCGCACGGACACGACGGGCAAGCTCATCGCTTAACAAAACTGTTTCAAGATATTTTCTCAGCTTCTCTCCATAGGATATTTCCGTTGTGTCTGTACTGTAAGGGTTTAAGTACTGCAGGTTCCCGAATTTGTCGGGTTTTGAATAGTAAACATCTATTCCCGGTTCCATCATAATCGGAAGAATGGGAATGTGTTTATTGAATGCATATGGAACATCCTCGTCCATTGCACGGTTTGGTGTGGACAAAAGCTTAAACGTAACGGGAACCACAAACAAGTTGTTTCTACCGAGATCCACTTCCTTTTCATCATCGGCTATTCTCTCGTTCATATCCTCTGTATAATAAATGACGCAATCGTGAGTTTTGAAAATATCTTCGCAAATCTTATCAAAGTATTTTTCAAAGTCATCAGGGTGACAAGTAAAATATACTCTCGGCTTTTTATCAATATTAACTTGGGTTTTCGTTTTTAAATTAAAGGTTGCCATATACTATAATAACCCCTTCCACTTTGAAGCTCTTGCTGTAAAAACGGACAATTTTTTATTTCTGCTTTTTCAGCCATTCTGTTTTATAGGTATCCGACGTTGTTTCGTTTTTTAAAAAGCGTACAACTTTGCAAAGTCTATCTACCGAAAACTCCACCATTGCACGTGCAATACGTTCATTCATGCCTTCGTGCATATCACCTGCGTAAGAATTTGGGTAATCCGCCATCCAAGCGTACGGCGTATTGATTTTTAAATCTGCAAATTCATCAAATCTGTGCACGGACTTTCCGCTTTCAGCATCTATTTTATCAAGCCTTACGGTTTGAGGTCTCACACCGTAAACCCACCCTGTTTCTATAAAGCAGGCGTGCCCGAATCTTTTCTTTTGTGCAGTATAATCCTTTAATATTTCTTTGTCCTCATTTGTTAAATAACTGTAATTTTCACAAAGAAGCTTTTTGGGTGTTGCAAAATCAGAGCCTATGCTGTAGTCATATACCATATAGTCGTTTTTTTCATACAGAACACTTCTCGAAAACTCTGAAATCATTGCCTGATTTCCGCCATGCCCGTTATAGATGAGAATCTTTTTGAATCCATTTCTTGCAATTTCACTGCAGGTTTCTTTTAATATCTGTTGGCGGAGATGCGACGAAAATATAACAGTTCCTTTAAATTCGCCGGCACCTGTTTTTTCACCAAAATACATAGTCGGAAATATGCAAAAGGGTTCTTTTTCAGATGCAAGCTTTGCTATTTCCGTAATATGAATAACATCTGTGCCTACCGGAAGGTGTTGACCGTGTTTTTCCAAACACCCTACAGGAAGCACACACACGCCGTTTGACTTTGTTATTACATTTTCAAACTCTTCTTCTCTTAAATTTTCCCAAAGCATTGATTTCCTCCTGTTATCTGCGGTTCTGTATCCCTTTTATTCAATTTTATATATAAGCAACAGACGGTTTAGATGCAAACCTTTTTAATGCAAGTTCAGGTCATGCCAGAACCAAAAAATTGATACATTGCAAATATCATTTCATTGATATTGTTTTTCTTACTATAAATTTAATTAATTCAACAACCGAAAATGTTAATACTGCGTGAGTATACAAACAGAAAATTATGCCCGGCCCTTCACTCCCACGAAGATTTATATTAGAAAGGATACACCACCATATTACACAAACCCCAAGCAAAATTCCAGCCAACAAATAAGTTTTTGGAAACTTCCAAAGAACTACTCCAAGTATCAAACCGCAGAATATTGGCAAAACATAAAAGAAGAGAACAAACTGTATTTGCGTCATATTATTTATCTCCTTTCGACCTCATTCGACATGCATACTATGATTTTGTCAAGTTAGGGACAAAATAAAATATTACTTCTTTTGCTCATTAAAGCAAATGATAAATGCTCCCATAACAGAAATAGAAGCAACAACACCAACTTCTTCCGCCCCTGTAAACACACTCATTGTCAACAATCCAACAACCAACGTGATAAAGGCTGCTAAAATTCCTTTACCCATATAAGTTCACTCCTTTTCACAAATTTTCTAAAGGCTTCTCCTTGAGGAGAGGCTCCGCCGCGGGCGGTGGTGAGGTGTAGATTGCGAAAGCAATCGTTATTCATTTCCACCTCATCCGAGTTGCTGCGCAACCCACCTTCCCCTCAAGGGGAAGGCTTTTTTGTCCCTTACATATCAAACTTTATGATTTTGTCAAGTTAGGGAGAAAAAAATTATTTTTTTCAAAGGCTTCCCCTTGAGGGGGAGCTATCACGAAGTGACTGATGAGGTGTAGATAGCAAAGCAATCGATATCTGTTTCCATCCCATCTCGCAAATTCCGCAGGAATTTATATCGCCGGCTTCATCTACGATGAAATTATTTTACCATATACAAGAAAAAATGACAACCTCTTATACGGCACTGCATCGCCGTAAAGAAGCTGTCATTTCTTTTATATTTTAATTATTTACATTCTTCAAGAACTTTTTTGCAAGCCTCTGCCGATTTGCGGAAAAGCGCAAGCTCTTCGTCAGTAATATTCGGAAGAAGGACTTTCTTTGCACCGCTTGAACCGATAATGGTAGGAAGTGAAAGTGCAACATCACTTACACCAAATTCTCCGTTCAAAACAGTACTTACAGTTCTTATAGTATCACTGTCTCTCATAAGAGAATCAACAAGGGTAGCAACACAAACTGCAACGCCGTAATAAGTTGCGCCTTTGCGTTTGATAATTTCAGCACCGCCTGTTTTGATTTGTTCAAGAATGTTTTTCTTAACGTCATCAGTGAGAGCAATTCCGTTAGTTCTGCAGTAGTCACCTATTTCAATACCTGCAATATGGGTGTTGCTCCATACAGGAACCTGAGAATCGCCGTGTTCACCGATAATATAACCGTGAATATTTGTGCAATCTATACCGGTAAGTGAAGCAAGCGAGCTTCTGAAACGAATGGTATCGAGCGTTGTGCCGCTTCCAAGAACCATTCCGCTCGGAAGACCTGTCCATTTTGAAATCATATAGGTTAAAATGTCAACAGGGTTTGCAACAACGAGGATAACTCCTCCGTTGTAGTATTTCATAATGCTCTCGGTAATACCCTTTGCAATCGAAGTGTTCTTCTTTGCAAGATCAAGACGTGTTTCGCCTACTTTTCTGTTAGCACCTGCCGTTATAACTATAACATCGCAGTCTCTGACACATGAATAGTCTCCGGCATAAACATCCATAGATCCCAAAAACGGTAAACCGTGGGCAATATCGGCAGCTTCACCGATTGCTTTGTCAGCATTGACATCAATCAGAACAAGTTCGGAACAGATTTTCTTTAGTGCTATTGCATAAGCAGAAGCCGCACCAACAAAACCGGCACCGATTATTGCTACTTTGGACTTTTTCTTTTTCATAATTCTACTTCCCCAAAAATTCACACTTTATCTGACTAATAATTTATAGCGGTATTATCAGTTAGATATTTGCTTTAGCCAAATCTGCAAGAGCCTTGAATGCTGCCGGATCGTTATGTGCCATATCTGCAAGCATTTTGCGATTGATTTCAACGTTAGCCTTCTTAAGACCGTTCATAAAACGTGAATAGTTGATGCCATTCATCTTTGCAGCAGCAGAGATTCTTGTGATCCAAAGACGACGGAAATCACGCTTTTTGCGCTTACGACCAACATAAGCGTATGTGAGAGATTTCATGACAGCCTGGTTAGCCATCTTAAAATGTTTGGATTTTGCACCCCAATAGCCCTTTGCGAGCTTTAAAATCTTTTTTCTTCTTTTGCGCGTCATCATTGCGCCTTTAACTCTAGCCATTTTAAAAGCCTCCTAATTCGTAAAATTTAATTGTAAGGAACTAAACGCTTGAGAGTTGCTTCGTTTGCAGGGGACGCATATGCAGCCTGACGAAGACCTCTCTTGAGCTTTGTGCTCTTTTTGTTCAAGATGTGACGTCTGTTGGCACGGTTGATTTTTACCTTGCCGTTTTTTGTAACCTTGAAACGCTTTGATGCACCGCTGTGTGTTTTGATTTTAGGCATTTTTTATTTCTCCTCTCGTAAATAAATTGTTAATTTGATTTTGGCGGAACTTTGGAAGACAGAAACATTATCATCTGACGTCCTTCAAGCTTCGGAATTTTATCAACATTGCAGAATTCGGCACAGCCGTCTGCAAAACGCTTGAGCAATTCCGTACCAAGATTAGTGTGTGCAAGTTCGCGTCCTTTGAAACGTACAGCCACCTTAACTTTACAGCCTGATTTCAGGAAACGGATGGCATTGTTCATCTTGACTTCAAAGTCGTGCACATCAATACTTGGTGTCATGCGAACCTCTTTAATGTCGATTACGCGCTGATTCTTGCGCGCTTCCTTTTCGCGCTTATCCTGTTCGAACTTGAATTTGCCGTAATCCATAATGCGGCAAACGGGCGGAACTGCCTGTGGCGCAATTTTCACGAGATCAAGTCCGCTTTCGTCTGCGAGTCTGAACGCCTCATCCAAGGCTACAACGCCTACCTGATTACCGTCCGCGTCGATAAGACGAACTTCTTTGTCGCGAATGTCTTCATTGATTTGATGTTCTAACTTGCTGATACTAAAGCACCTCCAAAACTAAAAGCACGGGCAAAACTCACCCGTGCTCAAACAAACCCAAAAATACAGAAACCTGCAATTTGTGAACAATGTTGACCTCTTCGCAATACTTGAGGTGAGGACGGGAAAGCCCTACTTTCTTCTAACATGCGATAGTATATCATTAAAGTCATTCAAAGTCAATATGTTTTAAAGAAAAATTTTTTTGACAAAATTTATTATTGATTTATTTTCAAATAAGAGTTATCCTATATACAAAGGAGAGTGACAATTATGGATAACAAGTTTGGCGCAGACATCATAACTCTTACAGACGAGGAAAACAACGAGTACGAATTCGAACACATTGACACTATTGAGTTAAACTCAAAAATGTATCTTGCATTTACTGAAGTAAATGATTCTGATGATGAGGGTGTGTCCGAAATAATTATTCTTCGTTTGGACAAGGATGAAAACGGAGAAGAAGTTCTTTCCACCGTTGACGATGAAAACGAACTTGAAGCTGCCTATGAAGCGTTTATGGAAGAGGCACTTGACGATTCCGAGGAAGATGAATAAATTCGGACATGTGTGCTGTTGCCCTTTCGTAAAAACAGTGATATAATATGATATAAGGTAGGTAAACACCCTGCTCTGTTTGTGATGTATCATTTTAAACCCACATTACTATAACGGGATTCTGTACTTCCTGAAAGGATAGCAGGCCTCCCGATGTGTTTTCTGCGCGTCGGACGTTGGAAGCTCATGATGTTCAGGAGAAGAAACCCACCTGCTTTCGTGCAGGTTATAAACTGATGCACACGGCAGTTGCGGGGGATATTTTTATTATGAACGAAAGATTTTCAAGAATCAAAACCCTGCTCGGAGAAGAAGCTGTCTCTTCCCTTTCCGACAAACATGTAATTGTTTTCGGTATCGGTGGGGTCGGCGGATATGCAGCAGAAGCGCTTGTCCGTTCGGGAATCGGTAAAATTACTCTTGTTGATTTTGATATCGTAAGCGAAAGCAATATAAACCGTCAGATTTGTGCACTAAGCAGCACAATAGGTTTATACAAAGCTCAGGTAATGGCAGACAGACTCAGAGATATAAATCCTGAGGCGAAAGTGTTTTCCGAAGTGAAGCGATACACCAAACAAACTGCAGACTACTTTTTTTCAATGAAAGCAGATTACATAGTCGACGCTATAGACTGTGTAACGGACAAAATTGATCTGATTTGCAGAGCAAAGGCAGATAACATACCTATAATTTCCGCAATGGGTGCCGGCAACAAGCTTAATGCCGACGGATTTCATATAGCGGACATAAGCAAAACAAAAGTCTGCCCTTTGGCAAAAATTATGCGCAAAGAGCTCGGAATACGCGGTATTAGGCATTTAACGGTTGTTTTTTCGGAAGAAATTCCTGTTGTTAAGGAACGTACACCGGGGAGTTCTGTATGGGCCGTGGGCACTGCGGGACTTTTGATTGCAGGAGAAGTAATTAAAGATTTAGTAAAGGGCGTGTAGCAAAATGCATTTTGCTACAGCCCCTTTTTTGCGCTTAATCTCGGATTTTTATCCAATATCTCCCAGCCGGCAAGAGGAAGCCTTTGCATTGAATTAAATATTTTTGTGGAATATCCCGGATATTTAGAGTTCATATCGGCAACAAACTCTTTGATTTCCTGGCGTTTTGTATTGCCGTTTGCCGGACACAGATTTTTCACAATGGGAATTCCGAGTTTTTTTACCGTACGACGTATAATGTATTCATCGGCATATAGCAGCGGACGTATCTGCCACAAGCCTTTGCGGTCAAGATAAGTAACGGGTGAAAAGCACGAGATTCTTCCTTCGTATATCTGAGACATCAGGAAGGTTTCCACTGCATCATTAAAATTGTGTCCGAGCGCAATTTTATTGCACCCCAACCGTAACGCCTCATCGTGAAGCATTCCCCTTCTCATTTTCGCACATAAGGAGCACGGATTTTCTTCTTTTCTTATATCAAATATGATTTCAAAAATGTTACTTTCAACTATTGAATATTCAATATTATGCTCTGAGCATAGCTTCTTTATTTCGGAAAAATCATTTTTACCGGGATCTGAATCAATAGTAATGGCTTTGATTTCAAAATCTTCGGTATAGAAACGTCGAAGCTCAGACAAGGCCAGTAACGTGATTACCGAGTCCTTTCCTCCCGAAACACCGACACCTATAACGTCGCCGCTTTTTATCATTTTATATTCCGCTATGCACTTTCTTGTGAGACTTAATATGCGTTGCAACAAAAACACCACCTGAAAATTTTAATTTGCGTTGTGAGAATACGAGAGAAAACAAGAGCAATTAAGAGAAAACGAGAGATTTAAAAACGTAAATTAAAAAAATGAAAAATAAGTGTTGACTTTTTTTGTGAAAAAGTGTAATATGATAACTGCTCGTAATGAGATTATATACTAAGTAACGTAAAAAGTGAATGTTTTTTTACATTCTTTTTTTACGATACTTAAAAAATCCTTTACGAAGATAAATTAAATGGAGGGCAAAAAATGTCTACATTCATGGCAAATGAGAAGACCGTTACCCGTAAATGGTACATTCTCGATGCTGCGAACAAGCCTCTTGGCGAGACTGCAGCTCAGGCTGCTGTTCTTCTTCGCGGCAAGCACAAGACTGATTACACTCCGCATGTTGATTGCGGTGATTTTGTAATCATCATCAACGCTGCTAAGGCAGTTCTTACAGGAAACAAGCTTAATCAGAAGTATTACCGCACTCATTCCGGTTATGTCGGCGGCCTCAAAGAGGTTCAGTACCGCATCCTTATGGAAGAAAAACCGGAGCTTGCTATGGAGCTCGCTATCAAGGGTATGATTCCGCGCAACGTTCTCGGAAGAAAGGCTCTTGGCCGACTCAAGGTATTTGCAGGCGCAGAGCATTGCCATGCTGCACAGAAGCCGGTAATGTTCACTTCTTATGAGGAGGTAAAATAATGTACAAACCGAAAAAGCCTTATTTTTACGGCACAGGAAGAAGAAAGTCCTCTGTTGCAAGAGTTCACGTTTACCCTAACGGCAGCGGCAAAATCACTGTAAACGGCAGAACACTTGACAACTATTTCGGACTTGACACACTCAAGCTCATAGTTCGTCAGCCCCTCGTCACAACAGACATGCTCGATAAAGTTGATATCGAAGCTACTGTTATCGGCGGCGGTGTTACAGGTCAGGCAGGTGCTATCCGCCACGGTATCGCTCGTGCTCTTCTCAATGTTAACGAAGAGTTCCGCCCGATGCTCAAGAAGGAAGGCTTCCTCACCCGTGACCCGAGAATGAAGGAACGCAAGAAGTACGGTCTCAAGGCTGCACGTCGTGCTCCCCAGTTCTCAAAAAGATAATTATTTTATCAAGAATTACAGCACTCACAATTTTTGTGGGTGCTGTTTTCGTAATGCTTATACATCTTTGTTATATCTGTTTAATAAGAATTTGCCGTTTTATCATGAAAAACAAAATAAATGAGCTTTTTTTCTTGACACAAAGAATGCAATTTGATACTATTTATAAGGTGTAAGAAATTTCATCAAACAATTTTCCGAAATATATGTTTAAAGGAGAAATTCATCATGAACAAAGCTATTATGCACATCAATTACGGCGAAATCACCTACTCTTCTTACGGAAAGAAAACCATTGACGACATCTGCAAGCAGGCTGCAGATATCGGTTTTGACGGCATTGAGTTCCGCGGCAATCTCCCGAAGGAGCTGGAATCTCTTTCTTTTAAAGAATATGCTACACAGATTGCTGATGCAAAGAAGAAATACGGTCTTTCCGAAATTCTTTTTGGCATAGGCGTACACGGCTGCACAAGCGCAGACAAGGACGAGCGTGCAAAATCAATTTCCGAAGCTCTTGAAAAGGCAAAGATAGCCAATGACCTCTGCGGAACAACTATATGCAACACATTCGCCGCTCCTTTGCGTTCTCCCATTTCCACTGCCCCCGGTACCTCCTATGAATTCCACGGAAGTGCTGCTGCAACACAGAACGACTGGGACCTCACTGTTGATGCTTTCCAGCAGATCGGTCGCGAGCTCGAAAAGCTTGGCATGAAGTTCGGCTTTGAAACTCACATGAACTACATACACGACGTTCCCGGCGCAACAAAAAAGCTTGTTGATCTTATTGACAGCTCCGCAATCGGTGTCAATATGGACTACGGCAACACTATCTACTTCCCTGTCCGCCCATCTGTTGAAGAAACAATCGACCTTTACGGCGACAAGCTTTTCTACACACATCTTAAAAATTCTTCACCGGTTCCCGGCACAGGTCTGCGTATGGCAACTGCTCTCAGTGACGGTGAAATCAATCACCGCATATATCTTGCAAAGCTTAAGGAAGTCGGCTTTAACGGTCCGATAGGCATCGAAGCTCCCCGCGGCGGTGACAGAGTATGGTTTGCACAGCAGGATTTCAACTACTTTAAGTCTGTTTGCGCTTCACTTTAATGAATATACAGATTTACGGCGCTAAAAATTGCTTTGATACCAAGAAGGCCGAGCGCTATTTCAAAGAGCGAAGAATCAAATTCCAGTCAATTGACTTACCTCGTTTCGGACTTTCTCCGCGTGAATTTGAGCTTGTGCGCTCAAAGGTCGGCCTCGAAGCAATGATAAACAAAAAGGCAAAAGATTTTGATAACAGTTTTATTGAGTATCTCGCAAGTGATTCAGACAAGGCAGAAAAACTGATGGATAACCCAAGCCTCATCTCCACTCCCATTGTCAGAAACGGAAGAGAGATTACCATCGGCTACTGCCCCGATGTCTGGAAAACCTGGGAATAATGCAAAATCGCTATTCATTCCGTAAATGAATAGCGATTTTAATTGATAAACTGTGAAAAAGGAGCCACATTCAATGAAAATCAGTTGTTGTGTTTTTGATTTAGACGGAACACTTCTGACATCTGAAAACAAGATTTCGGATGTCGACAAAGCGACACTTAAAGAGCTGAGCTTGAGCGGTGTTAAAATAATAATTGCCACAGGTCGGTGTGAGCTTCAAATAAAAGAGTATTTGCATCAGCTGGGTGTTTCTGACCCTGCAATAACCTGCAACGGCAGCTGTATTTCAAATCCTGAAACCCACGAGATATTGCACAGAAGGTTTCTTGACCCAAACGATGTACGACATATTATAGATACTGCCGTTTCACAGAACCTTGATTATCTTTTTTACACACCGGATTATGTGTATCATGCATATTCAAGTAAGCGTGTCAAATTTTTCCTTTCATACAATGAAAATGTCCGTGAGGAATTCCGTGTTCCGATTCGTCAGGCGGAAAATTATCCGTCGGAAGAAGGTTATAAAAACATTCTGAAGATACTTATTCACGACGATACATCAAGAATTCCCGAATTTCAGGATAGCTTTAACAAAAACAACACTCTTACAATTGTATCGTCAGGAAAGAATCTTATTGACATTATGCCCGACAATACAAGCAAAGGAAACGCCGTAAAAATACTTGCCGAAAAGCTCGGTATTCCTATATGTGAAGTTGTCGCCTTCGGAGACAGCCAAAACGACGAAGAAATGCTGAGAGCTGCCGGATTTTCTGTTGCTATGGGTAACGCAGATGACTCCATAAAAAAAATATGTGATTATGTAACAAGCTCAAACGACGAGTACGGTATTACCAAAGCGATAAAACACATACGAAACGACCTGTAATGCTTGCATTACAGGTTGCAGACTGTCGAAAAAGGCGCGAGAGCATAAGCGGAGGAAAAATTTAAAGAGAGTTTTTTCGTAAAACAAACATTGGTCAAAAGCAAATGCACGCATATTCAAAATCCCTTGAAGTGTTCGAACTTCAAGGGATTTTCCGCTTATTTTGCCCGAATGTCACCTCTCAGAGTATACATATACACCTTCGGGTTCCATTCGGGTAATCTCACACCTTTTTGGACAGTCTCCAGCGTGTCGATAGGTTTATCGACACGCTGCGACCTGTAATGCAAGCATTACAGGTCGTTTATTCAGCTATTAGAAAAATTTGCGGATTGTGTCGGAAGCTGTGCTGTCGTCAGCGCTGATTGTGATTACAAAATCAATGCCGTGTTCTTCGCCGAAAGCTTCAGCCCAGAGAAGGAAATCGTCTGTCTGCTTTGCGAAATCGCACTTAGAAACCTTGTAAAGGCTGTCGATAAAGATTTTGGAAAGGTCGTAATTTCCGGAATACATTCCGCAGATGAAAGCCTTAAGATGCTCATAGCTCTCAATGAAGTATCCAGAAACATCAACCAAGCGAGCTTTATGACTTATATCATATGTAAGCTTAGTGCCGCGCTCGATGCATGCTACTGTCAAGTCTTCTGAAGCGGCCTTATTCGTAAGCTCTATAATCTGTTTTGTTTTGCCATGGCCCTGAAGTCCCATAATTACACGAACCATAATTACTCCTAACTCCGCAATACATGCGGTCCTCGCTTTCACGGCAAGCGATTGCCGAATTTCAACCGGGAAGGTTGAGTTATCCTATAATTATACTAACATATTTTTTGCAAAATCACAATGATTTTTTTAGAAAATATGCTATTTTTTTAAAATTTCTTTCAAAAGCTCTTCGTAGCCCGGTTTTCCAAGCAAAGCAAACATGTTTTTCTTATATGCCTCAACCCCCGGCTGGTCAAACGGATTCACACCGAGAGTATATCCCGAAAGGCCGCAGGCAAACTCAAAGAAATAGACCATATATCCGAAATTCTCTGCATCTGAGCCGGAGAGCTTAATACAGATATTCGGAACTCCTCCATCCTCATGTGCAATAGCTGTACCCTTATATGCATTTTCATTGACGAAGGCAATATTCTTACCTGCAAGGTAATTGAGTCCGTCAAAGTCCTCTGCATTTTCAGGTACGGATATATCAGACTCGGGCTTGCCGAAAGAAACAAAGGTTTCCATCAGAATACGCTCACCCTGCTGTATATACTGACCCATCGAATGGAGGTCTGCCGTAAGCTCAATGGAAGCCGGGAAAATACCGACGTTGTCCTTGCCTTCACTTTCTCCGTAAAGCTGCTTCCACCATTCTGCCATATACTTGAATTTAGGCTCAAAGCAAGCGAGAATTTCTATCTTCTTGCCCTTTCTGTATAAAGCATTTCGTATTCCGGCATACACCCAAGCAGGGTTTGTATAATCCTTCGTACCGACAAGACTCTTCATAGCTGTGTACGCACCGCGAAGTGCAGCATCAACATCTATGCCGGCTACCGCCATGGGCAAAAGACCGACCGCGGTAAGAACCGAATACCTTCCGCCGATATTATCGGGAACGACAAACGTTTCATATCCCTCATTTGTTGCAAGATTTTTCAATGCACCCTTTGACTTATCTGTTGTTGCATATATTCTTGACTTTGCTCCGTCTTTGCCGTATTTCTTTTCAATAAGCTCTTTAAAAATACGGAAAGCAACAGCAGGCTCGGTGGTAGAGCCGGATTTTGAAATTACATTTATTGAGAAATCGCGGTCGCCGATTACTTCAATAACCTCTTTAATATAATCGGTGCTTAAGTTGTTACCGACAAAATACACCTCGGGACAACCGGAGTTTTTCTGGTTGTACATATTGCCCTTAATAAATTCAATTGCGGCACGTGCGCCAAGATATGAGCCACCGATACCAATGACGACAAGAACATCTGAATCATTCTTGATTTTTTCTGCGCATTTTTTAATACGCGAAAACTCCTCGGTATCTATTTGTTCAGGAAGTCTGAGCCATCCTAAAAAGTCAGAACCTGCACCGCTGCCGCCAACAAGTGTGTCATGGGCAACAGAAAGCTCCTTTTTCATGGATTCAAGTTCATTTTCAGAAACAAATTTTTCTGCTCTGCTTATATCAACATTCAGCATTTCTTACATTCCCCTTTCGCATTACTTATATAATAATCTATTTTGATGTTTTTTTCAATGGTATTTTGTCGTTAACAAACAATTCATTTATAGTTTTATATTTATTTACAGTTCTGACACCATTTTCAAAAAATAAGTGATATAATTAACTCGTAAACATCCCCATACTCATCCCCCTTATACAAGGCTCACAGTGTCAAACGACACTGTGAGCCTTCAGACTGTCGAAAAAGGCGCGAGAGCATAAGCGGAGGAAAAATTTAAAGAGAGTTTTTTCGTAAAACAAACATTGGTCAAAAGCAGATGCACGCATATTTAAAATCCCTTGAAGTGTCGAACTTCAAGGGATTTTCCGCTTATTTTGCCCGAATGTCACCTCTCGGAGTATACATATACACCTTCGGGTTCCATTCGGGTAATCTCACACCTTTTTGGACAGTCTCTCAGCGTGTCGATAGGTTTATCGACACGCTGAAGGCTCACAGTGTCAAAGGACACTGTGAGCCTTGACCATTTTGAATATATCAGCTTTCTGTAAGCTCCTTATATAGCTTCATAAGCTCGGCAACACATTCGCTCTCCGAATTAAGCTTACCCCAGAAGCCGTAAGCCTGCATTACGGCTTTGTCGTTTGCCTGATGAGCGCGACGCAGCTCGGGCGGCATAGTCAACTCATCATATAAATCGGCAAGTGAGCAGTCGGGATAAAGCGCACGGGCATCAAGGATAGCCTGTGCCGTCTGTTCGATTTTTACCTTTTGCTCTGCTGTCGGTGTCGGCCACGGGAAGTTGTTGTAGACAATATTTACCGAATACCTATAACGCATCTCTAATCTTCCACATACCGCGCGCATCCAAGCCATATGAACATTTGATGTTAATATTCCAAAATGATACAACGAAGCATTAGGAACAAAAGAAGCCGCGTTGCTCGCAACAACTTCTTTTGAAAGATATCCTAATGGAATGTATTTTCTGTTTTCTGATGATGTTGCTGGTATGATTAGATAATCGCCGTCAGGCTGTTTTATCTCCATAAAACGAGTAGGATAATTTGCATAATCTCTCGTTGCTTGTTTTGTACTGGAAAGCCTAAACTCTTTTACAGCTTCTACTCTTTTCATAACTAAAGGCATTTTTCTCAATTCTACTGGCGTAACATTAAGTAACCATAAGCACCATCTTATTTTACCATTTATATAATCATCAGACCCCATAAACGGTCTAAAATACTTTTTCGATGCTGGCTCAGATTTTACAAATTCTATTTTTTCCTCATCGGTAAATATAAGATGTCCGCCTTCGACTGGTTTACCACCACTTTGCATTTTAGGAACATCGCATATGGGTTTTGTTGCACTTTCTATAAACACATCAGGAGCTTCAATCAAATATGGATTAATACTCTCAACCAACTGCATTCTATCAGAAGTGTATAGTTTTCTTTTGTGTCGCTCACCAATAGCATTAAAACCCACAATAACACAATGTACAGCAGCTTTCTCGCTTGCTTCACTATTCCATTTAAATGTGGTATATGCGAAATCAATGCTTATTCCAAATCTTTCATATAGCGGCTTCCATACAGCAGATGTCTGCTCTCCCTGTGTTATTGAATTTGTCGATACAAAAGCTGCCTTTACTCTTGTATTATTTATAAACTGTGCTGCCTTAAAATACCACCCGGCAACATAGTCTATCTTACCAGCCGTTTTATATGGTTTGCACTTTTCATCTATGTATATAGACAATATATCTTCTTTTTGTTCTTTTGTCTGCAAAGAATATCCCACAAACGGAGGGTTGCCCATAATATAATTAAGTTTTTCCTTCGGCACAACTTCTTCCCAATCTATACGCAAGGCGTTGCCTTCTACTATGTTTGCATAAGATTTGAGTGGCAGAAAATCAAGGCTCATGTGGATTATTTCTTCTGTCTGTTTCATCATTTGGCTTTCAGCTATCCACAAAGCCGTCTTTGCTACCGTAACTGCAAAATCGTTTATCTCTATTCCGTAAAACTGACCGATTGATACCTTTATGACATTGCCTGTATCAAAAAGCATCTGCCCTTTTGTTTTTATAAGCAAGGCTTCGTTTTCAAGACGGCGGAGCGACATATATGTTTCCGTCAAAAAATTTCCGCTGCCGCAGGCAGGGTCAAGGAATGTAAGGCGCGAGAGCTTTTCAGCAAACTCATCCAGCCGTGTATTCCTTGTCTTTTCAACCTTTATTTCTTTTATCTCTGCAAGCTCATCCTTGAGCCCATCAAGGAACAACGGGTCAATAACCTTATGTATGTTTTCAATTGACGTGTAGTGCATTCCACCGCTACGCCGTGTTTCGGGATTCAATGTACTTTCAAACACTGCACCGAATATAGTCGGACTTATTCCGCTCCAGTCAAAGTCTTCGCTTGCATTTCTAAGAAGAAGTTCTCTGATAGAGTCTGTCATTTGCGGAATTTCTATATTTTCATCAGCAAACAATCCGCCGTTGACATACGGAAATGCAGCAAGTTCTGCATCTTCGTAAGGGTTGCGGTCTTCCGGCTTTGTATCAAGGATTCGAAACAGCTCAATCAAAGCCTTTCTCATATCACGGGCTGAAAAAGACTGAATATAATTATGAAACTTATTATGTCCGCCGAAGATGCCGGAATCTTCAGCATAAAGGCAAAATACAAGACGAACACAAAGCTGGTTCAGACTTTTGAGCGTTTCCTCACTTTCCGGGTTTATATATTGCTTTAAAAGCTCATCATACAATACTCCGACGATGTTTCCTGCTTTTATGGAAACTTCCATTTCTTTTTTTATATTTTCGTCGGCGGAATCAACGAGAAACTGTAAGCGATAATACTCCTTCTCTAAATCTTTAAGAAGAATGCTTTCAGGCTCTCCTGTCGGCTTTTCCATATCATAAATCAAAAACTCTTCAAAATTACACGTAACTATCCAACGAGGTCTCTGAGAATACGGAAGCTCAGATGAATAACGTTTTGCTTGTTGAAAAGGTGTCAAGAGAGAACCGTCAGACTGTTTTATTGCTTTTCGCAAATCCTTACCGGTTCCCTTTTGTTCTATCAACACATGAGTCGCCGGAATGAATCCGTCTATGAAGCTCGTATGGTCAAGGTGCACCTGTTCTTCAAAAAGTATGTATTGCTCAGGATGTTCAACACCGTATACATCACGAAGGAGAGACAACCAAAACGGCTGGCTTTCTCCCTTTTCATAGCCTTTATCTGACCAATATTCAACAAATTCTTTTGCCGCGGTTCTTTGTTCTGTATCTTTCATATTCTTTCCCCTTACAAACACAATAATGCGGGTCTTTCAAAAAAGTACGACAGAAAAGCTCTGCCGTACTTATACTATCAGGAAAGCATCTGCTTTCTTCTTGAAAGATTGAGGGTACCGTCTGTCATTGAGTTGAGCTCATCAAGAGTTTTGCCCGTGCCGTAGACAACACAGGAAACTGCTTCATCGGCAACTCTTGTGTCAATACCGGTTTTTGACTGGATAAGCTCTGCAAAGCCCCAGACAAGAGAGCCGCCGCCGGTAAGGACAATACCGTTTGTGGAAATGTCACCGACAAGCTCAGGCGGAGTGCGCTCAAGAACATTGTGTATAGCCTCGACGATTCTTGTAGCAGGCTCTTCAAGTGCCTCATACATTTCGCTTGAGGTAACCGTGAATATACGCGGAAGACCCGTCATCAGGCAACGACCTTTGATTTCCATGGAAATTTCCTCGGGACGCGGGAAAACACAGCCTATGTTAATCTTGAGATCCTCTGCAGTACGCTCACCAATCAATACATTATGCTTGCGGCGTATGTATTTGATTATATATTCATCAAAGTCATCACCGGCAATTTTGATTGAAGATGATTCAACAATATTTGAAAGAGAGATAACTGCAACATCGGTAGTACCGCCGCCGATATCGATAATCATATTTCCGTCCGGCTCGTCAATTTTGATGCCTGCACCAATTGCTGCTGCAATAGGCTCTTCAATGAGGAATACACTTCTTGCCCCTGCCTGACGGCCTGCGTCGATAACCGCACGCTCTTCGACCTCAGTTATGCCGCTCGGAACGCAAATGACGACTCTCGGCTTTATAAGGCTGAAACCGCCCATAGCACGTCTTATGAAATTTTTAATCATATGCTCTGTCATCTCATAGTCAGAAATGACGCCGCCGCGGAGAGGACGGATAGCAATTATGTTTCCCGGAGTACGGCCAAGCATCTTCTGTGCTTCGAGACCAACCTTGAGAACCTTGTCCGATGCTTTATCAACAGCAACAACGGACGGCTCGCGGAGAACTATTCCCTTTCCTTTGACATAAACCAAGATTGATGCTGTGCCCAAGTCAATACCAATATCTCTGCTGAACATCATTTATATTACCACCTCAAAAATTTTTATCATATTACTATTATAACCCATTTTTTGTATTTTTCAATTCTTTTTTCTTGCACGCGTTTTTGCCACTGTCAGAACATATACTTTATCGGCACCGGAAGTCTTTAAAATGCGCGCACATTCGCTTGCCGTACTGCCGGTTGTAAGCACGTCGTCAATAAGTATAATTCTCTTCCCCGATACATCAGCGGCAGATTCGTAAGCACCGAGAATATTTGCTTTTCTGTGTGCTGCATCCACCTGCCTTGACTGCGGAGCCGAATCACGGCATTTCGAAAGAGTCCGTACCGGAGAGGTTGACAGTCTCGTGCATACCTCTTCTGCAAGAAGTCTTGCCTGGTCATAGCCGCGTTTGCGGAGTCTGCGTCTGCTGAGCGGAATCCATGATATAATGTCGTATTTCCCCGACAAATTTTCATTTATACATTTTTCAAGATATTCTGCCAGATCGACAGCATACTTTGACAAACCGCCGAATTTATATCGAATCAAAGCATTTCTGACATCGCCTTCATAGTGGAAGCATGAAAAAACGCCGTCAACAAACATTATACTTTCTTTTGATTCCTGCGGAACCCTGTACGGTATAGAAGCTTTACAGCGCTCACACACGCCGTCTGACTCCATCACACGTCTGCAGAATATACATTTTGGCGGAAAAATATATTTATTCAGCCACTCTCCCAATCTCACGCTATCACCTCACAAGTGTTTACTTAAGCAATTCGTTGATTCTCGCTTTCAGTGCACTGTATCTGTTTCTTTGTTTATTGTTGTTGACCATATACTTAATAATACCAAAATCTCCGACTATTATCAACAGCTCTCTCGCTCTTGTCATAGCTGTGTACAGAACACTTCTGTGCAGGAGCGAAGGCGCACTGTTTCCGGCAACAAGGATTACGGCGCGAAACTCACTGCCCTGAGATTTATGAACAGTCATTGCATATGCAAGTTCAAGCTCTGAAAGGTTTGAAAACGGATAATGAACAAGTCTTGAATCAAAATTAACCGTCAGGGTTTCGTCAATATTATCTATACTTATAATTTCACCGATATCGCCGTTGAATATTCCATAGCCTACCTCTCCGCCGTACATGCTGTACCAATTTATGGTGTAGTTGTTTTTTATCTGCATCACACGGTCGCCGAGGCGGAACAGCCTGTCCCCTATCCTTTTCTCATCCTTACCGTCCTCGGGTGGATTGATTTCATGCTGAAGACGGCGGTTGAGCTCAACCGTACCCGTAACATTTTTACGGCTTACAGACAAGACTTGTATCTGAGATGACGGGATGTTCATATTCTTCGGCAAGCGTGTCTTGCAAAGCTCAAGTACTGTATTTATTATTTCGTCATCAGACAGTCTTGAAAGAAAAAACAAGTCGTTGTCTTTCTTTTTTAAATCAGGCATCTCGCCACGGTTAACAGCATGAGCACCTACTATAATATCACTTTCAGCCGCCTGACGGAATATCCTGTCAAGGCTGACCGTCGGAAAGCATTGTGAGTTAAGCAAATCCTTAAAAACGTTACCCGGTCCTACCGACGGAAGCTGGTCGGCATCACCCACCATGATAAGCTTGCACCTTTTCGGCAAAGCCTTTAAGACCGAAGCCATCAGCGAAACATCAACCATGGACATTTCATCTATTATCAGAACTTCTGCATCAAGCGGATTTTGTTCATCACGTGCAAACGTAGCCTCGGTCCCTTTTTCATTATAGCAGATTTCGAGCATTCGGTGGATAGTTTTAGCTTCAAGTCCGCAAAACTCGGTCATGCGTTTGGCAGCTCTTCCTGTAGGGGCTGCAAGCATCACCTTAAGACCCATTTTATCAAAAGCATAGAGCATGCCTTTGATTACGGTTGTTTTTCCGGTACCGGGTCCTCCCGTAAGAAGCAGGACGGAATTGTTGACAGCCATTTCTATCGCTCTTCGCTGAAGCGGTTCAAATCTTATATTTCCGTCAAGCTGTGCTTTTTCTATAAGCTCGTCACAGTTAAAATCCCGTTTTTCATTCTGAAGCGACAAAACAGCAAGCTTTTTTGCGACATAAGTTTCCGAATCATAAAGTGATGCCAAATAACAAGCATTTACGCCGCATATATCTTCTGAAACAATATCTCCGCTCTTTATAAGATGTGCGACAGTTTCTTCAATTTCGCAAAGCTCGACACTCAAAAGCTGGGATGTTGCACTGCACAGTTTATCTCTCGGAATAAAGGAATGACCCGACTCGGAGTTGAACCTCAGCTCATATATGACCGCAGCCTCAAGCCTTTCTCTGGCGCACCCGTCAAAGCCCATATCTATCGCAAGAGCATCAGCTTTGTAAAACGGAACACCTATCTGGGCATCAGACAAGATGTACGGATTGCGGCGAACAACCTCACGCGCAGAACGTCCGTAATGGTGAAACAGTGCCACAGCAGTTTCAGGCTCAAGTCCGTTCTCATGCACAAACTCCATAAGGAGCATCATGGCGTTCTGAAGCTCGAACTGCTTTCCTATCTGCTCTGCTTTTTTGGCAGTAATGCCGGCAACCTCACAAAGGCGCTTCGGATGCCTTTCTATAATATATAGGCTGTCGTCGCCAAATACATTTACTATTTTTTCGGCAGTTTTTCGTCCTACACCACGAATGGTACCCGAAGAAAGATATTCAAGTATCATATCCGAAGAATTTGGCAGTGTTCTGTTAAACGAAGAGATTTTAAACTGTTCCCCATACGAAGCATGCGTTGACCACTCACCTTCTGCCTCGATATACTCACCCACTCCGGCAAACGGAACACAGCCTACGGCTATTATTTCTTCGCCTGTTTCGTCTATGAGTTTCAGGACAGCATATCCGTTATCGTCATTACGGAAAATAACCGCATCGATAACCCCTCTTATTACAGATTCTTCAGTCATTATTACCCACCATTGTTTATATGTTTTTGAAGAGATACGAATATAAATTTAAAAATCTTTTCGAAAAGTGTTATAAGCATGAATGATATCAATACAGAAACACATGCATCAATAAAAACAGTGAACAGCACAAATAGCACCCCCACTGTATTTTATGCTTTTATTTTCT
This sequence comes from Oscillospiraceae bacterium, assembly GCA_017409405.1. Lineage (GTDB taxonomy): Bacteria > Bacillota > Clostridia > Oscillospirales > JAAYXM01 > SIG480. Next base: position 721 of record JAFQSU010000066.1, on the reverse strand, counting down.
CACATGTGAAGTCCAAAAAAGTCCATTGCGCCGAGAAAACCATAAGAAACACCACCCACAACAACTGCAGCGATGACTACTCCGGCGAAAATTGCAGGAAGCGCATTCTTTATTCTCATATTAAGAAGCCCTGCAAGCATGGCACCCGTCCATGCCCCCGTGCCCGGAAGCGGAATGGCAACAAGAATAATAAGACCGATAATCTTGTATTTTTCAATGACACCCTTGTTTTTCATAACACGCTGTTCACTCCACTCAGCAAATCTGCGGAAGAGCTTTTGCGATTTCAACCAATTCAGCCCGCTACGCACACACAATATGATAAGAGGCACCAAAAGCATATTTCCTATTATCGACAGTATAATGGTTTCCCAAGCCGGCAAACCGCAGGCCGCACCGTAAGGAATAGACCCTCGAAGCTCTAAAACAGGAGTCATGGCAATCCCTATTATTGTAAGCGCCATTTTAAGCTCGACAGTAAAAAAAGTCAACAAAACACACCTGCCAAATTATTTTCTAACATTATATCATTTTTTACCAAAATAAACAATAGTTTGGTGCTATTTTATAAATTTGTCAATGTAGGTTTGTCAATGATGTGTTACACATTAGGGAACGCGAACAAGACGTGCTTAGGTGAGCGCCAATTGAGTGGGCGCATAGGGAAATTGTTGTATTGACGTTGACGAACAGCCAATTGCTTTTTGAAATCATCGAAAGA
>JAFQSU010000065.1 GCA_017409405.1 Oscillospiraceae bacterium | reverse complement strand
TTCACAAAATCCGACTTCTGAATTCTATGTGGATTACAAAATTCCGGACTGGAAAAAGTTTTCGCGAAATACTGCGAATATGGATGTCCACCTGCGCATGACCATGCTTAATGACTTTAAGCCGGACGAGATAACGCTTGCAAAGGGGCCGACGGTGAGAACTCCGGAAAGCATTGCCATACTCGACGAGCTTGAATTTATGCTTGTAAGGCGTAAGGGAAGTTATCTCAACACGCTCTTTACAACTGTAATTGAGCCTTATAACGGAACACGCTATGTCGCTGATATTTCGGATGTTGATATTTCTCTCAAAACAGGAACACCCGAAAAATACGATGTGGCGAAAGCGGTGAGAGTAGAACTGGTTGATGGGCGCGTAGATTATGTAGTTTATGCGCAGAACAACAATGTCACTTATACGGTGAAAGATGCGGAAAATGATGTAAGCTTTGATTTTAAAGGCTTTGTCGGCGTTTACACAGTGAAAAAAGACAGCGGAAAGAATGTGTACACCTACATAAACGACGGTTCACTCATCGGTAATGATACCTCTGAAGCTCCGATGGTTGATAAGATTGATTCCCTTAAGGGTAAGGTTATAGGCTTTACCGAGGATATGGAATTTGATAACTACATCGAGGTTGAGTTTGATGAGGAATACGAAATAACTGCTGATGACCTTGCAGACCGTATGTTTGTGGGTGAATTCAAAGGGCTCGGAAATGCTGCATTCCACATACAGGGCGCGGAAATAAACGGAAAAACTGCAGTGCTTGACATCGGATATGTGACACCGATAACTGCGTTTGCCGATGATTCGGACATTAACGGCGGTTACAAGTACGACCTGTATAAAGGACAAGTCTTTGAAATTCCGATGTCCTATGAGGATAACCAAAAACCAATAATCGAACCAATTGATAACCTTACAGCATCGGCAGGAAGCTCTGTAAAAACAACCGTGAAGGCAACTGCACAGGACGGCTCGGAAATAACATATTCAGCGAGAACTCTTCCGAGGGGAGCAAGCTTTAACGAAGAAACAGCCACATTCTCATGGAAGCCCTCAGGTTCGCAGATAGGTGATAATCTTGTTGCAATAGATGCTGTTGACGGCGAAGGTCGAATTTCAACTGTTTATTTCACGGTAACAGTTTACGGTGCAACGACCGGAGCGCAGCCTTCAGACAATAAAACTGAAGATAATTCAGGTACATCTTCTGAAGGAGCCGGAGCTTCCGGCGGAGGTGGCGGAGGCGGCGCTGCTCCGGATAACACGCAGTCCGATGAAGGAAACGGCGAAACGGATAACGTGGAGCCAGGCGAAAATTCATCCGACGCGTCGGGTGAAGCGGATAGCATCCGTTTCACAGATCTTGACTCCCACGCATGGGCGGCGGATGCGATAAACGAACTTGCAGAGAACGGAATAATAAAGGGCACAACTGCAACAACGTATTCTCCGGCAAATAACATAACAAGAGCAGATTTTGCGCTTCTTCTTGTTCGTGCGTTTGAGCTTGAGAGTGACAATAATGAGAATTTTGCAGATGTAACGGTTACGGATTACTTTGCACCCGAACTTGCAATTGCGCGTAATACGGGAATTGTAAACGGCATCGGAGACAACAAATATGCACCAAAAAACACGATAACCCGTCAGGATATGATGGTGATAGTGTATCGCGCGCTGCAAAAACTTGGTGTTGAGTTGTCATCGGATGATGTTGATTATCCGGATTATGGAGATGTTGCACTGTATGCCCAAGATGCGATCAGAGCCCTTATAACAAGCAAGCTTGTTAATGGTAAATCAGGATATATCGCACCGAATGATTATACCACTCGCGCAGAAGTCGCTGTACTTTTGAAGCGTATTTTAGAACACATAAAGTGATTTGTTTGATTTTGCAGGGTGATAAAACCTCACCCTGCGGAATCGGAAAGGAATTAACAATGGAAAAGCTTGCAATTCACGGCGGAACGCCCGTAAAAACAACACCCTATGGTACGGGGAAACGCTTTGGTAAGCAAGAACTTAAATATCTTGAAGAAGCGTTAAACCAGAACACATTGTTTTACTGGAAAGGAAGCTTTGCAAAGCGACTTTGTGCAAAATTTGCAGAACTTAATGGCTCAAAGTTCTGTGCTGTAACAAGCTCAGGCACATCGGCAATACATACAGCACTCGGTGCAGTAGGTGTACAGCCCGGTGATGAGGTTATCACCGCTCCGATAACAGACATGGGAAGTGTTATCGGCATACTTTATCAGAACGCAGTGCCCGTATTTGCTGACCTTGATCCTCATTCATATAACATGACGGCAAAGACCGTCGAAGAGAAGATTACCGACAAAACGAAAGCTGTTGTCGTTGTTCACCTTGCAGGTAATGCGGCTGAGGTTGACGAAATCGTTGAGGTTTGCCACAAGCGCGGAATCTATGTAATAGAGGACTGTGCACAGTCATATTGCTGTGAGTATAAGGGCAAGTATGTAGGTACATACGGCGATATCGGTTGTTTCTCGCTCAATGACTTCAAGCACATCTCCGCAGGCGACGGCGGTATGATAATCACCGACAACGAGGAGCTTTATCACAAGGCTGTTATGTTTGCAGATAAGAACTACAACCGCTTTGGTACGGACGTTGTACGTAATTCCCCTCATGTTACACCGAATTACCGCATGAGTGAGTTGGTTGCAGCTGTCGGGCTTGCGCAGGTGGAAAAGGTTGAAGAAATCTGCAAAAAACGCAATGCATACGGCGATGCACTTACCGCAGGCATCCGTGACCTCCCCGGAATATATGTCCCTAAGGTTGCGCCGGATTGTAGGTCTTCATACTGGTTTTATCTCATCCGTGTTGATGAAAAGGAGCTTGGCTGTACTCGTGAGGAGTTTGCTGCAGCGCTTCGCGCAGAGGGCATTCAGGCGAGTGCCGGATATATTGCGCAGTGCATATATGAGATGGATATGTTCACCGAGCAAACAGCATATGGCGATATGAAATGTCCGTTCTCCTGTCCGTACTACGGAAAGACGGTAGAATACAGAACAGGTCTTTGTCCGACTGCTGAAGAAATCCTCAATAGTTGTGTAAGGCTTGAATGTAAAGAGTACTATACTGAGCAGGATTTACAGGAAACAATACAAGGTGTAAAAAAGGTTTGGAATTACTTTCAGACCCAAAAATAATATACGAGGAGAGATATTAAATGAAAAGACGTATTACAGCATTATTTCTTGCAGGCATTATGCTGATTTCGCTTTGTGCTTGCACCGGGACTGAAAACAGCGGTGGCAATGTTGCTTTAACCAAGGACGATGTAATCAGCATCACAATGCTCACCTCTTCATCCAATCCATACAACGCGGATTGGAAAATCTGGGATTACATTGAAGAAGGAACAGGTGTGACGGTTGAGCCGCATCCGGTTATAAGCTCTGATTACTTCACAAAGTATTCGCTTATGTTTGCGGCCCCTGAAACTGTAACTGATCTTACGGTATTCGATTATAAACCCGACTCTGACGTATATGTAAATCAAGGCGCATTTGTTGCTTTGGATGATCTTGAGGAACATATGCCTAATTATAAAGCATTTGTAGAGTCACTTTCGGAAGTAGAGTTTAATTCAATTGTCAAGACTCGCAAAGCCTTTGACGGAAAGATTTATTATGCACCGGCAACCGGACGTGAAAAGACGCGCGGAATCAGGGCTTGGCTCTACCGTGAAGATATTTTCAATAAACACGGTCTCAAGGCCCCGACTACATACGATGAGCTTTATGAAGTATGTAAACAGCTTAAAGAATTGTATCCGGAGTCGTATCCACTCGCACAGCGCAGCAAGCTTTCGAATCTGGAAGTGACCGGCTCATCGTGGAAAGAGTACTGGGAACCCGGCGCATATTATGACTATACGAATGATACGTGGCATTATGGTGCAATAGAGGATACGGCGCGTGAGGTTATTACATTTTACAAAAAAATGATAGACGAAGGCTTGCTTGCATCAGATTTCTACTCGATGTCTGAAGCGGGATGGACGGAACTTATAACAACAGACAGAGGTTTTATCATGCCGGATTATCAGACGAGAATTGACTACTTCAATAAGCTTGCTCGAGAAAAGAATCCTGATTTTACAATTCAGGCAATTGAGCCCCCTGTTGCAACTGAAAAAGGTGTTTCTAAAGTCGGAAAATACAACTACGAAACATTTGGTTTTGCAATGGCAAATAAAGGTGATGATCTCAGAAAAGCAAAGGTTGCAAAGTTTGTTGACTGGTTCTATACCGATGAAGCAATGGAGCTTGTTTCCTGGGGTAAAGAGGGCGAAACCTATGAGATAGTTGACGGTAAAAAACAGTACATTACCGATTCGGAAGGAAGCGCACCGAATAAACTTTACGGCATCAACACATACGGAACATTCCTGCGTCTTGATCCGGAGGTTACAACCATAGTTCAGTCTGAAGATATTGCAAAGACACGCGAAATGATTCTTGAGCATACCGTTGATTACGTCAATCCGATCAGATATCTTGCTTATGTGGAAGAGGAGCAAAAGGTAATTGATCAATATGCTGCCGCGCTTAAAACACATACAGAGGAAATGTTGATAAAGTTTATTTTAGGTCAGGAGCCGATATCAAACTTTGATGCATTTGTTGAAAATGTGAAGAGTATGGGTGTTGATGAACTGCTTACAGCATATAGTTCGGCATACGACAGAATAAAATAGTGAGAAACAGAAAAGCGCGAATGTTTAATCCGCATTCGCGCTTTTTCATAAAAGATAATAGGAAAAAATGTGTTATTTATGAGGTTTTATAAGATGAAAAAGATTGACATCCATTGCCATGTAACGGCATTTCCGCAATATGCTCCACCAAGACATAATGGGACAAACACGCTTAGCGCAGAACAACAGATATTAATACACGATAAATTAAACGTCGATATAGGAGTTTTGCTGCCGGATTGCTCTCCGGAAGGAATTTATTTGCAGACAACGAACGAAGAGACAAAGTTTATAACTGCGCAACATCCCGAAAGATTTATGTGGTTTTGTAATGTTGATCCAAGAATGGTGACCAATGATAAAAAAGCTGATCTCGGTCATTTGCTTAATCATTATAAATCTCTGGGAGCAAAGGGCTTGGGTGAACTCACGGCTACAATTTATGCAGATGACCCGAGAATGGATAATCTGTTTTATCATTGTGAGCAAAATGATATGCCGGTGCTTATACATATTTCTCCGGTGGAAACCGGGACTTATGGAATAATCGATGAACTCGGGTTACCGAGAATTGAGAAGATGCTAAAAAAATATCCGGACTTAAAGTTGATTGGACATTCGGCTGCATTTTGGAGCGAGATATCGCAAGGACTGACACAGGATGAACGCAATAATTATCCGAAAGGAAAGGTAGAAGAAGGAAAACTCCCTATCCTTATGCGCGAATATGGGAACCTCTATTGTGATTTGTCTGCCGGCAGCGGTGCAAACGCAATGATGCGTGACCCGGAATATGCTGCAAGGTTTATAGAAGAGTTTGCAGACAGAATTTACTACGGAACAGATGTTTGCGCGGCAAACGCTACGTTCCAGTATGACTTTGATGTATTTCTGACAAAAATGGTTGATGATGGAATGATAAGCAGCACAAACTATGAAAAGATTATCCGTAAAAATGCCGAAAAACTTCTTCGCATAGAAGTGAATTGAGAGGACCTATTTATAAAGGAGTATTTTTATGAACCACACGATTATGCATATAAACTACGGTGAGACAACATATAACCATTACGGAAGCAACACGATTGACAGTATCTGCAAAATGGCGGCAAATATTGGCTTTGATGGTATAGAGTTTCGAGGTAACCCACCTGCAGAATTTAAGAACATAACATTTGTAGATTATGTAAAACAGATTGCAGAATGCAAAAAGAAATATGGTTTTTCTGAGGTTATCTTCGCCATTGGCCTCCCCGATTGTACAAGCCATGACAAAGATAAGCGTGAAAATTCGATTCTAGTAGCAATCGAAAAGGCAAAAATCGCAAATGAACTTTGTGGAACAACAACATGCAACACATTTGCATCGCGATTAACTTCGGGTATTTCCACGGCACCTGCTAATTGCTATGAGTTTCACGGGAGTGCCGTGGCGAGTCAAGAAGATTGGGGACTTACTGTTGCCGCTTTTCAGCAGGTTGGCTATGAGCTTGAAAGAATTGGTGTGAAATTCGCATTCGAAACACATATGTTTCATATTCACGATCTTCCTGCTGCAACTAAAAAACTTGTTGATGCTATCAATAGCCCGGTAATTGGTGTGAATATGGACTTTGGAAACATAGTTTATTTTCCTGAACATCCATCACTTGAAGAAACAATTGAACTCTATGGCGACAAGCTCTTTTATACTCACCTTAAAAATTCCACGGCTGCTCCGGGCAGCAATACACGCATCGCGACAGCACTTGGAGAGGGCGACATCAACCATCGCAGTTATCTTTCAAAACTCAAAGAAGCAGGATTTGGCGGTCCGATAGGGATTGAGGCACCGCGTCCAGGCGACCGCGTATGGTATGCACAGCAAGATTATCTGTATTTCAAGTCTGTTATGGAAACAATTTGGTGAAAATCACGCAGGGAAAAGATGTAAAACGTGATTTCCAACTTATAGAAGCATATGATATGACTTTTGAGGCTACCGTTACAAAGCTTATGTGGATTTTAGGGAAAGGGGTTTCGGAGTATAATGAAATCAGAGACGAGTTTTACAAAAAAATAAATAATGATTTGATGTTTGCCGGTAAAATTTAAGTATGAGAAACTCGCAATCCTTTAAAGAGGTAGGTAATTAATATGAAACGTTCAGAAATAAACGCAGCACTTCGCGAGCTTGAAGCAATGTGCGAAAAGCATTGTTGCTACCTTCCGCCATTTTGCCATTTTACACCTGAGGAATGGAAGACTAAAGGTCACGAATACGACGAAATTCGCGACTGTATGCTCGGTTGGGATATAACCGACTACGGTAAAGGCGAATTTGATAAATTCGGCTTTTCGCTGATAACAATCCGCAACGGCAACCGCCTTATGGAAGATAAGTATCCAAAAGCGTATGCAGAAAAGCTTCTTTATCTCAAGGAAGGTCAGTATGCACCGAATCACTTCCATTGGTATAAGACCGAGGATATAATAAACCGCGGCGGCGGAAATGTTCTTATCCGCGTTTACAACAGCCTTCCGAATGAAGAAATTGACTATGAGTCCGATGTAACGGTGCATACCGACGGCCGTACATATACAGTGCCTGCAGGAACGCAGATACGTCTCACTCCCGGTGAGAGCATAATGGTACAACAGTACTTGTATCACGATTTCTCCGTTGAAGAAGGAACGGGTGCAGTTCTTCTCGGTGAGGTAAGTCAGTGCAATGACGACAGCAACGATAACCGCTTCAATCCGCCTGTCGGACGTTTCCCCGAAATAGAAGAGGATGAAACACCGTACAGACTTTTGTGTAACGAATACCCGAAAGCGAAGGATTGATAATTATGAAAAAGTTTGATGTAATTGCACTCGGCGAGCTTCTCATAGATTTCATAAACAACGGAGTCAGTGAGCAGGAAAACAACACCTTTGAAGCCTGCCCGGGAGGAGCGATTTGCAATGTCCTTGCGATGCTTGCAAAGCTTGGAAAGAACTGTGCGTTTATCGGCAAGGTCGGTGACGATATCTTTGGCAGAAGATTAAAAGCAGAGATTGAAACACTTTCGATAAACACCGAAAACCTTAAAATGGATAAGGAAGTAAGAACAACACTTGCGTTTGTCGAGAACGACGAAACGGGAGACAGAAGCTTTTCGTTCTATCGCAATCCCGGTGCAGATATTATGCTGACAGCGGACGAGGTTAATGAAGAAGCAATAAAATCAGCAAGAGTTTTCCATCTCGGAACGCTTTCGATGACTCACGAGCCGGTAAGAAGCGCAACGAAAAAGACATTGAAAATTTCAAAAGAGGCAGGATGTCTGATTTCGTTTGACCCGAATCTCCGCGAAATGCTTTGGGAATCGAAAAAGGATGCAAGAGAAGCATTTGACTACGGAATGAGATATTGCGATATTCTCAAAATCTCCGACAATGAGCTTGTTTGGTTTACGGGTGAAGAGGATTATGACAAGGGCATAGCGATTTTGCGCGAGAAATACAATATTCCGCTTATATTATTCTCAATGGGACGCGACGGAAGCCGTGCATATTATGGCGATGCTGTTGCAGAAGTACCTGCGTTTATACAGGATAACACTGTTGACACAACAGGTGCAGGCGATACGTTTATGGGTTGTTGCATAAATTATGTTTTAGAGAATGGCATAGATAACTTAACGGAAGGCAATCTTCGCGAAATGCTCAAATTCGCAAATGCAGCAGCATCTATCATAACAACTCGCAAAGGTGCACTCAAGGCTATGCCGAATAAAGAAGAGGTATTGAAGATGCTTGCGTAAGAAAGAATGTTAATCAAGAAGTGGGTTTTGGGGTTAAAGCCTCAAGACCCGCTTCTTTTTTGTGCGAAAAATGTAGAAATAGAAAGAAATATGTAAATGCACGAAATTTGGTGGTGTTAAAAATGCAGACAACAGAAGAAATAGTTATTAAACCATTATACAAAAGAAATATAAATTGGCGTGGCGTATCCGTCCGCGTATAGGTTCTTCGCTGCTTTCTTGCGGCGGATAGCCGTGCGGTAGGAGTGGGGACACTTGATAAAGTATATAACGCATCATTTCAGGCACAGAGAGCATCGGAAACATCGTAGAACGAGCCGTAGAGCTTCAAGCGATGACGGCTACGGAGGACACTCTGACCGTACAGCCAAAGTAAACTCTTATGGAGTTTCTTTTGGCTGTTTTCTTTTAGTCAAAATTGAATATCGTTGCCGGTCTCCGCCTTTCAATTGGAATTCACAAAAATTCTGATTGAAAGGACGAAGGGGAATGAAAAAAATAAGATTAAAAGATGAATACCCGTGGTTCTCGGGAGATGAGTACATAGAAGTGACTGATGAGATAGCTGAGGTATTTGCTGAATTTGCGAGAAGTGAGAAAAATTTTTCTGAGAAAGTACGGTATCACAGAGCGTTTTATTCACTTGACGCTGACAACGGAATAGAAAAAAGTATTCTGTTTGTATCGGCTTCACCTCAAGAACTTTATGAGCGCAAGGTAACGCAGGAAGAACTTTATCGTGCGATAAATCAGCTACCCGAAAAACAAGCAAGGCGTATTTATGCCCACTTTTTTCAGGATATGACAATGACTCAAATCGGCAAAATCGAAGGTGTGAGCAAAATGGCGGTAAGCAAGTCTATAGAGTCGGGA
>JAFQSU010000064.1 GCA_017409405.1 Oscillospiraceae bacterium | reverse complement strand
TGTTGTTGCGGTTGCAGAGCCTATAAAGGAATGCCGCGATTACATAAAAAAGAAGCACAATATAGCTGATGCTATGTGCTTTGAGGACTGGAAGGATTTATTGTCTGTTCCTAAATTTGCGGATGTTGCAGTTATTGCCACGAGCGATAGTATGCACTATGCTCCGGCGATGAAGGCGATCGAGCTTGGGTATAACCTTTTGCTTGAAAAGCCGGTTGCACCGACATACCGTGAATGCAGGGATATAGCCGATGCGGCAAAGGGAAAAGGCGTAAAGGTGCTTGTGTGTCATGTGCTCCGCTATACTGCGTTCTTCCGCAAGATAAAAGACCTTATAAACGACGGCGCTCTCGGCGAGGTTATTTCAATTCATCACAGCGAATGCGTTGGAAACGCCCACCAGAGCCACAGCTATGTCCGTGGTAACTGGAGAAACACTGCGGAAAGCTCAAATATGCTTCTTGCAAAATCTTGCCATGACATTGATATTATGCAGTGGCTTGTCGGAAGCACGGCAAAGTCGGTTTCGTCTTTTGGCTCGCTCTCATATTTCAAGAGAGAAAACGCACCCGAGGGCGCACCGGAGTATTGTATAGAAGGTTGCCCTTACGGCGAGGAATGCTACTATAACGCAATTAAGCTGTATATTGAGGATGAAGAAAACGATTGGTTTCGCAATGCGGCGGCAAGAAAGGTCAATCCGACAAACGAAGAGCTTGCAGAGGTGCTTCGCACAACGCAGTATGGAAAATGCGTGTTTAAGTGCGACAACGACGTTGTAGACCATCAGGTTGTAAACATCGAATACGAAAACGGTGCGGTTGCATCATTTAATATGTGTGCATTCAACAAAGGCGGAAGATATATCCGCGTTATGGGGACCGACGGCGAGCTTTACGGCGATATGGAAGAAAACGTCATCGACTATTTCAGCTTCAGAACACGTGAGCATACCGTCACCAATCTGCTTGATGAAAAACTTAGCGGAGATATTACCGGCGGTCACGGCGGCGGAGATGAGGGCATCGTCAACACACTGTATAAATATATCATAGAAGATTATCACGGTGATATGCTGAGCGAAATCGGAGTTTCGGTTCAAAACCACGCAACGGTCTTTGCTGCCGAAAAGGCAAGGCTTGAAAACCAAGTCATTGATATGAAAGATTTTATCGGTTAAGGAAACACTTATGAAAATAGTTTATGCAGATAAAGCTTCCGGTATAATTGATAAGCTCTGCTCTAAAAGCTTCGAAATACCGTTCGGAAAAGACCTTGGTCCTTCACTTAGGATAACAGAGTGCGGAGAAGCTGAGAATATAAATTTACAGCTTTCGGGAGAAAAGTATTCCGCATTGTACAATGGTATTATGCTTGAAGCAGAGTATCTACCGAATGATGAGAGCTTTGTACTGAAAATCAATGTTACAAACACTTCGGATACAGATTTTGCGCCGGATTCTCTTGATTTGATTTTAGGCGTTGATACATATATGACAGGGGCAACGGAAGATAATGTCAAATTCTTCCCGACTATGCTCCGCTGTGAAAAAACGCATTTTCACGGATATTTTATGAGCCCGGAGGGAAATTCGTTTGCAATTGCCTCGCCTGATAAAATAGCTTCATATACACTTGAATACGGCCGTACAACGACTGAGGGCGAAAATGAAGCAGAATACGGTCATCGGATACATACTGCTACGCTTAGTCTGCTCCACAAAGCACCGCTTCCCGAGCGGCATCCCGAAGGTATTGACGTCTTAAAGAGCGGAGAGAGCAAAGAATTTAATGTTTACCTGATTCCGCTGTGCTCTGTCGATGAATACGCAGGACGTGTTTCCGACATATGCGGCATTCCCGTTATCACTTCGGATTTGTACACATATCCAAAAAACAGCGATATTCAGCTTAAGGTTCATTCAAAAGAAGGCTACAGCATCACATACCTTGCCCCTGACGGTCAAGTGATGACCGTTCCTCAGATGACCGAATACGGAGTTTACACGGTAAGGGTTACTACCGACTCGGGAAGGGTTTCTGAGGCAAAGTTCTATTGCAGAAGGTCGTGGGAATGGTATTTAAAACAAGCGAGACTTGAGGCGATGCAAAAGCCACAGAAGGCTACAACTCACGCAGAGAGCTGGTACGGCTTTTTCTCTGCATTTCTTGCGGCAAAGCATTATCCCGAAGCGGAGCTTGACGCGGCTCTTTCATCCCATTTCGATGAAGTTATTCCCCTTATGTTCGATTTAGACAAGGCTGAGCCGCTTGTCGCACCGAATCGCATACAAAATACGTCTACACTCATAAGCGCACTTATAGATAAATATGAAGTATGTCCGGAAGAAAACAAAAAATATCTTCGCATAGCATCGGTATTTGGCGACTGGCTTATGACACGGCAAAAAGACGACGGAGGCTATTATAAAAATAATACGCTGTACACCTGCGTTATTTACATTGCAAAATCAATGCTTGAGCTTTGCGAGGCAGAGAAGGAAGCAGGAATGCTTGATGAATATACACGTCATTATCTTTCGGCTTCCCGTGCAATAGAACAGCTTGCAGAGAAGCTTGAGGATATTCAGACCGAAGGAGAGCAGACGTTTGAGGACGGAATGATATCCTGCTCTGCGTTGCAGCTCGGGATGTATGCTCTGACATTGCCTAAAAATAAGCGCAAAAGCTTTGTGGATGCGGCGATTCATATGGATAAGCTTCATGCGTGCCTTGAACAAAAGCTTGTCCCCGACTGCAGAATAAACGGTGCAAGTATCCGTTTTTGGGAAGCCCAGTATGACATTATGTTCAACAAAAATTTTGTATGCAGTCCACACGGCTGGAGCGCATGGACTGCATATGCAAAATATTATCTTTATCTTCTTACGGGAAAAGAGCAATACTTAAAAGAGCTTTTCAATGTACTCGGAGCTTGCGTTCAGCTTATGTCGCTTGATGGTAATCTCCGTTGGTCGTTTGCAAACGACCCGCATATAAAAGGTGAACGGTTAGTACCTGATACGGAACGCCCCGTGAAAGACGGTTATACTTCGGTAAAGCTCGAAAATTCAGCTTATCGCGGAAGATATACCGAGACGGTTGTCGGAGAAGAATATATGGATATGGTTTCCGGATGGTACCGTACCGGAGAGCAAAGGCTTACGGGAGGATACATCGGATGTCCGCTCATTTTTCCGGATAAGCTTGATTACAGCGCAGATGTTCAGGGCGGCGCATGCGACAACGATGTTCATGAGATATTCAAATGCCTTGAAGAAACAGTGCTGAAAAAGGCGTTTGTCATCGAACGTGAATGCGGCGAAATTGCGGCGTATAACTGTGATGCGGTTTTAAACAACGATGTGGTTGAAATAAGTTTTTATGAAGAAGCGGACTATCTGCACACAAGCTTTAAAAGCACACGTATGATTAGGGTCGGAGAATATACATACGAAGCCCCACAAGGGAGCTGTATGACAAGAATAAAATAACAGCTTTTTTAAAAATGTTGCGATAAAATCAGAAATTTATCCTTGAGAGGAAAAATAATGAAGAAAGAAATACTCTTAGTGTTTAAAACGCACCTTGATATTGGATATACGGACTATGCAAAAAGCGTTGTGCGAAGCTATCTTGATGTCTTTATCCCGAATGCGATAAAGGTCGGATACAAGCTTTCTGACACAAAAACTCCGTTTGTTTGGACAGTAGGCTCATGGCTCATATGGAAAGCGCTGGAGGAGGACACAGACGGCTCTGTCGAGCAGGCGATACGCGACGGGATAATCACATGGCATGCCCTGCCGTTTACCTCACATACAGAGCTTATGAATAAAGAGCTGTTTGAATACGGTCTTGAAATATCCAAAGAGCTCGATGAAAGGTTTGGAAGAAAGACAATCGGCTCGAAGATGACAGATGTTCCGGGGCATACAATCGGCATGGTGCCACTGCTTAAAAAAGCAGGAATTGAATTTCTGCACATAGGCGTAAACCCGGCAACGCCTAACCCCGATGTGCCACCGGTGTTTCGGTGGCGTTGCGGTGAGGATGAAATCATCGTCGCATATGAAGACAGCTACGGTGCGTGCTCCGACTACGGCGACTTCGCAGTATATTTCGCTCACACCAATGACAACATCGGTCCGCAGTCAGAGCAGGATGTTTTAAATGTCTATAAAATACTTTCTGAAAAGTTTCCCGATTGCACCGTCCGTGCCGCAACACTCAATGATGTTGCGGAAAGAATGATGAAGCTAAAAAATCTTCCGGTTATAGAACGAGAGATAGGCGATACGTGGATTCACGGCGCCGGGACAGACCCGAAAAAGGTGGGTATGTACCGCGAGCTTTTGCGGCATATCGAAACACATGGAATAAACGCAGAGCTTAAGGAAAATCTTCTCCTTGTTCCCGAGCACACATGGGGAATGTGCCTGCAAAGGTATTTTAACAATAAGGATGACTGGTTCCATAACGAGCTTGAAAGCACAGCCGATACCGAGCGAAAAAAGCGTTTTGAAGAGTCGTGGAAAGAACAGCGAGAGTACATAAAAGACGCTGAAAAAGAGCTTGGTGTAAATGTTGATTACACGCTGTCCGAGCCGGATTTGGCAGGCTTTGAAAAGTGCGAATATGCACCGGATTTTGAAATAAGCTGGCAGCTTTTTGACAGAAGCGATTATGAAAGATATAAAGAAAAGTATCTTACACTAACGCCCGAAAACACAGAATGGGCACTGTGGGATGATACAAAGCCGGGGCTTCCCGAATACTTTGGCGGAATATATCCGGCAGTGGTGACGGAAAGCTTTAAGAAAGACGGAGAGTATCTTACAAGGCTTGAATTTGAAAAAGACATCTCCGACAAATACGGTCTTCCGCACTTCTGGGTACGAGAAGACGGCAAAAATGTTTCAGTAGAATGGTTCGGCAAAAAGGCAAACCGACTTCCGCAGGCATTCTGGCTTAAATTCAAAGGCCTTGATGAAGCATGGGAGATTGAAAAGCTCGGTCAGTGGATATCTCCCGAGAAGATAATCGGAAGTCCCTTAATAACAGCCACAGGCAAGGGCGTAAGAAATGATAAGGCGGAGATTACACCGCTTGATGCTTGCCTTGTCGCTCCGTTCGGACGACGGCTTCTTGACTTTGAAAAACATCCCCGTGGACAGGATATGTATTTTAATTTATACAACAATATCTGGAACACGAATTTTCCGATGTGGTATTCGGATGATACGCGCTTCCGGTTTGTAATAGATAAAAAATAATTTAAAAGGAGAGAAACAAAATGAAAAGATTTTTATCAATTATCCTTGCAATCGCAATGATTGCGGCAATGCTTCCAACTGCATTTGCAGGCGAAGCGGACACACGCAAGAAGATTACGCTTGACTTGCATATGAACAACCTCAGAACAAAGGGTGAGGACGGAGCATTGACAGCTCTTGTACATGGAAACACACCGTATATAGCAGAGCTTGCTGCTACGGATGGTTCATATGAGTGGGTGGCTGATAAAAGTGTATCGAATACAACTGTAAACACTCTTGGAGGTACAGGTTCGTCATATGGAAGCTACGGCAGACGTATGCAGTATTATACATTGCTTGATGACGAAAGTTGGATTGTATGGCCGGAGTATGCTGACGCAAAAGAAAGAATGTTCACGATAAAGACAAATATCAGTACTGAGGCAACCGGATATTACAATATAAAAATATCAGGAGCATCGCATACTACAGGCGGTGAGTTTGCAGTTTATGTAAATGGTCAGTACGCCGGAGATTTTAATAATTTTGAAAATGTGAGCTCATATACAACACGCGATTGGACGCTTGGTAATGCTGTAAGTCTTTCAGAAGGCTATAATGAAATCTCTCTTCGCGCAAGAAAGTATTATCGTAGTGGAAGAGAAGGTGGAAGCAACAATGCAAGCCTTTATCTTGGATTGATTCAGCTTATCCAGACAAGTGAGCCGACAATCTCAGAAATTGAAAGCACAATCCCTGAAACTATTGAGAAAGACAGTGTAGCCGAGCTTTCTGCAAAGGTCAAGATGGCTGACGACACATACAGAAGCTTCGGTTATACCGATGCAGGTGTTGTTCCGACAACGGATGATGTTGTGAAGGTAACATCATCTGACCCGGCTGTTATTGAGGTAACAGAGGTTGTAAACGTTCAGGTAAACGATGCAAAGAACCGAGAACAAATTCTTGACCCGACAACAGTTACCTATAAACTCACTGCATTAAAGGGTGGAACGTCCGATATCACCGTGACGGCAATTGTTGACGGACAGACAAAGCAAATAACTCAGACGGTAACCGTTCCGGCAGTGCGTGAGACAATAACGCTTAATCTTAATGCATCAAACCTTGGCAAGGATGACGGAGAGGGCGGCATAGCCTATCTCAATAAAGATGAATCCATCAGCATCAGTAAGCTTAAGGTCAGAGACGGTGCATATGTGGTTGTCACCGACGAGGCTTTGGCAGGAAACGCTAATTATGTTGCAACGGCTACAGGTAATGGAGTTGGAGGAGTGGCTACCTCAACCGGTGCAAACGGTATGCAGTTTTCTACGGACTTCAGCAATACAGACTGGAGCGTATGGCCAGAAAATACAGAAAAGCCGAAAGCGTTTTGCTTTACCTTCAAGACAAATCTTACCGAGGCGCAGGCAGGATATTACAGAGTTGACATAACAAGTCGTAAGTTTAATGCCGGCGGCGAATTTGCAATATACGTCGGTGGTGAGTATGCCGGAGACTACAACAGCTATTCAGCTACAATGCTTGATGCTGCCACAGAATCGTTAAACACTGTTTACATCCCGGCGGGAGATGCTGAAATATCGCTTCGCACAAGAAAGTTCTACCGCAACAAGGCACGAGCAAGCATTTACCTCGGAAGTATAAATCTCATCCCGACGGATGCACCTTCCATCGACGTTGTCGAAAGCACAATCCCGACAGAGCTTTCAGAGGGCGATATGAGTGATCTTTCTGCACAGATTAAGATGACGGACGGAAGCTATCGCCACTTCGGCTATACCGATGCAGGTGCTGTTCCGGAAGCGGATGAAACAGTTAAGGTAACATCAAGTGACCCAACTGTTGTTGAGGTAAAGGACGTTGTGGTCGTTCAGAAAAATGATGCAAGGAACTACAACGGACAGGTTCTTGACCCGACAACAGTTACATACAAGCTTGCGGCGAAAAAAGCAGGTACTGCAAAGGTTATTGTTACTGCATACGTTGACGGAAAAACAGAGA
>JAFQSU010000007.1 GCA_017409405.1 Oscillospiraceae bacterium | reverse complement strand
CGATTGAGCATACGGTACTGTATGCATGTGTCGTCCGCCGCTTTTCCCATCTCGCCGCCGAGAGCATCTATCTCACGTACAAGATGACCCTTTGCCGTACCGCCGATAGCCGGATTGCACGGCATGTTTCCGACCGAGTCAAGGTTTATCGAAAAACAGACGACCGACACACCCAGTCTTGCGGCGGCAAGAGCCGCCTCAATTCCTGCATGTCCTGCACCGATAACAGCTATATCATATTTTCCTGCGATATATTCCATATCATTAGTCCTTTGTATGTAGTTGAAAATATTTTATCTTTCGCCCGTGGGGGATCCTTCGATTCCGCAGACACTTCGTGTCCGCTTCACTCAGGATGACAGTGGGTCTCTTGTCATTCTGAGCGGAGCGCAAAGCGCGCAGTCGAAGAATCTCTACCTCACCCATCATCGGGAGGGCGCAGAGACCCTCCCCTACGAGGGGTATGCCCCCCCACATGTCATTCTGAGTGGCTTTCAGGATAACGGCGCAGACAAGGCGCGTGCGTATTTTGAACGGGTTTCGGGAGTTAATCCGAGCCGTGACGCAAGCTTTTCGCCAAATACCGTAAGCTCGGAAACACTTCCGTCGCAAAGCTCAAGCTCTACCTCGGAAAAGGGTAATTTTTCTCCGAATACCCCCTCGTCATACGAGAGCATGAACGAAAACCCCGGATACGGCGTGACAAGACACTCAAGCCTTTCAAAGCGCACACTTGCAACCGTGACAAGCGGAAGGTCGCAAAGCTCCTCCACCGGTGCGCCGACGTTGCAAAGAAGCCTTGCGGCAACGTCGGTGTCTTCGGACGCAACACTCCACTCTCCTCTTACGGAAAGTGCGCCGTGTGAGCTTTTATTGGTTTTTGCATATATAACACTCTCACCGTTTTCATATCTGCGGCGCAGGGTGATACCGCTCTTCGCGGCAAGTCTGTCTTTTGTGTCAAGGTATTCTGTGCTCATGCTTATGCGCCTGACAAGACCTGCATACGGTGCGATGTATTCACATTCAAACAGCTCTTTTGCGAAAAATCCGTTGTGAGGTGTATATTTAAGCTCTGTTTCACTTGACATTTTTTTCTCTCCCCATAAAGTGAACGGGAATTGCAAGAATAAGCTCGCCTGCAACAAGGGCGGCAAACACTGCCCACCTTGCAAGCTCTGTATCTGCAAACAGACGGCTAATGAAGAAATGCAAGCCTACGCAGAGAACACCGAGCACTACGCCCCATGTATATGCAAAGCGCGACACGCTTTTGTGAACAAGACGTTTTCCCGAGGCAATAGCGTGTGCCGGGAATGTGTCCGTCAGAAGATTTACAAGAAGAATCTGCCACGGGGTCATCGGAAAGCCGAGACCGCACACAACAGAAGCGAGAACGCATACAAGCTCTGCGGTATTCGCCGCGGCAAGATATGTAACACACCTTTTTATGCAACGGCGCATAACCTTTCCGTAAACAATGGCTTCATCGGCACATACGGCGCCGTCGAAAATAACGTCTGCCGCATCCTTTGCCGCATCCTGTGCATGAATATCGGAAAGACCGATATCTGCCGCATCGAGAGCCGGTGCGTCGGAGATGGAATCTCCTATGGATGCAACAACCTCGCCCCGTGATTTTAACACATTTATAATACGCACCTTGTCCTGTGCGCGAAGACCTGCAAACACAAAGGTCTCAGAAAATCTTGACCACAGCTCGTCATCCGTCATTGCGCGAAGCTCTCTTCCGCAAATTATGTTTGTGCTCTCAAGTGAAAGAGCCGCGGCACCGAGACGGGCTTTTTCGGCATCGCTTTCGGTGAGCAGGTACATCCGCACACCTGCGCTGCGAAGCCTTGCGGTATTCGGCGTTTCGGGAAGCTTTTCCTGAACGCTCGTCGCAACAATGCCGAGGAAAATCAAATCGGTATCACAAGGCACATCATCGCCCGAGCGAAAGCCGAAAGCCGTCATTGAAAAGCCCTCTTCGTTGAAGCTTTCAACAGCTGCGCGGATGTCCTCACGGTCAGAGTCGTTGAGCGTGCGGATATGACCGAGCTCCCATATAAGCTTTGAACGGCGCAAAATTTCTTCCGCATCTCCTGCGGTATACGAAATCGTTGTGCTTCCTGCACGGTGGAGAGTTGTTGTGACCTCACCCGAAAGCCCGCCGATTCGTGGGAAGTCCTCCTGCACCTTCTCGGCGTTGCACTTGTGGGTGGCATATGTCCGAAGCGACGGATTTTTTGTTTCGCACAAAAGAAGACCGTCTATAAACGGAACGGTATCCTCCTCCTGTGGGGTGCGGATGCGTCCGTTTGTGTATGTGGCGGCAACGCCTATTCCCGGAATGTCGGTTGTAAACACCGTCACCTCTCCGAGCGTTTCGGCGGCATGCATTGATTTCGTCGAAAAGCCGGCTTTTTTCAGGCGTTCTGCGCCCTTGGACAGAGCGACAAGTGCAGATGTGAACATCCCCTCGGGGATAATCGCAACGGCAAGGGCAAGGGAAGAAACAAGAGTCTCTACAAACGGTGCCTTGCGTATGATGCTTATGCCGAAAACCGCAATACACGCACAGGCGGTTATAGCCGTAAGTCGTTTTGAAAGCCTGTTAAGTCTCGAAAAGTTCGGCGAATTGTCTTTTTCGGGAACGTCAAGCGGAAGCGTGAGTCTGCTCATCTCGGTTGACATGCCCGTAGCAATTACAACGCCGTCTCCGCGACCTTTTATAACAACAGTCCCCTCAAAGGCACAGTTGTCACGAAACTCAATCGGTACGTCTCTCGGAATTTCTGCATCACAGTCCTTTTCTGCAGATGCGCTGCCTGTGAGGGCAGACTCGTCAATGACAAGATTTTCAGAGCTTATGAGCCTTAAATCTGCAGGGACAACACGACCGGGCTTTATGGTGACAATATCTCCGACAACAAGCTCATCGGATGCAAGCTTCATCTTTGCGCCGTTTCGCAGAACTATTGCGTGGGTTACGGACGTGCTTATCGTTCTGTCAATGGTTTTGCTGCCCCGACGGCGACATTCGGACGAATAGATAATGTGAAGAACGATGACCGAAAAAATCAGTGCTGCCGAAAAGATGCCGCCGAAAAACGCCGACAGTGCCGCCGTTATAATCAACAGGTACACAACGGGACGTGAGATTGCGCCCCTTGCAAACTTGAAAAACGACGACCCGTCAGACGGCTTCTTCTCCTGTGCCGTACGCTGTCTTGCCTCTTTGTCGGAAAGCCCCGTTTCGGGATTTACATCAAATGATTTTAATGTTTCTTCTATACTTAATTTATGATACAAGATAATCAACTCCTAATTTCCTACTATAAATTATAAAGGTAAAAGGAGTGAGTGTCAAGAAAAAGCAGGGTATCAATATGCATCCGAAATTAAATTTTTTCACTTTTGTATAAGAGGTGCAAAAACGGGGGAGAATATTAAAAAAACAGACTCGGCAGGTGATTATTTTGAATATGCATAAAAAGAAACTGAAGCGATTATGTCTCGGCTTATTTATTTTGGTTTTCACTATAGTAAACGTCTACGGCATCACGGTGTACAAGCGCGGCTCACGGGGTGAGGGCGTTGCGGAAATCCAGAATGTATTGCTCTCCGAGGGATTGTATTCGGGTTCTGCGGACGGAATTTACGGCGCAAAAACCGAGGCGGCGGTGCGGAGCTATCAGGAGCGGTACGGTCTTTCCGTTGACGGCATCGCAGGGGAGAAAACGCTCACACACATGGGGCTTGCGGAGACTGCGGCAGAGGATGCGTATGCAAACGATCTCTATCTCCTTGCACGCATAATATCAGCCGAGGCGAGAGGTGAGCCGTATATGGGACAGATTGCCGTAGGTGCGGTTGTGCTCAATCGGGTAAAGCATCCGTCATTTCCCAACACGATTGCAGGAGTTATATATCAGAACGGAGCTTTCTCGGCACTTTACGACGGACAGTTCAATGAGCCGATATCGGAGGAGTCAAGGCGTGCCGCCATTGATGCCTTAAACGGTGTAAATCCCGTTTCGGATGCAATATATTACTATAATCCGCGTACCGCAACGAACAAGTGGATACGCTCACGCCCCGTTATAAGAGAAATCGGCGGTCACGTCTTCTGCACGTAAGGAATGCTGCGAGTTTTTTATACAACAAAAGGGGATGTAAAAAAAGGGACTGTAAAAAAACGAGTTTTTTTACAGTCCCTTTTGTTAATTTATCTCTTAATGCTCTCCGTAAACGAGAAGACGCGCATGACCTGACCCTCGACCATATGAATAATCGCATTGCCGTATCCTGCTTTGAGACTTTCCTCGCGCTCGGAGACCGTAACAAGGAAGTCTCCTGCGTAATCCTCCCCGTCAATCGTGATTATCGCATGACCGTTTTCATGGTACTCACAGCTTATTGCCCTCGCCTGCGACATATCCGATATGTCGCCTGATGTTTCATAGAACGAAAGAATACCATTACGTTCGCCGATAACATTGACGAGATAGAAGCCGTCGTCCTTTGAAAAGGTCTTTTTTATATCCGTTACGGGGTTGTTGAGGCGTTGAATCGTGTCCGTCTTTTTCATATCAAAGCGGACAAAGCCTCCGCTCCAGTCACGCAAAAGACCGACCTTGCCCTTTTCGAGAAACTGCTCAAAGCGATAATTTTCAACATTTTCTACCGTAACAACCTCAAACTGCCCTGTTTCGTTTATAAGATTGAGCTTTACATACGAGCTGTCGTTTGCAATATTATAATACTGCGTGGCGGAAACAACGTAGCCGAGATTTCCGCGCGGCACTCCCTCTTCGACCTTTTCGGGCGGAAATCTTTCGGCGATGGAAAGCGAATTTTCTACGCCGCCGAAAATCCCACGTGACATTTCTTCAAAGCCTGCAAGTGCCGACACTGCAAGCATCAGCACGCACAAAACAAAAACAAGCGATTTTTTCATTCCCCAAACTCCTTTATTTTCTTCAAATATATGGTAGCATATTTTTTTGTCAGTTGCAAACTTTTTTAAAGATATTTTTATCAGTATATATGAAAGCCTTTCACGTCGGTCTTTTTAGATTGACAAAAGCTCCCGTTTAGGGTATTCTTATTTTATAAATGTAATAAAAAGGAGAAAGAAGAATGAAAAAATTATCAGCAATTTTACTTGTACTTACAATGCTTTTCGCAATCGCCGCCTGCGGTGCTCCGGAAGTCCCCGATGCTCCGGAAAACGATACTGTTGTCGAAGACGTAAACACCCCTGAGGCAGAAGTCGAAACAGACGCTCCCGAGGATGCGGAAAAGCCCGAAGTGAGCGAGCCGGAAAAAGAGGAAGAAAAAGCTCCCGAGGTAAAGCCCGAGCCTTCCAAAAAGCCCACTCAGAAGCCGGCAGAAAAGCCGCAGCAGACTCCCGAGGTTAAGCCCTCCACACCGCCTGCAACCACTCCGAGCGCACCTCCTGTCCAGACTCCCGAGGTAAAACCCGAGCCGGAAGCTCCGAGTGCAGGCAGCACCGTCGGAGACACGCTTCTTTCAGTATTTCGCGCCAACTCCTCCAAGAGCGCCGAGGAGATTGCAAATGCCGTTCTTGCCCACAGCTCAATCCAGTTTATGAGCGCCTCCGCTCCCGTCAGCGAGGGTCTTCTTACAGGCTTTGACAACGCCGAGATAAAGGGCTTTTCAAACGGTGTGATGTTCGCTCCTGCCATCGGCACAATCCCGTTTGTCGGATATGTCTTTGAGCTTTCTGACGGCACTGATGCAGATGCTTTTATAAAAACACTTAAGGACAATGCAAATCCGCGCTGGAACATCTGCACGAGCGCAGAGCAGACGGTTGTTGAGAAAATCGGCAACAAGGTTTTCTTCCTTATGTGCCCGAAGACATTTGAGCAGTAAACGACTGTCGAAAAAGGCGCGAGAACACAAGCGGAGAAAATATAAAAGAGAGTTTTTTGTAAACACTGACATTCGTAAAAAGCAACGACACACATTTAAAATCCCCTGAAGCGTCGAGCTTCAAGGGATTTTCCGCTTGTTTTGTCCGAATGTCACCTCTCGGAGTATACACATACACCTTCGGGTTCCATTCGGACAATCTCACGCTTTTTGGACAGTCTGAAGTCAGATAATTATACTATGTAAAAGGACGGTGAAGTTCTCCTATGCTCTTTTCAAGCATTCCGTTTTTGTATTATTTTCTGCCGGCGGTTATAATTCTCTACTGTCTTTCGCCGAAAAGGCTTAAAAACACAACGCTTCTTCTTGCAAGCCTTTTCTTTTACGCATGGGGTGAGCCGGTCTACGTTTTTCTCATGCTGGCGACTATTATATGCGGCTTTTTTCTCGGTCTTGCCATTGAAAAATACCGTGGAAGCCGAAAAGCCAAGTTGTTTCTTGCTCTGTCGGTAATTATCGACCTTTCTGCTCTTGCTTACTTTAAATATGCCGACTTTTTTATCGAAAACTTCAATGCCGCAACGGGGCTTTCGGTTCCGCTTCTCGGCATCGCTCTTCCGATTGGCATAAGCTTTTATACCTTTCAGATACTAAGCTACACAATCGACGTATACCGCGGTGACGTAAAGGCGCAGAGAAACCCGATAACCCTCGCCGCCTACATCACGATGTTTCCACAGCTCATTGCAGGTCCGATTGTCAGATACAGCGATGTTGAGCATCAGCTTACATGCCGTACCCATTCATTTGAGAAGGCGGCTCACGGCGTAAGGCTTTTCGTGCTCGGTCTTGCAAAGAAGATTCTTCTTGCAAATCAGCTCGGCGAGCTGTGTGACATTTTCCGTGCCTCAGGCGATAAGTCAGTTGCCTTTTTCTGGCTGTATTCGATTGCCTTTGCACTCCATGTATACTTCGATTTTTCGGGCTACTCAGACATGGCTCGAGGGCTCGGAAAGCTTTTGGGCTTTGACTTTATGGAAAACTTCAATTATCCCTTCATTTCAAAAAGCGCTTCGGAGTTCTGGCGCAGATGGCACATCTCGCTCGGCTCGTGGTTTCGTGACTACGTTTACATTCCCATGGGCGGAAACCGCGTGAAGATATCACGGTGGCTTGTCAACATTCTCACCGTATGGCTTCTTACGGGCTTCTGGCACGGTGCGGCGTGGACGTTTGTTGTGTGGGGTCTGTATTTTGCAGTCTTTCTCGTTGCAGAAAAGCTTATTTACGGAAAATACCTCGAGCGTTCTGCCGTTCTTTCACGAATCTACACGGTATTTATCATCCTCATAAGCTTTGTTATTTTCAATGCAACCGATATGAGTGAGGCCGTCTCATATATCGGTGCAATGTTCGGTTCAGGCGATGCTCCGCTTATCAATGCAGAGTTTGTTTACTATATAAAATCGTATGCCTTGCTCCTTGTTATAAGCCTTATCGGGGCTACACCGCTTCCGAAAAAGCTCATGACGGAAACACGTTTCGGCAAATCAGTACAGCTTGCCGAGCCGGTCTTCCTTGCCGTTTTGCTCGTTATAATGACGGCATACCTTGCCGACGGCTCTTTTAATCCGTTTTTGTATTTCAGGTTTTAAGCCGAGGGAAGACAAATTTAAAGAATAAAAATTTAACAAGTTTAAGGCTTGAGGGGTTCATCTCCCCTCGGCTTAGGAGGTGCATCAGATGAAAAACAAAATTACCTGTTCCCTTCTCGCCGCTCTGGTTCTCACGTTTTCCCTGCTGTGTATCTTTCTTCCGAAAAGTGACTTTTCGGAAAGCGAAAGGCGTGTGCTTGCGGCGTTTCCCGATATCAGCACCGAAAGCGTGTTTTCGGGCGATTTTTCAGAGAAGTTTGAAGAATATTCCACTGATACCTTTCCTTTCCGCGATATCTTCCGTGGAATAAAGGCGTACAGCTCGGAATTTATCTTTAAGCTTTCCGACAACAACAAGCTCTTTTCACAGAACGGACACCTTTCAAAGCTTGAATATCCGCTGAACCTTCCGATGCTCGACCATGCGGCAGAGCGATTTTCAAGCATTTTTGAAAGCTATCTCAAGGACTCGGGTGCATCCGTTTATCTGTCGCTTGTCCCCGACAAGAATTATTTTCTCGATACCTTAAAGCTTGATTATGACAAGCTCACATCATATATGCAAGGCAAAATGCACTATGCAGAATATATAGATGTTTTTCCGACACTTACAATAGATGACTATTATACCACCGACTCGCACTGGCGGCAGGAATGTATCGGCGATACCGCAAAGGCGATTGCAGATGCTATGCAGGCGGAGATATCTGAAAACTATACTGAAAACATACTCGATGTTCCGTTTTACGGTGTGTATGCAGGTCAGGCGGCAAAGAGGGTCGCACCCGATACGATAAAGTATCTCACAAACGACATTATCTCAGACTGTATTGTTACAAGCTATGATACGGGTAGCGCAAAGCCTGCGGCAATGTATGACATGGACAAGGCGCACGGGCGTGACCCGTATGAGATGTTCCTTTCGGGCAACTGCTCACTGCTTACAATAGAAAACCCGAATGCCGAAAAGGAGCGTGAGCTTGTTGTTTTCCGCGATTCGTTTGCAGGCTCTCTTGTTCCTCTGCTGTGCGAGGGCTATTCAAAAATAACGCTTGTGGATATAAGATATATTCAAAGCTCAATACTTCAAAGCTTTGTAGACTTTGACAGGGCAGATGATGTTCTGTTTCTGTACAGCACATCGCTTATGAACAACAGTCTCGCACTGAAATAGGAAATATATGAAAATGGGATGTAAAAAGTCATTTTTACATCCCATTTTTTATTCGGTTACAGAAGCTTTTGTCCCATGATAACACCCATAATTGATGCCATCATAAGTCCGCGTGTCCATCCGCTCGAGTCACCGAGACAGTGAAGACCTTCAATGCTTGTGTTGAGGTCGCTGTCCATTTTGACACGGTTTGAATAGAACTTGAGCTCCGGTGAGTACAGAAGCGTTTCATCCGACGCAAAGCCCGGAACAACATGGTCAACTGCGGCGATGAAGTTTATTATGCTTATCATTGCGCGGTACGGCATCGCCGCCGTAATATCACCTGCCACGGCATCGGGAAGCGTGGGTCTTACATTTGACTGTGCAAGCTCTTTTGCCCATGTTCTCTTGCCGTCGAGAATGTCGCCGTAGCGCTGGACAAGAATGTGACCTGCCCCGAGCATATTGGTAAGCTCACCGACCTTCTGTGCATACAGAATGGGCTGGTTGAACGGCTCGTTGAAGTTGTGTGAGCAAAGAATGGCAAGGTTTGTGTTATCGGATTTGAGCTCTTTATACGAATGACCGTTTACAACGGCGAGGTCGTTATCGTAATTTTCCTGGCTGACAAAGCCGCCGGGGTTCTGGCAGAAGGTGCGTACCTTGTTTTTAAAAGGCTTGGGATAGCCGATGAGCTTGGACTCATACAGCACCTCGTTGACACGCTCCATAACCTCGTTGCGTACCTCAACACGCACTCCGATGTCAACCGTACCCGGCTGATGTGCTATGTCGTGCTCGGTACACACGTTTTCAAGCCAGCTTGCACCGCGTCTGCCCGTTGCGACTACGGTATGCTCTGCGCGGATTTCACGGTTTTCGCCGTTTTTCTCGATATATGCGCCACGGCAAGCCTTGCCCTCTATTATTATATCGGTACACTGCCAGCCGAACATTATCTCAACGCCGTTTTTTTGAAGGTATTCTTCAATTGCAAGATAAAGCTGCTGTGCCTTTTCGGTGCCGAGGTGGCGTATCGGGCAGTCAACAAGGCGAAGTCCTGCCTGAATGGCTTTCAGTCGGATGTTTTTTACCTCTTCGGAGTTTCCGATTCCCTCGACCTTATCATCGGCGCCGAACTCAAGATATATCTTATCTGTGTAGTTTATCATCTCGGCGGCATATTCGTAGCCTATAAGCTCGGGGAGCATTCCGCCGACATCGGGAGAGAGCGACAGCTTTCCGTCAGAAAATGCGCCTGCGCCCGAAAAGCCGGTTGTTATGTTACAGTACGGCTTGCAGTTCACACAGCCCCGTGTTGCGGTCTTCGGGCATTTGCGTTCCTTGATGGAGCGACCCTTTTCGACGATTACTATTTTCTTTTTGCTGTTTTTTCTGACCATTTCAAGCGCAGTGAATATTCCTGCCGGACCTGCGCCGATTATTGCAACATCATAAGTCATTTGTATCATCTCCGGATTGGTGTGAATTTACTTTATCCCTCGCTCGTAGGGGATCCTTCGATTCCGCTTCGCTTCGCTCAGGAGGACAGTGGAGCTTTACGGTGCGCGTTTAATTTTATTTTTATATCTGTGCCAGTACATTTTCACCTGAGTAATCTCCTCAGCGGTAAAGCGCGAATAAGCAAGACGTGCCGCAGCAGAGATTTCTTCACCTGTAACTCCACCGGCAAGAAGCCCCGAAAGATACTTTATATCAGATGCCGAAAGACGTGAGCCTATAAGCTTTGCCACCGCCTCTGTGTCCTCATCGGAAATATCCTTCGTCACCTTGAATTTGGTGCGGTCTACTATATCTTTTCTCGTCTGAGTTGAGGCAGGTTTCGTCGTTTCTGTCTTTTTTCCCGTTTTTTGCTCTGTCTTTTGCGGTGCGGTTACCGTTGAATCAGTCGTTTTTTCCTTCTCACCCGTTTCATCGGAAACGGGAACCGCTTCCGTTTCGTCCTCAGTAATTATTTCTTCAAGCTCTTCAAGAGTTACCTCTCCCGAATCGAGCATGGAGTTAATCTGATTTGTGATAATAACGTCAACCGCTTTTCTTCCGATAAATCTCAACGCGAACTTATATGCGGAAAAGCCCAGAACGGCAAGCAGAATAATTACGACTGCCCATATAATGAGCCTTTTTTTTGTTTTACTTTTCATAAAGCCTTCTCCCTTTTTGCCTTATACCACGCAAGCGTCCGCCGTAAGACGGACGCTTGTATGAATAAGCACTGAAAGATTAAATTATTTACGGCTGCATAGCTGCGTTTACATCGAAAATCTTCATTGTTACAGTGTAATCTTCTGTTCCGATTTTACCTGCAAAGTTAGCTATAATCTCTTTGTCGTTACCGTTGGCTGCATAGCTCATGGTAATGCCGCGGCCGTTGTAGAGGCTTTCTGCCCACTGACCGTAGTGAATCCATGCCGTGTTCATCTGATCAAAGAGTGTAACAAAGTCAAAGCTTTCAGAGCCTGTAATCTGAATCGGCTCATAATTTGTTGTAGTTACCATATCTGCAAGGATGTCTGCAAGATCGACACCTGCCGGAGTCTCTGTGTAAGTGTTGAAGCTTACGCCGGAGAAGCCGTTTGCTGTGCAAGCAAGTACGGAGTCTGCCTGTACGAAGAGCTGTTCAAAAACGATGTCATCAAGAATGATGTCTACCTGAAGCTCGTTCCAGAGAGAATCATATGCATCTGTGAAGTCGAACTCAACAGTTTTTGTCGAAGCGTTAACCTTTGCATCGAGCTTGCGAAGCTCGCCGCCCTGGTAACGGTATGTGATGTATGTGCCTGTTTCATCAATATCTACATCAGAGGAAGAGCCGCCGCCTGCAAGTGTTCCGCTTGTGGGCTTGTTGCTCGGCTTGTCGTCCGAGGGCTTATTATCGTCGCCCGACGGCTTATCGTCACCCGACGGCTTGTCGCCTGTGCTCGGGCTGTTATCTGTAACGTTTGTGTTCGGTGTGGAAACTGTGGAGTCAGAGCCGTTGATTGTTGCATTTCCGACGTTACCGTTACCGGAAACCTCAGAGCCTGCACCGTTAACTGTTACGTTGTCAACGCTTGCGCCCTTGTTAACCTCAACCTTTGTGTTGTCACCGCCGGTTGTAACGTTTTCAACCTTAGCGCCGCTCTCAACCTTAACTGTGTTGTCGCTACCGCCGACTGTTACGTTTTCTGCGTCCTGCTTGATTGTAACTTCGGACTCTGTGGAGTTGATGACAACATCCTTTGCCGGAACGTCGATTTCAACGTCGTTACTGTTCTCTGCAACGGTGACCTTGTCAACCTTTACGCCCTCGTCAGCCTTGACGGTTGTGTTGTTTGTCGGGTTACCGACTGTGACTTCAGCCGCTGTTGTGCCTTCTTTAAGTGTAACCTCACCGCCGCGGATGACGATACGGCCTTCAACTGTAACGTTTGAAAGGTCAATAGCGTCTGTACCGACAGCATCGGTGATGATAAGGTCGCCCTTGATAACAGAGCCGGAAAGATCGACTGTTGCATCGTTTACGATGAGGCTTCCTTCAACGGTCTTACCTGCAACGCCAACTCCCGGGTTTGTGAAGAGGCAAGCGATGCGGTCGAGCATTGTTGCAAACTCTGCACGGGAAACGTTTGACTTCGGGCGGAGAGTGTTTGTAGAGTCACCCTTTACAACGCCTGCATCAATAAGGGCGTTTGTTGCATCTGCAGCCCATGCAGAAACCGCTGCTGCGTCCTTAAAGCTTGCAGAAGAGTCAGCCTGCTTCTTTGCAAAGAGGAATGTACGGGCAAGAATAGCAAAGGTCTGCTCACGTGTGATGGGGTCATTCGGCATCATCTTGTTGCCTGTACCGTTGATGATTTTTGCGGCAACACCGGACTGAATAGCCTCGTAGTACCACTGGTCTGCGATAACGTCAACGTAATGCTCGATGTCTGCCTTGTTGGCATGAGCGCCGAGAACGCGAACCATCATTGTGACCATCTCAGCGCGTGTGAGAGAGTCATCGGGACGGATTTTGTTTTCATGACCTGTCATAACGCCGTTGTTGACAGCGCAGTTGAGACCCTGATACTTCCAGCTGTCTTTTGCCGGAGCATCAGAAAAGCTCTCAAGAGCATGATCTTTGTGATGTGCTGCTATTGTGTCTTCTGCTGTTGCTGCAACGTCTTCTGCTGCTGCGGCAAAGCTCATAAGCATTGCGAGCGAGAGAACGACTGCAAGCATGATTTTTAATGTTCTTTTCATAGTTAAAACACCTTCCCTGAAATTTAATTGTATTTACATTTTGTAAATAAATTACCACTTTGTTTTTTCGCCGGACTTTAATATCTTCCGTGCGTTTGCCGTCATATACGGCATGAGCTTTCCGATTTTCTTTATCGCCGAAGTGAAGTCCTTGTACGAGTATGCCCCGTCACCGTGAACGTCGCTTCCGAGAATATGTACGGCATCGTCGGCGATAAGGTCGAGATAGTAGTGCCTATGACGGCGCGAATCCAGCAGAGCACTTGCGTTGAGCTGGACATCGACGTTCAACCTTAAAATCTTATCACGGCCGAGATGCGAATATCTGTCGATATGCGCGCATATCGGGCGAAGCCGTCGGTTTCTTATGATTTCCGTCACGGAGTCGTAAATCCAGTATGGCCACGGCTCAGCCGGAAATTCAAGCAGAATGTAGTTCGTACCCTCTATACAGAGCTTTTCTAAGCCCTCGAGCTTTTCAATGTCAGTCGCAAGCTGGACCTCTGCCGCGCGGACGATTTTAACCTCACCCGTGCCTGCAGAAACAAGCTCGTTATACGCCTTCTCACGGCGCTCCAAAAACGCATCAACCGTGTCCTCCCCGGGATAGAAATGAGGGGTTGCAACGATTGTGTCAACGCCGGCTTCTCTTGCGTGTTTAAGCTGAAGCAGAGACATTTCAAGGCTTTCAGAGCCGTGATCCGCGCACGGCAGAATGTGAGCGTGAAAATCAACATACATGGCAAGCACCTATTCCTTATGCGGAAGGCTGTAGCCGTATGTGTAGCCGTATCTTGCGCGGTACTTACGTCTGTATTTGTACTGTGTAAAGAGTGAGTCGCCTATAGAGTCGTTGAGTATAAAGCCGAGGATTTTTGCACCGACTCGCTCAAGGCTGTCGATAGACTGTTTTACAATTTCAAGAGAAACGGTGTTCTCTCTGACGACAAACACGACGCCGTCTATCTTGTTTGCGATTATCGCGATATCCGTTACGACGTGAATCGGAGGCGTGTCGATGAAGATGTAGTCGTACTCACCACGAAGCTCTTCTATGATTTTGTCAAACGCCGCAGACATGAGAAGCTCGGGCGGACTCGGCGGTATCGTACCTACCGGAAGAACATAGAGGTTTTCATACTCCGTCTTTGATATCGGAAGCTCTTTGGTGAAGCCGCCGAGACGGTCGGAAAGACCGGGAGAAGAGGGGATTTCAAAGTATCTGTGGGCACGGGGCTTTCTCATATCCATATCTATTATGAGAATCTTCTGCCCTGCCTGAGCAAAAGCTATGCCGACATTAAGACACGTTGTCGTTTTTCCCTCGTTTTCCATGGCGCTTGTGAATGCGACAACCTTTTTGTCCTCTGAGAGCATGAACATGAGGTTTGTTCTCATCGCCTTATATGCTTCAGTGATGATAAACGGGCTGTCTTCGGTAAGCAGCTCACTTTTAACGTAGGTGCTTATTTTCTTTTTCTTCTTAAGCTTTAACTGTTTCAAATCGAAAAGTGCCATTATCTAACCCTCCTTTTGCGGAGATGCGGCTTCCGCTTGCTGCCGGTAACGGTTTTTTCTGCAAGCTTGAACGACGGAATCATGCCGATAATCGGAAGGTCGAAGTTTTCAACAAGAGTAAATTCATCCTTGATTCGTGTATCAAATACCTGAGTGAGAAGAATGACAAACACCGTAAGCATTGCGCCGAGAAGTGCGCCGAGAATGGTGTTTTTCGGGATGTTGGGGGAAGACGGAGAAAGCGGAAGGGTTGCATAGTCAATGATGGAGACGGCACCGGCGTTCATAACACGCTTGATTTCGCCCGGGGCAACCTTCAGGATAGTGTCCGCTATAATCTGTGCTTCAACGGGGTTGGAGTGGGTGACCGAGATTTTGAAAACCTCGGTGGATGAAACGGACTGTGCCGATATCATGTTCTTTATCTGTGTGGAAGAATAGTCAAGACCGGACTGCTCTGCAACCTTATCGAGAACGGTACGGCTGTTGAGGATAACAACGAAGGTGTCAACAAGCTCACGGGAAACGGTAACGTCGCTCGTGGTAACGATCGACGACTTACGCTCTGACATGTTGGAAACATACAGAAGAGCCTGTGACGTGTACATCGGTGTCACGAAAAACAGATTTGTTATAAGAAACAGTACGCCGCTTACGGCAGTAACCGCTACAATAAGCCATATCTTTGCAAAAAGCACCGATATGGTCTTTTTTAAATCAAGTTCCATTTAAATATTACCTTCCTTTGCCGGTGAAAAAGAGTCATCTTAAGTATACCATAAAAGTCTCAAAAATCAAGTGTTTTATGCTATTTTATCTCAGAAAATTCACTTATGTCCGAGCCGTGTCTTGCACTTTCTTCAAAATCAATCGAAATCGTATCGAAGATTGCAGAGCGCAGCTCTTCCTCTGAGCTGTCACGGGAGAGAAGCTCATCGAGGTTTTCTATGTCGCCGTCAACCTTGTCCGTGGGCGTTGCCGCATGCATGATGAAGATTTTGTCGTGCGCCGTGCGTGTACACTGCTCGTTGTCGAGCTTGAGCTCTTCAAACATCTTCTCGCCCGGGCGGAGACCCGTGAACTCTATCTTTATGTCACGGTCAAGCTTGAGTCCTGCAAGCTCAATCATATTGCAGGCAAGGTCATATATTCCGACCGGCTCGCCCATGTCGAGGACGAAAACCTCACCGCCACGCGCACTTACGCCGGCATTGAGAACGAGAGAAACGGCCTCGGGGATGGTCATGAAATAACGCATTATATTGCGGTGGGTGACGGTAACGGGACCGCCGGCTTCTATCTGGCGTCTGAAAATCGGTATAACGCTTCCGTTTGAGCCTAAAACGTTTCCGAATCGGACAGCCGCAAGCTCACAGCCGCGACCGTTATACCGCTGAACGAGGAGCTCGGCGGCACGCTTTGTCGCGCCCATGATGTTGGTCGGGTTTACTGCCTTGTCGGTGGATATGAGAACAAACTTTTCGGTGCCGTTTTCTATGCAGCACTCAATAGTGTTTTTCGTGCCGAAAACGTTGTTTTTCACAGCCTCGAAGACATTGTCCTCCATAAGAGGAACGTGCTTGTGCGCCGCCGCATGGAAAACTATGTCAAACTTATGGCTTTTGAAGAGATAGTCCATGCGAACCTTATCCCTTACGCTTCCGACACGGACGCAGAAGCGTTCCTGAGGATAAGAGGCAAGAAGGTCGTTCTGCAAAAAGAACAGCCCGTTTTCGTTAATGTCCATAATCACGAGGTAGCGACAGCCGTACTCCAGCACCTGGCGGCAGATTTCAGAGCCGATGCTGCCTGCGCCGCCGGTAACGAGCACGCTTTTGCCGTTTATGTAGTCGGACACAGCGCTCATGTCGGGTTTTACGGAGTCGCGGAAAAGCAGGTCTTCGATTGACAGGTTTTTAAGGGATTTGCGCGAGCCTGACATAAACTCGTGAAAATCCATAAGACTTCCGAAGGATTTGACAGGGATTTCGCAGCCCTTACAGTTTTCAAAAATTGCCTTGAGCTGTACCGAGGTCGCCGACGGGATTGCTATGATAATCTCATCCGCGCGGCAGTCCTTTGCTATTTTTGTAATATCTCTCGTCTTTCCGAGGACGCGGATGCCGGAGATGGTCATATTTTGCTTTGCATTGTCGTCATCGACAACCGCAACCGGAAGCAGGCACATGTCGGGACGGGTGGTGAGCATGTGAATGAGCATGCTGCCCGCATGTCCTGCGCCCACAACGAGAACTCTTGAAACCTCTGCGCCGGATGCTTTTTTTGCAAGCACAAGCATCTTGTAAACATGCTCAACACAGCGCACGGCAAGAGTCGTGAAAAAATACAGAAAGCCGAACATGCAGGTTATACTCATGGATATCGCATATCTGAAAAAATGGTGACAGACATATGCGAGGATAACAGAGCATGCAACAAGCTTGAGCTGGCGCAAAACATCACGGAATGAAATGTTGACGTAAAGCGTTCTGTATGTGCCGAAAAAGAAGCCGAAGCCGAAGACCGACACGGCAAGAACCGCATAATAAACGGGGCTTGCCGACAGCAGAAAGCCCATAGCCTCTCCATAGCTCATATCAAAGCGAAGAAGAGCCGCGGCAAAAAAAGACACGGCAAAGCACATGATATCTATTAAAATGTAGTACCAGAATTTTACGTTAAGCTTCATAATTAACGTAAACCTCCCCCAAATTTACATTAGTAATACAATTGTAACACATTATAAACTTCTTGTAAAGAATAAAAAATTGTAAATCAGAACACAAAAAACCGCCTTTCGGCGGTTTTTTCTTAATATTCAGCAATTTCTGCGTTTATTGTTGCAAGGAATCTCGAAGCATCGTCAGACAGGTCGTATGAAAAATCAGTTCTTGCTATTTTCTGTGCGCCCTCATAATCACCGGTCTTTACGCATTCCTCTGCCTTTTTGCACGATTCGAGGATTTTCTCGGCAGACGCTACTATCTCGTTCCACATTTCCTCATACTGTTCATCCTCTTCACGCTCGTGGGAAATGATTTTTTCAATTTCCTCACGGATTGCGGCAGAGGTGGAAAGTGCCTCTTCCTTGTGACGGACATCGCCGGAGGAAGCAAAGTTGTTCAGGCAGTGGTTTGCATAGTTTGCATCCGTTATATACTGCATGGATGTGGCGTACTCAAGAAGCACCTTATATCTTGATGCCATGCGGTTGAGCATGTTGTAAACACCGTCGTCTATGCGGATTGAGCCCATTATCTGCTGGAAAGTTGCATTTTCCTCCGTGAAATCTTCCTCGGACTGGGAATATGCAAAGCGGTAGAACGCATCAACGCCCTTCACGATAAAATCAATTGTGATTTTTCCGTCCTCGCGCTTGAGCACCTTATAGCCGTTGCACTTTCCGTATTTGGTAACGCCTGAGCCCTCGGTTTTCGGAAGCTCCAGCACCTCGTCAACATATGCTTCAGCAGTGAGAATGTCGTTATTTTCGGTGTCCGGAACATATACGCTTACGACAACTCCGTCGCCCTCAAACGTGACATACCCGTCAAGGTCAAAGTTGCCTATGCGCTGGTATTTTTCGGGGTATTCAAGAATGATTCCGTAGAGCTGGTTTTCATACCTTGCAACAGCCCCCGTGTCGTATTCGATGGGGTCAAAGCTCGTGCCGGAAATATAGTCCTCCGCATCCGGTGCACAAGACGCAAGTGACAGGGTCATCACAAGAGCGAGCACAACCCCAAGTATTCTTCTGGTCATATTATCTCCTCCTAACACACATCCGCTTTATTCTTCACGGTCAAGTGAGCGGTACTGTATAGCTTCTGCAATATGTTCGGGCATTATTATATCGGATTCTGCCATATCGGCTATGGTAAGACCGATTTTGAGAATCTTGTCATACGACCTGCCCGTGAGCCCGAGTGCGTCAAATGCATTTTTCAGCAAAAGCTTCGCCCCGTCATCGAGAACCGCCACCTCATGCAGCTTTGTCGGCGAAAGCCGTGCGTTGCACACAACACCACGGCGACGGGCACGCTCTCTTGCACGGTTTACTCTTTCCCGTATTGCCGCCGACGGCTCTGCCGGGGCATCGGACGACATGTCGTCATAGGTAACGCTTGCAACATTTATATGAATATCAATTCTGTCCATAAGCGGACCGGAAATCTTTCCTATATATTTTTCAACAGCCTGCTCGGAGCACGAGCATGTATGCCCGTTGCCTTCATAGCCGTACCATCCGCACTTGCATGGATTCATGGCACACACAAGCATGAATGCCGCCGGATATACAGCGGTGCCTGCCGCCCTTGAAATCACAACCTCGCCCGTTTCCATGGGCTGGCGGAGAACCTCAAGCGCATCACGCCGGAATTCCGGAAGCTCATCAAGGAAAAGAACGCCATTGTGTGCAAGCGAAAGCTCGCCGGGGCGAAGTGACGTTCCTCCGCCTGAAAGACTTGTTGCCGATGAGCTGTGATGGGGTGAGCGGAACGGTCTTTCGGTAAGAAGCGGATTTTCCGACGAGAGCAGCCCTACTATGGAATGAAGCTCTGTCGCCTCAAGCGCTTCTTCGTGGGTCATATCCGGAAGGATTGACGGTATACGCGAGGCAAGCATGCTTTTACCCGAGCCGGGAGGTCCAATCATCAGTATGTTGTGACCGCCCGCTGCGGCGATTTCAAGCGCACGTTTTACGTTTTCCTGACCCCTTACATCCGCAAAGTCAAGAGCTTTTGCCGTATTGCTTTTATCCGGTATGCGGCACTCCTCACGGGAAAGCGCCATTTCGCCGTTTATATGACGGATGACCTCTTCTGCCGATGCCGCGCCGAAGACCTTAAGCTCTTCGCCTGCAAGAGCGGCTTCGCGTGCGTTGGCTTTCGGCACGAACAACGTTTTTATGCCTGCTGCCTTTGCCGCAAGAGCCATTGTGAGGACACCGTGTGCAGGGCGAAGCTCGCCGCCGAGCGAGAGCTCTCCTATAAAGGCGCAGTCAGGATCTATTGCTTTTATCTTTTCGGCTGCCGAAAGAATTGACAGAAGTATCGGAAGGTCGTAAATTGCGCCTTCCTTCTTCGTTCCTGCCGGAGCAAGATTTACGGTGATTTTTGATTGAGGAAACTTTATGCCGAGACCTCTTGCCGTAGCCTTTACTCTGTCGCGCGATTCTTTTACCGCCGTATCGGGCAAGCCGATAATTTCAAACGAAACCATGCCGCCGGAAACGGTACTTTCAACGGTAACAACAAAGCCTCGTGCCCCGTTGAGACCCATTGTGTATACTTTTGATAACATACGCGATATCCCCACCTTTATTTTTATATAATATCACGTTTTTTATATTATTACAAGAGGGGGAATATGTGACAAAAAAAGCCGATGCAATACACATCGGCCTTTTCGTACATATTTAATTATTATCAAGATTACGCGCCTTTGCTTCGCAATATACGCAGCGGTGTGCGCCGGAATGCGAAACCTTGAACATATGCTCAATTTCCTGCTCGCACGAGGTTATGCATCTCGGATTAAAGCAACGGTGCTCGCCCTTGATAAAGCCTTCGTCTTCAAGTGCGGAGTTTCCGTCACGTCTTGCCTCTTCAAGAAGCTTTAAGATGAGTGCCATACGGATATACTTTCCGTTTGCAACCTGTCTGAAGTAGCATGCACGGGGGTCGGAGTCAACGGCAACGCTGATTTCGTTTACTCTCGGCAGGGGGTGGAGAATACACATATCACTCTTTGCGGAAACGAGCTTTTCGGGAGTGAGTATGTAGCTGTCCTTTAATCTTTCGTATTCGGCATCGGTTTCAAAGCGTTCCTTCTGGATGCGTGTCATATAAAGGACGTCGAGCTTCGGCATAGCTTCTTCAAGCGAGGTTGTTTCCTCATACTCGAAAGCGTTTTCCTTTTTGACATAGCTCGGAACCTTGAGCTCCTCGGGGGAGATGAGAATAACCTTTATCCCTGCATATCTCGAAAGCGCATGAATAAGAGAATGTACGGTTCTGCCGAATTTGAGGTCTCCGCAAAATCCCACGGTTATGTTATCAAGATGCCCCTTTTCACGGTATATCGTGAGAAGGTCTGTAAGTGTCTGTGTGGGGTGGCAGTGACCGCCGTCACCGCCATTGATGACGGGGACTGTTGCGTTTCTTGCCGCAACATACGGTGCGCCCTCCTTGGGGTGGCGCATTGCGATGATGTCGCAATATGAGCTCATGACCTTTGCGGTATCGGCAACACTCTCGCCCTTTGCGGCAGATGAGGTCGATGCTTCGGAAAAGCCGAGCACACTTCCGCCAAGCTCAAGCATAGCCGCCTCAAAGGACAGGCGTGTGCGTGTGGACGGCTCAAAGAAGAGTGTTGCAAGCTTTTTGCCGCGGCACATTTCCGAATACTTCCACGGATTTGCGATGATGTCGCATGCAACGTGCATAAGCTCTTCAATTTCTTCTACCGTAAGGTCAAGTATATCTATAAGACTTCTCATATCTTTATCTCCTTTATAAGCCAACTGATCAAAGTGATATATCTCGCTTTCGCTCGATGTGATATAATTCACTTCGTGAATTGTGATATTTGATGCTTTCGCATCAAGTGATATTATATAAATCCCCTCACGCCCGAAGGCATATCACATTGCGAAGCAATATATCACGCCCGAAGGGCATATCACAAATCCCTTTTGGGATTTATATAACTGCAAACGCTTATGCGTTTGCTATCCAGCTCTCATCCGACGGATTGTTGCGGAACTTTATAAGACGTGCAACGTCCTCGGGCTTAATATACTTTTCTTCTGCCGCAACTTCGGCAATAACGTCAAAGTTTGTGAGAGAGACGTTTTTGACCTCTGCCGCCGCAAGACGGTCAAGACCCTTCTGCATGCCGTAGGTAAAGATGCTGACGATGCCTAAAACCTCTGCACCTGCCTCACGGAGAACATTTACAACCTCGATACAGCTTCCGCCCGTGGAGATGAGGTCTTCGACAACAACGACCTTCTGACCGGAAAGAAGGCGACCCTCTATCTGATTGTTTCTGCCGTGGTCCTTTGCACCGGAACGGACATAACCCATCGGAAGACCCATGATGTGACCGCAGATAGCGGCGTGAGCAATACCTGCAGTTGATGTGCCCATAAGCACTTCTGCTTCGGGGTAATGTTCACGGATAAGTGAAACAAGACCGTTTTCGACATCGTTTCTTACCTCGGGTGCGGTAAGAGTGAGGCGGTTATCGCAGTAAACAGGGCTTTTGATACCGCTTGCCCATGTGAACGGCTCGTCCGGACGGAAGAAAACCGCCTTTATTTTAAGTAAATCCTTAGCAATAAGCTTTTGCATGATTATTCCTCCTTAATATATTGAAACCTTTTTCAATCTGTCATTCTGAGCGAAGCCTGACACAACGTGTCAGGCGCAGTCGAAGAATCTCTACCTCACCCGTAGGGGACCCTTCGACAAGCTCAGGGTGACAGCGTTCACTTTGTCGGTTTAATCGACAAAGTCACTGACACATCTCTCGTATGCCGCAACGGGGTCATCCGCCGCGGTTATCGGACGTCCGACAACTATATAGTCAGAACCGATTTTCTTTGCCTCGGCAGGTGTCATAACACGCTTCTGGTCACCGATATCACCGTCGGCAAAGCGGACTCCGGGGGTAACCGTAAGAAATGTTTTGCCGCATGTATCGTGTACCTTCTCAGCTTCAAGCGGTGAGCATACAACACCGTCAAGACCTGCATCCTTTGCAGTCTTTGCATAATGCATTACAACCTTGTCAATCGGCTCTTTTATAAGCAGGTCGCGCTCCATCGCTTCCTGGTCCGTTGAGGTAAGCTGTGTTACGGCAATAAGAAGCGGACGTGTGCCGTCGGGACGGGTGAGTCCCTCGATTGCCGCCTCCATCATACTCTTTGTGCCTGCGGCATGCAGGTTTGTAATGTCAACGTCAAGATTTCTGAGCACCGACATTGCCTTTTTTACGGTGTTCGGGATATCGTGAAGCTTCAGGTCGAGGAAAATCTTGTGTCCGCGCGCCTTTATCTCACGGACAATGCTCGGTCCCTCGGCATAAAAAAGCTCCATACCGATTTTGACAAACGGCTTTCTTCCCGTGAATTTGTCAAGAAAAGCAAAGGTATCCTCTGCGCTTTTAAAATCGCATGCTACAATTACGTCTTTTCCCATAGTTAAAATCTCCTTTCTTGAGCCTTCCCCTCAAGGGGAAGCCTTCATATCCGCAAATTATACGCAACGTATAATATCACTCAGATTTTCTATTCCGTATTTTTTCATAACCCTCGGAAGGTCAGCTATGATATCACGGCAGGCGGTTGGGTTGATAAGGTTTGCCGCACCTACCTCGACGGCACAAGCGCCTGCCATCATCATCTCTATAACATCCTCAGCACTTGAAACACCGCCCATGCCGATAACGGGGATATCAACTGCATTTGCAACCTGATATACCATTCTCACGGCAACGGGGAAAATTGCGCGGCCGGAAAACCCACCCATTTTGTTTGCGATTACGGGTGCTCTCTTTTTAAGGTCGATTCTCATGCCGAGAAGGGTGTTTATAAGGCTTATACCGTCAGCGCCGGCTTCTTCACACGCCTTGGCGATTGAAACGATGTCGGTAACATTCGGTGAAAGCTTTATGATGACGGGCTTTGTCGTGACCGCCTTTACCGCACGGGTGACCTCTGCGGCGGCAGACGGGTCAGTGCCGAAGCTCATGCCGCCGCCGTGTACATTGGGACAGCTTACATTCACTTCAAGCCAGCCGACCTGCTCTTCCTTATCAAGCCTTGCACAGGTATATGCGTAGTCCTCAACGGAAAAGCCCGAAACATTTGCCATAACCTTTTTATTAAAGCACTTAGAGAGCTTCGGAAGCTCTTCCGATATTACCTTGTCAACACCCGGATTCTGGAGACCCACAGCGTTAATCATGCCCTCGGCACACTCGGCGATTCTCGGGGTCGGATTTCCGAATCTTGCGTCCTTTGTTGTTCCCTTAAACGAAAACGTGCCGAGAACGTTTATGTCATAAATTTCGGCAAACTCGTAGCCGTAGCCGAAGGTTCCGCTTGCCGGAATGACCGGATTATCAAGCTCAATTCCGCAAAGGTTAACATTTAATCCCATAAAATCTCCTCCTTCCGGAGAACGGGTCCGTCCTTGCATATGCGCTTATACCCCGTAACGGTCTTGCATGAGCAGCCCATGCATGCACCGAATCCACAGCCCATGCGTTCTTCAAAGCTGAACTGACCGTCGCCCTTTATGCTTTTGTACACTGCGCGAAGCATCGGCTCGGGACCGCAGGTGAAAACGTGTGTGTATTCCATACCCTTTGCCGCATCGGTGACAAAACCCTGTACTCCGTAGCTGCCGTCAACGGTTGTGACGGTTACGTCCGCGCCGAGGGCACGGAACTCATTCTCGTAAAAAATCTCTTCCTTCGTATTGAAGCCGAGAATGACGGAGACTTCCGCACCTCCGGCAATAAGCTCTTTTGCAAGCATGTACATAGGCGGCACGCCAACACCGCCGCCGATAAGGAGAGGGTGGCTTCCTCCCTTTGAAAGGTCATAGCCGTTGCCAAGCCCCGTGAGGATATCAAGAGCCTCTCCGGGCTGCATGCGTGACATCTGCTCCGTACCCTTGCCAACAACCTTGTATATGATAACAAGTGTGTTTTCATATGCATCACAGACGGAGATGGGACGGCGCAAAAACCTTCCCGTAAGCTGAATGTTGACAAATCCGCCGGGGCGACATTCGGAGCAGTCGCCCGAAAGCGTCATTTTGTAAACACTTTCTGTAAGTGCGATATTTGATTTTATCGTAAAAACTGATTGAGTCATAAAAAACTCCTTCGTCGTTTTTTTAATTGAAAATTGAAAGTTGAAAATTGAAAGTTCAGGTGTTTTGTATCCACAAAACATTTTAATCGAAATCGCCGAGCGATTTCTCCTTAATTTTCCATTTTCCATTATCAATTTTCCATTTATTAAGCATCAATTGTAGAAATTGTGAGCGTTGTTTCTTCAAGAACATCAAGGAGTACCCGGACGGTATCAAGTGCCGTGAAGATTGTGACGTTGTTGTCCGTCGCAAGGCGGCGGATCTGATGACCGTCGCTCTCCGTACCGCTCGATGCAATGTCGCGCGTATTGATGACGTATGCTATATGTCCCTGACGAAGTGCATCGGCAATCTCCTCACTGCCGTCGGAAAGTTTTTTGAGGATATGCGTGCGGATGCCGTTTTCCTTAAGGAATTTTGCAGTGCCCTCAGTCGCTTCAATATTGAAGCCGAGGTTGTAGAAGCGGCGGATGAGGGGAAGTGCTTCTTCCTTGTCCTTATCGGCAATCGTTGCAAACACCGTACCGTAGTTCTGGAGATGCATTCCCGATGCCTGAAGTGCCTTATAGAGTGCGCGGTTGAGCTTGTCGTCATAGCCGATAGCCTCACCGGTTGACTTCATCTCGGGGGAGAGGTAAGCGTCAAGACCGCGGATTTTGTTGAAGGAGAATACCGGAACCTTTACATACCAGCGCTTTTTCTCAGGCGGATATATATCAAATATGCCCTGCTCCTTGAGAGATTTTCCGAGGATAACCTCTGTTGCGATATCGGCAAGCGAGTAGCCTGTTGCCTTTGAAAGGAACGGGACGGTTCTTGACGAGCGCGGATTTACCTCAATGATAAATACGTTGTCATCCTTATCGACAATGAACTGGATGTTGTAAAGACCGACAATTCCTATGCCGAGACCGAGCTTTTTTGCGTACTGCAGAATGATTCCGCGTACCTTATCGGAAATCGAGAAGGTCGGATATACACTTATTGAGTCGCCGGAGTGAACGCCCGTTCTCTCGACAAGCTCCATAATGCCCGGAACGAACACGTCACGTCCGTCGCAGATAGCGTCAACCTCAACCTCTTTTCCCTGAATGTATTTATCGACAAGCACGGGCTTGTCCTCGTCAATTTCAACCGCCGTTTTGAGGTAGTGGCGAAGCTGATCCTCGTTTGAGACAATCTGCATTGCACGGCCGCCGAGAACGAAGCTGGGGCGGACGAGGACAGGGTAGCCTATCTCTGCGGCAGAGCGGATGCCGTCTTCTATGTTTGTTACGGCATGACCCTTAGGCTGAGGAATACCGAGCTCACGGAGGATTTTTTCAAAGCTGTCGCGGTTTTCGGCACGTTCAATAGCTTCGCAGTCCGTACCGATGATTTTTACGCCGCGTGACATGAGCGGCTCGGCAAGGTTGATTGCAGTTTGTCCGCCGAGAGAGGCTATAACGCCCTCGGGCTTTTCAAACTCAATGATGTTCATAACATCTTCGGTTGTCAGCGGTTCAAAGTAGAGCTTATCGGCGGTTGTGTAGTCGGTTGAAACCGTTTCGGGGTTGTTGTTTATAATGATGGCCTCATAGCCCGAGTTTTTGATTGTGGTTACGGCATGGACAGTTGAGTAGTCAAACTCAACGCCCTGACCGATACGTATGGGACCTGCACCGAGAACAACGATTTTCTTTTTGTCGGTAAGGCGTGATGCGTTCTCGCCCGTGTATGAGGA
The DNA here is from genome assembly GCA_017409405.1 of Oscillospiraceae bacterium. GTDB lineage: Bacteria > Bacillota > Clostridia > Oscillospirales > JAAYXM01 > SIG480. The sequence continues at coordinate 65,056 of JAFQSU010000007.1, read as the reverse complement.
ATAGAAATACGGGATGTATGCACCCGTGTGGCAGGTATCGACCATACGGTATATCGGGAAGATGTTTTTCTCTTTGCGAAGATTGTAAATGTCAATTTCCTTCATGTTCCACAGACGGGCAATGAACTTGTCGGAAAAGCCCATCTTCTTTGCGGCTTTCAGTGTTTCAACATCGCCGCAGTTCTTTTCAACAACGGTTTCCTCGTCAACAATTCTTTTAACCGATTCAAGGAAGTAGCGTGTTATTTTTGTTATGTCAAACAGCGTGTCTGTGTCACAGCCGAGGCGGAAGGCTTCGGCGATAGCAAAGATGTTGTCATCCTTAAATTCGCGGATATAGTCAAGAAGCTCCGGAAGGGATTTTCCGTCAAACTTCGGCAGCCAGAAGTGGTCAGCACCCGTTTCAAGTGAACGGACAGACTTGAGCAGGCACTCTTCAAGGCTAGAGCCGATGCCCATAACCTCACCCGTTGCCTTCATCTGTGTGCCGAGGGTGTTGGGAGCAGTTGCGAACTTATCAAACGGGAATCTCGGAAGCTTTGCGATGACATAGTCGAGGCTCGGCTCAAACTCAGCCGTTGTGTTTGCTATTGCAATGTCGGAAAGCTCCATGCCGACAGCGATTTTTGCGGTTACTCGTGCAATGGGGTATCCGCTTGCCTTTGAAGCGAGAGCGGAGGAACGGGAGACACGGGGGTTGACCTCAATGAGGTAGTACTCGCTTGAATCGGGGTTGAGCGCGAACTGAACATTGCAGCCGCCCTCTATCTTAAGCTCACGGATGAGCTTGATTGCGCTGTCGTTGAGCATCTTCTTGTCTGCATCGGAAAGTGTCATGATGGGAGCGACAACGAGAGAGTCACCCGTATGAACGCCGACAGGGTCTATATTTTCCATACCGCAGATGGTGATTGCGTGATCAGCAGAGTCACGCATAACCTCAAACTCAATCTCCTTATATCCGCGGACGCTCTTTTCGATAAGAACCTGATGAACAGGGGAGAGCTTGAACGCATTGAGACCAACCTCAACAAGCTCTTCCTCGTTATATGCAAAGCCGCCGCCCGTACCGCCGAGCGTAAACGCAGGACGGAGAACAACGGGGTAACCGATTCTTTCAGCCGCCGCCTTTGCCTCGTCGAGCGAGTAGGTAATTTCCGACGGGATGGTAGGCTCACCGATGGACTCACAAAGCTCCTTGAAAAGCTCACGGTCTTCGGCACGCTCGATACTCTCGCTTGATGTGCCGAGAAGCTCAACGCCGCATTCCTTGAGAACGCCCTTCTTTTCAAGCTGCATTGCAAGGTTGAGTCCCGTCTGACCGCCGATACCCGGAACAATGGCATCGGGACGCTCGTGGCGGAGAATCTTTGCGATGTATTCAAGTGTGAGCGGCTCCATGTAAACCTTGTCCGCAATGGTGGTGTCGGTCATTATCGTGGCAGGGTTGGAGTTGCAGAGGATAACCTCGTAGCCCTCTTCCTTGAGCGCAAGGCATGCCTGTGTGCCTGCATAGTCAAACTCTGCGGCCTGACCGATTACGATAGGACCCGAGCCGATAATGAGAATTTTTTTGATGTCTGTACGTTTTGCCATTGTTTTTGCCTCCTATATTTTATAAACCGGCTTGCCGTGATGAACGGTAAGTAAGCATTTTCCAAAAAGTGTTTCGCCCTCAAACGGGGTAGCACGTCCGAGAGAGAGAAAATCGTCGGGGTTTACGGTAAACTTTGCGTTTAAATCCCATACGGTAAAGTCATCTCCGGCAGGGATGTTAAAGCGCTTTCTCGGTGCAGACGACATAAGCTCAACAAGCTTTTCGAGGGTAATTATTTTTTTCTTTACAAGGTGTGTGTAAAGCACGGGGAAAGCCGTTTCAAGCCCGACAACGCCGAAAGCGCTGCCCGAGAGACCCTTTGCCTTTTCTTCTGCCGAATGTGGGGCGTGGTCGGTCGCAATCATGTCAACCGTGCCGTCGATGATGCCTGCGACAAGTGCATCACGGTCACGGGATGCGCGTATCGGGGGATTCATCTTAAATCTTCCGTCCTCGCCGATGTCCTCATCGCACATGACAAGATAGTGGGGACCCGTTTCGCACGTCACGTCAAGCCCCTCACGCTTTGCCTGTCTGATAAGCTCAACGGTTTCTGCCGTGGAAACGTGGCAGACGTGGTATTTACAGCCGATTTCACGCACAAGTTTAAGGTCTCGCTCAACCTGTCGCCATTCACTCTCGGAATTTATACCGACATACCCGTGGGCTGCGGCATATGCCCCGGCGTGGATGCAGCCGCCCGGCTTAAGCTCTCTCACGTCTTCACAGTGAGCGACAAGAATTTTATCAAGCTCTTTTGCCTTTTGCATTGCCGCACGCATCATATCATCGTTTTGTACACTGCGCCCGTCGTCGGAAAATGCAACGGCAAGAGGTGCAAGTGCATCCATGTCCGAGAGCGCTTCGCCCTTCTGACCGACGGTGATTGCGCCGTAGGGGAAAACGTCTATGCACGCATCACGCTCAATGATTTTAAGCTGTGCGGTGATGTTTTCTGCGCTGTCGGGCACGGGGGAGAGATTCGGCATCGTGCAGACGGCGGTATATCCGCCCCTTGCCGCGGCACGGGAGCCGGTGAAGATAGTTTCCTTATAAGAAAAGCCCGGCTCACGGAAATGCACATGCACATCACAAAAGCCGGGAAAAACAGCATATTTTGAAGAGAAAGAGGGAATAAACGTCTTTGCCAAGGTATGGCAGGACGCTGCAGCCTCTTTTGCTATGAAGCTTTTAACGGTATTCTTCTTAAAAAAACCAAACATTCAGATGACCTCACACAACAAAAAATCTTGCCCATGAAGGCAAGATGTACGCACACAAAAACATACAAGGACTCGCCCTGCATTTTTAAAGTATTACAAATCTTGCCGGCATCACGGTACCGTCGTTAAAGATTTTATTTTAATCAGTATACCACTTTCACACCCGTTTGTCAACGAGAAAATCCGGTTAAACCGATTGGGGTTTTGCGACCCCAAGCCCCGGGGGTTGTCTTAACTTTGTGCCAACTTTTTCCACCCTAAAAATTGAAAATTTCGTGAGTGACGGGTAGATTTTTCCGCTGTGCTACATTAAAATGCACAGAAAAACAGAGACTGTCCAAAAAGGTGTGAGATTGTCCGAATGGAACCCGAAGGTGTATATGTATACTCCGAGGGATGCCTTCGGGCAAAATAAGCGGAAAATCCCTTGAAGTTCGACACTTCAAGGGATTTTAAATATGCGTGCATTTGCTTTTGGTCAATGTTTGTTTTGCGAAGAAACTCTCTTTTATTTTTTCTCCGCTTATGTTCTCGCGCCTTTTTCGACAGTCTGAGAGACTGTCCGAAAGGATAGTCTCTGTCCCATATCTTATTATTTCTAAAACATATCGGGGATGTCTTCGCCGCGTGCGAGAATGTCAAAGGACTCGATAAGCTCTTTAACCTCGCCCACGCTGACGTAGAACTGCGGAGCCTTGCCGTCTATAATGGCGGCGTACTGACGTTCATTTATCTCACAAAGCTCAAGCGTTGTTGTCTTGCCTGTGCTGAGCTTTGCAGTAATCTTCACGGCACTTTCTCCGTACTTCATGTCGCTTGTGTACTCACCCGAAAGCGTGAAGCGGATTGTGCGGAGGAAGAGGTTTGTGGCATTTTTGCCCGTCATTTCCTTGCCGTCATAAACGCCCTTGAGCGATTTATCGTCCGCCGTGAGCTTGAGGGTGTGGCGTGCACCGCCGGGAAGCTCATATAAGACCTCGGAAACGTCCTCGGAAGCGAAGTACCAGAGCAGGCGTGTTGCGATATCCGCATGGCTTATAGCCGTGAAGTCACAGTCTTCCTCTGTCGCAATAACCGTAGGAACACCGTCGGGCATTACATATCTGCCGCCGTCGGGAGCCTTATCACCGATAAGAAGCGTTACATCGCCGCCCTCTGAGGTTTTGAAGCTAAGCTTTACGGGCTTTGAGAGTCCGTATTTTGCAAGGTCCTTCGGATAGTCCTCAACAAGAGCTGCTGCCTTTATCGCAATGACCTTGTCAAGAAGTGCGGAGTTGATTGTGTCGGGGTTTGCGTCGCGCTTTATCGGAGAGACTATCTCATAATCCGTCGCAAGAGCCGCCTCTGCCTGCGTCATTTCCTTCTTCTCGTCGGCATCTTCTTTTCTCAAAACGGTAAGGTCGGGCTTTCCCGGACGGGAAACCGTGACGCTTGTAAGAAGGTCTGCGGACGAAATTGTATCAAAGAGCTCTATGTCGCGGTAGTCGGATTTGGTCATCATAAGAATGTCGGTCGTGCTTCCGCCGACGGTATAGACCGTGTCGCGGTCGGTACGGCGGATATACACGCCTGTGCCGAGCGGAGTTTCGCTTCCTATAAGAAGTGTTACGGTCTCTCCGTCATTGAAGGTGACCTTTATAGTTCTCTGCGGCTTATCAAAGCCGAACAGCGAATCCTCGCCCGTACCAACTTCTTCAAGAGCTACAAGCAGCCCCACAAAGCCCGAAAGCGTTGTCATTTCGCTCTCGCTGTATGCAAGCCTTGCATCTGCACCGCGCATCGTTGCAGTCTGTGCGCCGATGCTGTCCTTTGAATAGTCGATAGCAAAGCTTTCGCCGCCGTCAGTCGTTATCTCAACACTTTTTACGTCCTGAGATGAGCGGTCAACAATTTTGTTCAGTCCGCTCGTTGCAGGGCCGTCGTTTACGGGGTTGTCGGTGGTGTCGCTTATCTCGGGGAAAAGCTTTATTGCACCGAATGCGAGGGCAGCCACTACAAGGAGCACAACTGCACATATTATAACGGGTTTAAACTGTTTCATAGGATTTTCTCCTTTATCTGTTCTTTCTTCTGATAAACACAATTACGCCGAAGGCGAGAATGAGAACAGGGAGTATATATACGAGAAGTACGTTGAAGAGTCTTGCCTGACCCTCGGTTATATTGAGGTCATAGTTTGAAACTATCTTCGGTCTTATTGCCATGGTGCGTGTGTCGGGGTTTGCATATGTCACAACCTGAGAAAGGAAGGTGTTGTTGTATGCACGCTGGATGCCGACAACCTCTTCGTCGGCGAAGCCCTCGGTACCGAAGGCTATAACTCTTGCAATTCCGTCCTGACCGGAGCTTCCGAGTGCGCGCTCACCGATTGCACAAACGGTATGCGGACCCGCAACATCTCCGCTCTCACGGGTGAGAACCTCTATCGGCTTTTCGGTGGAAAGAAGCTTTGCATACGATGTCTTCTGCGTCTGCATAAGCGGAACGACACGCATGTAGCTCTTTTCGGTAAAGGTGACCTTTATTGCACGGGTGCGTGGGAAGATAGGCATGAGCTCGCCCTGCATTTTCTCGTCTATAAGGTCGTTTTTGACCGTTTCGGCAACGGGGAATGCCGGTGTCATGTATGCCTTGCTTTCATCGCATACGAGGTACGGCGGAAACTCAAAGCCCCACTCGGAAAGATAGCGTTCAAGCACGGGGAGCGTGGGTGTCTGCATGCCCCAGAAGACATACAGATTGTTTCCGTCGATTCCGAGGTATTTATCAAGTGCCGCAATCTCCTCTGCGGTAAAGTCTGCCTTGGGAGCTGCGATGACAAGGTTGTTTATGCTTGCCGGAATGCCGGAGAGAAGGTCAACCTCGCTTGTTTCAAAGTTGTTGCCCTCAAAGATTGTTTCGAGAGCTGCGACCTCACCTTCGTTATGGCCGGTTACAAAGCCTGCGGCAGAAACCTCTTTGCTTGAAACGTAAAGAATGGCGGAGGAAAGCATTTCTTCGCTCTGGTAATACACCTTACTTGTGTTGTTCTCGCCCAGAGTATATGCAAACTCTGCACTTTCAACAACCGTATAACGCTCGGGGCCTTCTATTACAAGAGCGCGTGCCTTGGCGTTGCGTGCCTTGGTGTATTTTTCAAAGAACTGCGGATTCTTGTTCGGGTCGATAAACTGATATTTTATCTTTCCGCCGGACTCTGTATTGTATCTCTGAATCATCTCAAGAGCATTTTTTGCCTGAAGATTATTCTCCATAGCTGCCTGAGTGGAAAGAATGTAGATGTTTATATCTTCATCAATTTCCGAAAGCATCTCCTTTGTGTCCTTGGAGAGAGAATACTGACCGGATTCAGTCATGTCAAGCTTTAGGGAGAAGCGGTCGGTAAGAAACTGTGCAAATATGTTGAAAACCACAACGATTGCCACGAAAAGGGCAACGTAAACCAGCGATGCCGAACCGTATTTGAATTTTCTTGCGTTAAAATCAAACTTCAATTCCGACACCTCCAATCAGCTCCAGCGGCGCTTCTCTATCACGCGAGAGGTGAAGAAGAGGAAAAGCACCGTGAGGCTTACAAAATAAACAACATCCGAGAATGTAAACAGCCCTTTATAGAAGTTGACATATCTCGTTATAATTGACAAAAATGATGCGATGCGTGAAATTACGTCAATATCCGTGCTCTCAAAAATGAGATTGAGGAAGAAGAACAGGGAAAGTGTTACTATTGAGAGCAGGGCAGAAATAATCTGACTCTCCGTAAGCGAGGACATAAACTGCGAAATGGCAATATATGCGCCTGCCGCAAGGATAATGGCAATGTAGTTGCCGAGCGTTATGGCGACCTCGGGAGTGCCGTAAAGTGCGGACATCAGAGGATATACCAGCGTGAATGCAAGAGACACGAGAAAAACGCACATTGCGGCAAAGAACTTGCCGAGAACTATGTCCATGGTGTTTACGGGTGCGGTAAGGAGAAGCTGGTCGGTCTTCTGCTTTTTTTCCTCACTCCATATACGCATGGTCATAATCGGAATAAGAAATATCATGGCAATGAGCATGATGTTGAAAATGTAAAGAAAATTGCTCTGATACTGCGTTATGCTGTTTAAGTAATAAAGGAAGTTCATAACAAACACAAATACGGCACAGTATACACAGCCGATACCGTTTGTGAAGTATGAGCGGAACTCTCGCTTGAATATGGCTTTCATCAGCGCTCTCCCCCTTTCTTGGTAAGACGGGCGAATACCGCCTCGAGAGATATATCAACAGGTGCAAACGAGAGAAGCGGAAGGTCGTTCTGTGCAGCGGCATAGAACACAGCCTTACGGATGTCTGCACCTTCTTCGGCGGTAAGCGTATATGCTTTGCCGTCGGAGGTGACGTCAACAACGCCCTCAATTGCGGCGAGAATCGGGATGATTTTATCGCTTTCTCCCTCAATCTCGGCTATGAACCTGCTTTCACCGTCAAGGTCGTGAACGAGGTTTTCAACCGTATCGTCCGCGACGATAACGCCTTCGTTTATAACGACTACACGCTCACACACGTCAACTACCTCGGGGATAATATGTGTCGAGAGGATAACGGTGCGTTCGCGGCCGAGGCCGGTAATCAGGTTTCTTATTTCTACTCTCTGATTCGGGTCAAGACCCTCCGTCGGCTCGTCAAGGATGAGAACATCGGGGTCGCCGATAAGCGCCTGAGCAAAGCCGACACGCTGCTTATATCCCTTTGAGAGGTTTTTGATTATTCTGTGGCGGACATGAGAGATGCCCACAAGCTCGCATATGCGGTCAAGGTGTGCCTTGCGCGGCTGTTTTGCCGCTTTGAGCTCGTATACGAAGTTTAAATATTCGTCAACCGTCATGTCAAAGTAAAGCGGCGGCTGTTCGGGGAGATATCCGACATGGCGGCGTGCCTCTATCGCATCGTCAAGAACATCAAAGCCTGCAATTTTTGCGCTTCCGCCGGTTGCGGACAGATAGCCCGTGAGAATGTTCATGGTCGTGGACTTTCCTGCGCCGTTAGGGCCGAGAAATCCTACGATTTCGCCCTTTTTTACCTCAAACGATATGCCCTTAACCGCCTCTTTCGGACCGTAGCGTTTGGAAAGGTTGTTGATTTTAATCATCTGCTCATTACTCCTATGCAAACATATATACTGTATTTACAATATCAGAAATGTGCGGTGTTTGTGTGAATAATTTATAAATTTCTTACTCCTCGCTTCCCGTTACTGCAATATGCAGGTCGGTAAGCTGGATATCTTCTACAAAGTCGGGGGATGCCATCATGATTTCGGATGCGTTCTGAACCTTGGGGAAGGCGATTACATCACGGATGGAATCAGTACCGGCAAGAAGCATGACAAGTCTGTCAAGACCGAAGGCAAGACCGCCGTGGGGCGGTGCGCCGTAGGAGAACGCCTCTATCATGTGACCGAAACGGTCATTTGCCGCCTCTTTTGAAAAGCCGAGAGCCTCAAACATCTTCTCCTGAAGGTCGGAGGAGTGAATACGGATTGAACCGCCGCCTGCTTCGTTGCCGTTGATGACAAGGTCGTATGCCTTTGCTCTTGCCGCTGCCGGGTTTGTCATCATGGTATCCACGTCCTCGTCCATCGGAGCGGTGAACGGGTGGTGCTTTGCAACATAGCGGTCTTCTTCCTCGTCGTACTCAAACAGCGGAAACTCTACAATCCAGAATATATCGAAGCGATCGGGATCTATGACGTCGAGTCTCTTTGCACACTCACAGCGAAGTGCACCGAGAGCCGCCTTTACAATCTCGTCGTTTCCGTCTGCGACAACAAAGATAACGTCGCCGTTTTTCGCATCTGCACGGTCGATGATTGCCTTGACCTCGTCCTCTGTGAGGAACTTGGCAAAGCTACTTGACATTGTGCCGTCATCTGCAAGCTTTAACCATGCAAGACCCTTTGCGCGGTAGGTCTTTACCCACTCGGCAAGACCGTCAATCTCTTTTCTTGCAAATTTTGCGCCGCCGTCTACCTTAATCATGCGGACACTTCCGCCTGCCTCAACAGCACCCGAGAAAACCTTGAACTCACATGTTTTTGCAATATCGGAAATGTCCTGAAGCTCAAAGCCGAAGCGTGTGTCGGGCTTGTCCGAGCCAAAGCGCTCCATAGCCTCGGCATAAGTCATACGCGGAAGCGGAAGAGAAATCTTTTTGCCTAAAATCTTTTCCCAGAGCGTTGCAACAAAGCCCTCGTTTACCGAAATGACATCGTCTACATCGGCAAAGGACATTTCAAGGTCAATCTGCGTAAACTCCGGTTGACGGTCTGCACGAAGGTCCTCGTCGCGGAAGCAGCGTGCAATCTGCATGTATCTGTCAAAGCCGGCAAGCATAAGAAGCTGCTTATACTGCTGGGGTGACTGGGGAAGAGCATAGAACTTTCCGGGGTGAACGCGTGACGGAACAAGATAGTCACGTGCGCCCTCGGGAGTTGATTTTGTAAGAATCGGGGTCTCTATTTCATAAAAGCCGTTTTCGTCATAATAGTCACGTGCAATCTTCGTAATGCGGTGACGGAGAGCTATCTTTCTCTGCATGTCGGGACGGCGAAGGTCGAGGTAGCGGTACTTCAGACGGAGAACGTCGTTTACGTCGCTGTCCTCAACTATTTCAAACGGGGGCGTCTGTGCCTTTGAGAGTATACGCATATCCTCTGCAAGAATTTCAACAGCACCCGTCGGAATGCGGTCGGTAATCGCACCCTCGCCACGGCTGCGGACAGTGCCGCGCACCGAGAGAACAAACTCGCTTCTTACGGTAAACGCCTTTTTGAAGAGCTCTGCATTTTCTGCTTCGTCAAACGTACACTGAACAATGCCGCTTCTGTCGCGCAGGTCGATGAATATAAGACCGCCGAGGTTGCGCATACGCTGTACCCAGCCGCAGACGGTTGCCGCCTCGCCTATATGCTCTGCACGGAAGTCTCCGCAGTATTTGGTTCTCTTCATTCCTGTAATGTTTTCCATATATCTTAGCCTCCGATCAGGTCTTTTATGGCTTCGGCGGAAAGCTTGCATTCAAAGACTTCGCCGTTGTCCATGTTCTTTACGTTTATTTTTGCTTCGGCAATCTCGTTGCCGCCGATTACCACTGAGTATTTTGCCCCGATTTTGCCGGCATATTTCATCTGTGCCTTGAGCGAACGACCCGTAGTGTCGCGCTCTGCCCAAACGCCGAGTGAACGAAGCTCGTATGTGAGCTTGTGTGCAAACATTTCAGCCTCAGCATCGGCATGTGCCACAAAAACGTCGGGAACAAGGCGTGAATTTTCAAGCTTGCCCTCAGCTTCAAGCGTAAGCATAAGTCGCTCTATGCCGCAGCCAAAGCCCAGACCCGGAGTGGCAGGACCGCCAAGACTCTCGACAAGACCGTCATATCTGCCGCCGCCGAGCACAGTAGACTGTGCGCCGAGCTTGCCCGAAACGAACTCAAAGACGGTGTTTGTGTAATAGTCAAGACCGCGGACGAGCATGGGGTCAAGCGTGTATTTTATGCCTATCTCATCAAGGCAGGATTTAAGCTTTTCAAAATGCTCACGGCAAGAATCGCAGAGGAAGTCCGGAATTTTCGGAGCGTCTGCGGAGATGCGCTTGCATATTTCGCTCTTGCAGTCGAGTATTCTCATCGGGTTGCGTGAAAGGCGGTCGTTGCAGGTGTCGCACAGCTCGTCCTTCTTGCCCTCGAAATACTCCTTGAGAGCGGCATGGTAGCCCTTGCGGCATTCCTTACAGCCGCATGAGTTGAGATGAAGCTCGGTATCGGTTATGCCAAGCTCACGGAGAAGGGTAGCGCCGAGGGAGATGACCTCTGCATCTGCAGATGCATCTGCCGCACCGAAGCACTCAACGCCGAACTGATGATGCTCACGGAGTCTTCCTGCCTGCGGCTTTTCGTATCTGAAGTTCGGTGCAATGTAATACACCTTGAGCGGAAGCCCCTTTGCATGAAGCGAATTTTCTATAAAGCTTCGGACAACGCTTGCCGTACCCTCGGGACGGAGCGCAATGTGGCGGTCGCCCTTGTCGTAAAAGTCGTACATCTCCTTCTGAACAACATCGGTTGTGTCGCCGACGCCGCGGTCAAAAAGCGCAACATCTTCAAAGGTGGGGAAGCGGATTTCCCGAAATCCGAAGCGGTGAGCAAGACCGCGAAGCTTTTCTTCAAGTATTTGCCATGCACGGGACTCTTCGGGAAGAACGTCCTTTGTTCCGCGCGGCGCAGTAATCTTTTCCATGAAATCACTCTGCCTTTTATCATATTAAAATAATATACTTATATATCTAAAAAATTTTATCGTATTTAGAGACAAATGTCAATACTTTGACGTGCTTCCCAACTGGTAAAAGTTTTGCATTTAAAAACACGTTTGCCTGTAATATAATATGTTTACAAAAACTTTATAAAGAGGTACATACATATGAAGGCTATACGGATTAAGAACGGTACGGTTGCGGCAACCTTTACACTCGGAGAGCTCGAGGCTCTCGGATATCACGGAGGGCGACCGTCGCATGAGATAGTGCACGCACTTGCAGAGCACGCCTTTTCGGAGATTTGCGAGCACCCCAAAAGGATTCGGGCACAGGCGTTTCTGTCCGACACCGCACTCCTGCTCTTTGCCGAGGACGGTGGCGGTGCCGTAGGGGTTGTTAACTGAAATTTTCGATTTTAGGGGTGGAAAAAAGTTGGCACAAAGTTAATTTAAAACTGTGATACAATATGTATACTGGAGTAAGCTCGACGGGCTTACTCCTTTTGCTTGGGTTCTGTTGTCCTCCGGTACGTTCAAAAAACAGGCGTGCGGCAAATGAATTTTGCCGCACGCCTTAATTTACTTTATCATTGCCATGGAAAATCGGACTATCATGGTTGCAAGCTCGGCTCTTGTTGTCTTGCCCTGCGGAACAAGCAAGCCGTTCTTGCCGGAGATTATGCTGTTTTCCACAGCCCAGGAGAGTGCTTCTTTCGCATACTCCGAAACGCTTTCGCCGTCTGCGTATGCCGAAAAGTCCGAGGTCTCGGACTTTTTTCCCGAAAAGCGGTAGAGAATAACGGCAATCTGTTCACGGGTGACATCTGCATCGGGTGCAAAGCTCGTCTCGGTCACGCCCGAAACAATGCCGCTTTCAGATGCCCACGAAACGGCGTCACGGTACCAGTCCTCGCCAATATCCGTGAAGGAGTTCTCATACTTCGGAGCAGGGGAGCCCTTGGCACGGTAAAGTGCCGTTACAATCTGCGCGCGGTTTGCGTTATCATCGGGCTTGAAATATGCGTTGTCGGCAGTTCCCGAAACGCCTAAAAGTCCGCTTGACACGCATTCTTTTATATGCTCTCGCGCCCAGTGCTTTGCGATATCGGAGACCTTGTACGTAACACCGCCCGAGGTGATTTCAACCCTTTCGGGCTCGGGTGCCTTTGCCGCAGGTGCGGTATACCCGACGGGGTAACGGGTGGTGTAGTAGTTCGCCCTCGCCACCTGTGCGGCAGTTATTTTTCTGCCCCAGTGGACACGGCGCTCGTAGTTTCCTTCAGCTATTATAATATGGTCAGAATGCTTTTCGAGCACAACAACGCTGTGACCGGGCAGACGGAGAATGTCGCCCACACGCAGAACGCCTATCGTAATGGGCGTGCTTTTTGTGTTGTTGATGTTTCTTGCAGGAAGCGACCCGAACGCCGCATCGGACAAAAGCATGGCAAAGCCCATACACGAGCTTGCACCGCCGTAGGTGCCGCCCTTCCACGAATAATAGTTGCGGTATGACCACGGAGTGCCCTCCGGGTATTTGGCTTTCATTGCGGAAATCTTCTGATACGCTTCTGCTTCTGTCGGAACGTCTGCCGCAAACGCCTGCGAAAAGCTGCAGGTCATGCACAGTATAAGCAGAAGACAAAAAAATCTTTTCTTCATATTATATTTTATTCCCCACTTTGTTAATATGTGTTATTGATTGTAACATATTGTAACTATTATGTCAAACGGAAAGGCTTCCCGTTTTCCGAGAAGCCTTTTATACATATTTTAAAATCGGTTCAAATGCAACTCCGTCGGTGGGGGAAACTCCAAGCCGCTCTGACAGCCGTACCGCGCGGCAGATAAAACGTGAGGTGCGCCTTATAGCACGCCGCAGTGAGCAGCCGCGCATAACATAGCCGAACAGGAGCGTTGCAAAGAGGTCACCCGTTCCGCAGAACTGACCTGCTATGTACTTCGAGGAGGATATGAATTTTTCCCCTCGCACCGCATCGTAAACAAAGTTGAGCACACGCCTGCCGCGAAAGATACCCGTTATTACGGTACACCTTGCACCAAGACTGCAAAGGCGTTTTGCAAGGGCAAATATTTCATCATCCGTTGCATTTTGCATCTTATCGTAAGAAACGCCGGCAAGCAGACAAGCCTCGGTAAGATTCGGCGTGATTATATCCGCATCATGGACAAGAGAGCGCATCTTAAGAACAAGCTCTTCTGTGTATGTAGAGTAAAGCTTGCCGTCGTCGCCCATTATGGGGTCAACAAAAAGGTGGGTCTTTTCCGTCTTTGACTTTTTTATAAAATCAAGAATGATATCAACCTGCTTCTCCGAACCGAGAAAGCCCGTGTATATACCGTCATGGGAAAGACCGAGCTTTTCCCAGTTTTCAAAAAAAAGGGGCATGCCGTCGGTAAGGTCTGAAAAATAATACTCATCAAACGCAGTGTGGTTTGAAAGCACGGCAGTCGGCACGGCAAGCACACGAACACCCAGCGCACTCATCACGGGAAGCGTGACGTTAAGCGCACAACGCCCAAACCCCGTGAGGTCATTTATAACCGCACAGCTTTTAAGCTCGTTTCTTTTCATATGCTCACCGCCTTTCCGTTTTATTGATTATACACCTTTGTCGATACGCGGCGCAAGGCTTTTTTTATAAAAACCCAAAATTTGCATAAAAAGAGACCGGAACGGTGCAAAAAACAGCACGACCGACCACTTGAAATTAACAAACCGAGCGTCCGAGTGCTAAAACCGAGCCGTAATTTTACACGACCGACCGTTTTTAAAAGTTTTGGTTTTATAAAAAAACACGTCGATAATAGCCGTTTTTATTAACTTTTTATTACATTCTTGCAAAAACATATTGACAAGAATAAAAAAATGAGTAAAATATGAATTAGCACTCGGGGGCGTTGAGTGCTAAAAATAAAGATTCTGTGAGGTGATAGAGATTGAGCCTTAGCGACAGAAAGCGAAGAATTTTAAAGGCCATTGTAGATGAGTACATTGAAAACGCAGAGCCTGTCGGCTCAAAAATAATTGCCGCAAGAAGCAGACTTGATGTTTCTCCGGCGACAATACGCAACGAAATGTCCGAGCTTGAAGAGCTTGGCTATCTCGAACAGCCGCACATTTCAGCAGGACGTATTCCGTCTACCGCCGGATACCGCTTATATGTCAACGAGCTTATGCAGAATTATGCGCTCAGTGTTTCTGAGGCAGAGGCTATCAACATGGCTCTGCGCACCCAGATGCTTGAGCTTGAAAAAATGCTCCGGGAGTTTGGAAGTCTCGTTTCACGTCTTACCAACTACACGACATACACGCTTATGCCGGGCGGCTCGTCTGAGTCTGTCAAGAAGTTTGATGTTTTTCTTGCCGATTCTCAGACCGCCATTGCGGTTATCGTAACAAGCTCGGGGCTTCTCAAAAACAAGCGCATCAAGCTTTGCTCCCCTGCAGACGACAGTGAGATAAGCGCAGTGGCAAATCTGCTCAACACTTATTTTACAAACCGCACGCTTGACGACATCTCACTCTCACTTATAAAGCGCGCATCCTTCGAGGCAGGGCATCTTGCTCCTCTTGTAACTGAGATTGCCTCCTTTGCAGGTGAGGTGCTCGACAGCACCCGTGAGGGCGATGTTTATCTCGACGGAATATCAAGCATTCTCCGTCATCCCGAATACCGTGACCCCGAAAAGGCTCAGGAGCTTTTAACATACCTTACCGATAAAAAAGGTATTCTCCGCCACACGCACGAGCACTTTTCGCAAGACTCTTCCCCCGGCGGCATCCGCTTCTCCATCGGTACGGAGAACAGCGATGAGCCTCTGCGCGATGCCGGAATAGTATACGGAACGTATGATTTGGGTAAAAATCTACAGGGTGTAATCGGGATTGTCGGTCCGAGGCGTATGGATTACGCAAAGGTTGCGGCAAATCTGAATTACTTTATCACCGGTTTCAACAAGCTTTTAAAAGATTCATTCTTCAACGAATAGGAGGTATCCAGACATAAATGGAAGAAAAAGAAAAGACATTGGCTGAAGAAGCAACCGTTGAGGCGGAAGTCACGGAGACTCCCGAGGAAGTAGCAGAGCCGACAGAGCTTGAAAAGAAAGAGGCTGAAATACGTGAGCTCAACGACCGCTATCTTCGCCTTGCCGCAGAGTATGACAACTTCAGAAAACGCACGGCAAAGGAAAAGGAAATGCTCTTCGGCGATGCAACCGCCGCGACCGTTCTCGGTTTTCTCTCGGTTTATGACAACCTTGAGCGTGCAGTTTCAAACCCCTGCTCCGATGAGAGCTACAAAAAGGGTGTCGAGCTTATCTTCACGCAGTTCTGTGAGACGCTCACAAAGATGAAGGTTGAGATTCTCGACCCGAAGGGCGAGACCTTTGACCCGAACTTCCACAATGCGGTTATGCATGAGGACAATGAAGAGCTTGCGGAAAACTCGGTCTCCGAGGTTTTCCAGAAGGGCGCAAAGCTTAATGACCGAGTTATCAGACCTGCAATGGTCAAGGTCGCAAACTGATTCCGCTTCAAAAAGAGCAGGCTCTTTTTGAGAAAGCTGCACTCCGCTGCAGCGCACTCGCATTCGCTTCGCACGTTTGCGGAGTGAGAAGAGTTATTTTCGACGCGCATGTCGCCGAAAATAACATATACAAATCTTTCGCATCTGCGGATGCGAAACTCTGCGAGGCTTTTTATCTGTAAAAATATATCAATTTAAAAATTTGGAGGTAAATTATTATGTCTAAAATCATCGGTATCGACTTAGGTACAACAAACTCCTGCGTTGCTGTTATGGAAGGCGGCGAGCCTACCGTTCTCGTTAACGCAGAGGGCGCAAGAACAACACCGAGTGTTGTCGCATTTTCAAAGGACGGCGAAAGAATCGTCGGTCAGGTCGCAAAGCGTCAGGCTGTTACAAACCCCGACCGCACAATCTCTTCCATCAAGCGTGAGATGGGCTCTGACTACAAGGTAAACATCGACGGAAAGGCATACTCTCCGCAGGAGATTTCCGCAATGGTTCTCTCAAAGCTCAAGGCAGATGCCGAAAGCTATCTCGGCACAAAGGTTTCTCAGGCGGTTATCACCGTTCCGGCATACTTTACGGACAGCCAGCGTCAGGCAACAAAGGACGCAGGTAAGATTGCAGGTCTTGAGGTTCTCCGTATCGTCAACGAGCCGACAGCTGCCGCTCTTGCTTACGGTCTCGACAAGGAGTCTGACCAGAAGATTATGATTTACGACCTCGGCGGCGGTACCTTCGACGTCTCTATCCTTGAAATCGGTGACGGCGTTGTAGAGGTTCTTGCTACAGCAGGTAACAACCGTCTCGGCGGCGACGACTTCGACATGCGTGTTTCAAAGTGGATTGTTGACGAGTTCAAGAAGGAAAACGGCGTTGACATCACAAACGACAAAATGGCTATGCAGAGAATCCGTGAAGCTGCAGAAAAGGCAAAGATTGAGCTTTCCGGTGTAACAAGCACAAGCATCAGCCTTCCGTATATCACAGCAGACGCAACAGGTCCGAAGCACCTTGACTTAACCCTCACACGTGCTAAGTTCAACGAGCTTACATCCGATCTTGTTGACAGCACAATGGTTCCCGTCCGTCAGGCAATGAGTGACGCAGGGCTTGCACCAAGTGACCTTTCAAAGGTTCTTCTCGTCGGCGGCTCCACACGTATTCCTGCTGTTTCCGACGCTGTTAAAGCATACACCGGCAAAGAACCGTTCAAGGGCATCAACCCCGATGAGTGCGTAGCTATGGGTGCTGCTATTCAGGGCGGCGTTCTTGCAGGCGATGTCAAGGACATTCTTCTCCTCGACGTTACTCCGCTCTCCCTCGGTATCGAGACAATGGGCGGCGTATTCACAAAGCTTATCGAGCGCAACACTACAATCCCGACAAACAAGAGCCAGATTTTCTCTACTGCCGCTGACAATCAGCCGTCAGTTGAGGTTCACGTTCTCCAGGGTGAGCGTGAAATGGCTGCATACAACAAGACTCTCGGCCGTTTCAATCTCGACGGCATTGCTCCGGCTCCGCGCGGTGTTCCGCAGATTGAGGTTTCCTTCGATATTGATGCAGACGGCATCGTAAACGTCAAGGCAAAAGACCTCGGCACAGGCAAGGAGCAGAACATCACAATCACTTCATCCACAAACCTCTCAAAAGAGGATATTGAAAAGGCTGTAAAAGAAGCTGAGCAGTATTCGGAAGAGGATAAGAAGCGCCGCGAAGAGGTTGACGTAAGAAACTCCGCCGACCAGATGGTTTATCAGACAGAGAAGACCCTGGGAGAGCTTGGCGACAAGATTTCCGAGGACGAAAAGGCAGGCGTTACTGCTGAGGTTGAAAAGCTCAAGGAAACACTTAAGGGTACCGACACTGAGGCTATCAAGGCACAGACCGAGGCTCTTACAAAGAAGTTCTACGAGATTTCCGAAAAGCTTTATAAGGAAGCTGCAGCTGCTCAGGCTGCCGCACAGGGTGCAGAAGGTCAGGCAGATGCCGGTGCACCTAACGGCGACAACGTAGTTGATGCAGACTTCAAGCCGGTAGACTAAGATATTGCCGCCTTTGTGCGGCAATATATTGAGGGAAAAGGTAATAGTGAAAAGTGAAGAGGTAGTTAAATCGTTTTCGCAAAGCGAAAACACCTCACCTATTACTTCTTCACTATTACTTATTACATCAATTTCCGGAGGGAAATTACTATGGCGGATAAACGCGATTATTATGAGGTTTTAGGTGTTTCCAAAACAGCTACGGATTCAGAGCTTAAATCTGCATACCGTAAGCTTGCAAAAAAATACCATCCCGATTTAAATAAAGACAACAAGGACGCAGAAGCCAAGTTCAAGGAAGTAAATGAGGCATACGAGGTCCTCTCCGATGCCGGAAAGCGGCAGAAGTATGACCAGTTCGGTCATGCCGGCGTTGACCCCAACTTCGGTTCAGGCGGCTTCGGCGGCGGATATGGCGGCTTTGAGGATTTTGACCTCGGGGATATTTTCGGGTCGTTCTTCGGCGGTGGCTTTGGTGGCGGTTTTGGCGGCGGCTCACGCCGCAATGCACCGACAAGAGGTGAATCCATAAGGATGTCACTCGTTCTCTCCTTTGAAGAGGCGGCTTTCGGCTGCAGTAAGGAAATCAACGTCACAAGAACAGAAAAATGCTCGTCCTGCGGCGGCTCGGGTGCAGCTTCCGGTACGAGTGCCGAAACTTGTCCGACCTGCCACGGTCAGGGTGCTGTCAAGACCACCCGTCGCACTCCGCTCGGCATGGTTTCAAGCTCAAGTGTATGTCCCAACTGTCACGGTACGGGTAAGATTATAAAAACGCCGTGTTCAAAGTGCGGCGGCTCGGGTCACGAGCGAGTATCCAAAAAGCTTTCGGTAAACATTCCGGCAGGTATTGACGACGGTCAGACCGTGTCTCTGCGCGGAGAAGGCAATGCAGGAACGAACGGCGGACCGAGCGGTGATGTTCTCATCACGGTTTCCATCCGTCCGCACCACATTCTCACCCGTGACGGCACTTCTGTCATGTGTGATGTGCCGATTACGTTCACGCAGGCTGTGCTCGGTGCCGAAATTGAGGTTCCCACTCTTGACGGCAAGGTAAAATACACCGTGCCCGAGGGCACACAGACGGGTACCGTTTTCAGACTCCGCGGAAAGGGAATACCTGCGCTCAACAGCTCACGCCGCGGCGATCAGTTTGTACGTGTCAATATTGAAGTTCCGAAAAACCTTTCAAAGAAGCAGAAAGACCTTTTAAATGAATTTTCAAAGTCTGTCGGTGAGGATTCCTACACCGAACGCAAAAGCTTTTTTGAAAAGCTTCGGAAAAAGTAAAAAGTCGCAGCAAATTGCTGCGGCTTTTATCTTTCTTTTGAAATTCCCAATATATAATCTGTGGAAACATTATAATATTCAGACAGTTTTATCAGTATATCTACAGGCAGCTGTCTTTGTCCGTTTTCGTACTGTGAATATGTGTTTTGTTTGATATGCAGATATTCTGCAATGTCCTTTTGCTTGATGTCTCTGTCCTCACGCAAATCTTTTAATCTCATATAACACACCGCCTTAACTGTTATTATATGAAATCTCATGCTGAGATATTGACATATATCTCAAACTGTGATATTATATTTTCGAACTCCGAATCGCTAAACATAACACAAAAGGCTGAACGAGTCAATCGTTCAGCCTTTTATAATGTATTTTTATTCTTCCGAAAGCCTTGTAAGCTCTTCTCCCGAAATGCGGAGAAGCGACCATTCGTCCATTATTTCGGCACCGAGTGAGCAGTAAAACTCAAGGCTCGGTGTGTTCCAGTTAAGGCATGTCCATTCAAGCCTTTTGCAGTCGCGCTCCTTGCAGATTTTTGCAAGCTCGCAGAGAAGCCCTCTGCCAAAGCCACGACCTCTGTGCTCCGGGAGAACATATAAATCCTCGAGGTGTATGCCGGGCTTTGCAAGGAATGTGGAAAACGTCGTGAAAAACAGCGCAAAGCCGACCTCAATTCCGTCATCACTCAGCGCAAAGATTACCTCTGCATTCTTTTTGTCGAATATCTGCGCTTCAAGCTCAGCCTCTGTTGCAACAACACATTCCGACATTTTTTCATACTCGGCAAGCTCTTTTATGAAAAATAAAATCTTTGCCGCATCTTTTCTTTCTGCAAATCTGAATTTCATCTGACCGCCTTCTTCCATAATATTACTGCTGCTCCGTAAGAACATCTACCTTTTCCAGTGTTCCCTTAAGAATCGTAAGGCACATAATAACAGAAACCATCTCGGCAATAGGGAAGGCAAGCCATACAAGGTTCAGAACTCCTGTCCTTGCAAGCAGCCATGCCGCCGGAAGCAGAACAAGAAGCTGGCGGCAAACCGATATGATAAACGAGTGAATGGGGTTTCCGATTGCCTGGAAAACGGAGATTGAAATAATACAGAAGCCGGCAAGCAGGAAGTTGATTGCGATTATACGGAGAGCCGGAACGCCTATTTCAAGCATCTCGGGAGATGCGTTAAAGAAACCTAAAAGCACTTCAGGAATTGTTTCAAACAAAACAACTCCGACCGCCATAATGGAGATTGCGGACATAAGGGAGAGCTTTATCGTCTTTTTTACTCTGTCGGGACGCTTTGCACCGTAGTTGTATGCTATAATCGGCACCATGCCGTTATTGAGACCGAACACGGGCATGAAAATGAAGCTCTGGAGCTTGAAGTATGCGCCGAAAACTGCAGTTGCGGTAGTGGTGAAGCTCAAAAGAATACGGTTTAGGAAGTAGTTCATGACCGAGCCGACGGACTGCATGAGAATGGAGGGGAATCCTACGGTATAGATACGGCGTGCAACCTCTGTGTCCCAACGGATTTTGCGTATGGAAAGGTGGATTTCGTGATTTACCTTGATGTTTATGATTATCGCAATAACTGCCGCAACTATCTGACCGATGATAGTTGCAAGAGCGGCACCGGCAACCTCAAGTCTCGGTGCGCCGAGCAGACCGAAAATGAGAATGGGGTCTAAAATTATATTTATGACCGCACCGATGAGCTGAGTTATCATGGCAAGAGTGGTCTTTCCCGTGGACTGGAGAAGGCGCTCAAAGCAGAACTGTGAAAAAATGCCTGCTGAGCCGACAAGGCATATCTGAGAATATACAGTACCGTACTCTACAATCTCGGCAACGTCTGTTTGCGTACCGAAAAACGGACGGGACAGGAACGCACCTATAAACGCAAAAGCTATTGCACTGATAAGAAAGAGGAAAATGCCCGTGTTTGCAGAGCGGTCTACAAGCTCCTGCCTTTTCTCACCGAGCGAGCGTGAGAGAACCGCATTCATACCTACCGCCGTACCGCCGCCAACTGCTATCATAAGGTTCTGGAGCGGAAACGCAAGGGACACGGCAGTGAGTGCATTCTCCGATATACGCGCAACAAAAATACTGTCAACTACGTTGTAAAATGCCTGAACGAGCATGGAAACCATCATTGGAATAGCCATTCCTGCAAGGAGCTTGCCGATCGGCATAACCCCCATTTTGTTTTCCTGCAAAGCTGTTTCTTTTTCTTCCATTTGAATATCCTTTCTGAAATCGCTGATTTCTTTTAATATGTAACTTTACTATTATATAGTAAATATAAATTCCGGTCAAGGCAAAAATACAAGCCATCGCAAAACGGCGATGGCTTGTTATCTATGATATATATTTCCAGGGGTTTGTGTATCTTCCGTTTACGTGAACCTCAAAGTGGCAGTGGGGACCCGAGCTGTTGCCGGTGCTTCCCATCTTCGCAATCTGTTCGCCCTTGGCAACCTTCTGACCGACTCTTACAAGCACCTTTGAATTGTGCGCATAGTAGGTTTCGATGCCGTTACCGTGGTTGATGACGACAAGGTAGCCCCAGCCGCCGCGCTTCCAGCCTGCCCATGTTACTGTGCCGCCGTCTGCCGCGGAAATCCGCGTACCCGATTTTGCCGCAAAGTCAACGCCCTTGTGCATACTGCCGCGGCGCATACCGTAGTTCGAGGAAATGATAGCTCCTCTTACGGGACGGGAGAGCTTGCCGGTTGCCACGGTCTTCGGGCGAGCCTTCGTGCCGACGTGAACAACCTTTGTTACGGGCTGTGCAACAACAGCACTGCTGATGATTTCTCTGCCTGTTTCCTTATTATCTACATAGGTGACATCGGCAACAACCTTTCTCGTACCGACACGCCCATTTGTAACAACCTTTTGCGTACCCTTGTAAATCGTGCTGTCTTCAACGGTTTTTGTTTCAAACGGGATGCTTTCCGTATACTCAACGCGACGGACAGCCTCAACCGAGAGGAAGGGAACCTCTTTGGCAACGGTGAGCTTTCTGCCTGCACGGAGACGACCCGAGCGGATTGAGGGGTTGAGCTCGATAAGGTCTGCCTTCGTCATGCCGTTTGCGGCGGCTATAGACTCGACCGTGTCGCCGTATTTTATCGTGTACTCTCTTGTGGAGTGGATTTTTGACGTGAGCTTTTCGCGGATTTCGTCATACGAGAGAAGCTTTGAGGAATCGACGTATTTCTGGGAAATCTGGACATCCTGCGAAAAATGTGCCTTGACGTTGGGGTCATTGGTATACAGGAGCTCATCGACCATGCTCTGAAGAGTGTCACGGTTTTTACTTGCGCCTATAACCTCGCCGTTGACCGTGAGCGCATAAAGCATGGAAACCTCTTCAATATGAGAGAAAAAGTATGAGCGAAGAGCGTCCTTTGAGATAATCTCCTCACGCGGAACGATACCAAGCTCAAAGCGGACGTTGGAGGAGATGCTGTACGGACGTTCAAGTATTTCGCTTGCACGCGCTTCGACAAAGCTGACCGCTTCGGTGTATTCGTCTCTGCTGTACATATAGCCGAGCTCTTCACCGTTAACGGTGATTTTAATGCCGACGCCGTAAAGCGTGGACGCAATAAGAACAAAGGTCAAAGAAAGCACGGTGGCGGCGAGAGCAAAGCGGTTGGAACGAAAGCCCACTGCCGCAACGCTCACCTTATGGCGAAAGCTTCGGAATGCAAAAACAAATCTCTGCCACAGCTCATACGAAATGCCTGCCGTTGCAAGCGCAAAAACAGAAAACGGAACGAGCACCCTTGAGTGGAGCGTCGTGCCAAAGATGACCGATAAATGAACTGCCTTTGATATAATAAAGGTGAAGAACTCGTACAGCACGGCAAGAACACCGAGCACTGCATCATATATACGGTGGCTTCCGGAAACGAAGCTCTGTGTAACAGAGCCGGAGCCGAGGCTTGCCGCTTCTGCCGTGGACTGTGAATCGTGAGACATTGTCTTCACCCCTCTCTTTCTTGAAGTTTTGCGGTTACAAACCGGTTACAAAGTAATTACATTATAGCTTATTTTATGGTTTCTGTCAACTGTTTTTGTAATTATTTACCGGTTTAAGTTCAGGAAAATCGAGGAAATACGCCATTTTCCGCTTTTGACACAAGATATTGTGTTTTGTAACATGACTGTAACATAAGCAGAGTACGGCTTGCAATGGCTCTGTTTTTTTGGTACAATACCAAGGTAAGTTTTTTCGGAGGTAATTTAATATGAAAATACGCGGTGCAATTTTTGATATGGACGGAACCCTTACCGCATCCATGCATGTCTGGAAAACAATAGGAAGCGAGTTTCTCAAAAGCCGCGGCATAACTCCGAAGGAGGACGTTGACCGCAGATTCTGCAGCATGAGTGTTTTTGAAGCGGTTCACAACATTCTCAAAAAGGACTACGACATTCCCGGTGATGCCGACGAAATCATAGACTCCATAAACCGCACGGTTGAAAACAAATACAGAACCGAGGTCGTTCTCAAGGACGGGGCAGAAGAGTTTCTTGAACATCTTAAAGGTCTTGGCGTAAGGATGTGCGTTGCAACGGCTACGGATAAGTATCTCGCAGACGAAACGCTCAGACGACTCGGCATAAGAGATTATTTCGGTGATATTTTTACAAGCCGTCTTATCGGTGCCGGCAAGGACAAGCCGGATATCTATCTTGCTGCCGTTGATTTTCTCGGCACGGCTGTTTCTGAAACTGCTGTTTTTGAGGATTCGCCGGGTGCGGCAACCACGGCAAAGAACGCCGGCTTTATCGTCTGCGGTCTTCACGATGAGTCCTTCGCTCACCGCCGTGAAGAGCTTTATAGAGTTGCAGACGTTGTAACCCCGACGCTCCGCGGCATGATTGATTTGTTTTGATATATGCAACAACACCCGATGCCTTATGCATCGGGTGTTGCTGCGTGTCGATAAACCTATTGACACGCTGGAGACTGTCCAAAAAGGTGTGAGATTGTCCGAATGGAACCCGAAGGTGTATGTGTATACTCCGAGAGGTGACATTCGGGCAAAATAAGCGGAAAATCCCTTGAAGTTCGACACTTCAAGGGATTTTAAATATGCGTGCATTTGCTTTTGGTCAATGTTTGTTTTACGAAAAAACTCTCTTTAAATTTTTCCTCCGCTTATGCTCTCGCGCCTTTTTCGACAGTCTGCAACACCCGATGCATAAGGCATCGGGTGTTGCTATCTTCTTATTATCTGTTCTTTCCCATAAAGAAAACTGCGAGTGTGCCGGGACCGGAATGAGCCCCTATGACGGGGCCGACATACGTTATTATTTTAACCTCTCCGCCCTTTTCTTCAAGAAGTGCTTTTATTTCGTTTACATCGTCCATGCAGTCGCCGTGGGAGATGAAAACAATTCCGTTTTTATCAAGTGCAAGCTTTTCATACTGTGCTGCTATCTCACGGAGAGCGGCACGTCTTCCGCGTACCTTGGAAACGGGAACAAGCTTTCCTGCATCGTCAACATGCATGACAGGCTTTATGTTGAGCACTCCGCCGACAAACGCCGCCGTCGGGCTTACTCTGCCGCCGCGCTTTAGGTATTTGAGGTCGTCTACCGTAAACCAATGGCACAGACTTAAACGGTTTTCGGTGACAAATCTTGCCGTCTCCTCAATAGTCGCACCCGACTTCTGCTTTTCTGCCGCGAGATATACGATAAGCCCCTCGCCTGCGGAAGCGCAGAGAGTATCTACCGCTATTACACGACGGTCGGGGAATTCTTCGTGCAGCTCTTCTGCCGCAAGTCTTCCTGCGTTATACGTGTTGCTCAGTCCCGAAGAAAAGCCGAGGTAAAGAACATCCCTTCCCTCTGAAAGCTCACGGCGAAAGACTTCCTTAAATCCCTCGATGTTTATTGCAGAGGTCTGTGCATGCGCACCGTCGCGCATCCTTTGATAAAACTCTTTTGCAGATATCTCATCGTTTCCGTATTCCTTATCCTCATCGGAAAAGCGAAGCGTCAGGCTTAAGCTCTTAACTCCCCAGTCAGAAAGTATATCAGCAGCAATGTCACATGCCGAGTCCGTAATTATAACATAATCATTCATTGTGTTTTTCCTCCTGCTTGTGTTATGTTAGTATTCTACCACATTATTCTTTTTTTTCAATCCCCTGTCGCTTTTTTGCACGCTATTTGTACTTTTGTATGTGTAGAGATGTAATTTTTATTTTCTACTCACGGTAGAATTTACAAAATATTCGTTGTTTTCCCATTGAAAATATGCTACAATTTAAGAAAAGTAACAAGTTTTTTCAGATGAGGACATTTTATGGAAAAATTGAAGCTCATTATAGCAGAAAATATAGCGGCTTTGCGAAAGGGTGCCGAGATGACTCAGTTTGACCTCGCAGAGAGGTTGAATTACTCGGATAAGGCTGTGTCAAAATGGGAACGTGGCGAATCTGTTCCCGATATTTCCGTGCTCAAGCAGATTGCAGATATTTTTTCGGTTTCGGTTGATTATCTTCTTGAAGCCGAGCATACGACAAAGCCGAAGCCCCGTGATGTAGGCGGCATTCTCCGCGCAAACCGCGGATTTATCACGGCGATGTCAATAACGCTTATCTGGCTTATCGCTCTTATTATATTTGTTACGGGAGATATGTTCCGCGAATATACACATAACCATCATTGGCTCGTTTTTCTCTGGGCGGTTCCTCCGACCTTTATATTGTGGCTTGTTCTTAACTCTGTATGGTTTAATACACGACTCAATTTTCTTATCATCTCACTTCTTATGTGGAGCACGCTTTCGGCAATCCATATTTCGCTTGTTGTTCTCTTCTCAATAAACGTCCGTCTTATATATACCCTCGGTATACCCGGGCAGATTATTATTCTTCTCTGGTCAAGAATCAAAAAGATGCGCAAGTCTTAGATAGAAAAAACCGATAAAAGTCATTTACTTTTATCGGTTTTTTCATAAATATTGAGTAAAAAATTATTTTCTAAAGATGAACAAATATTCATGCGCTATCAATAAAAAGTTGTACTTTACGCTGTTAGTTTTCCAATATCCCGTCGCCTTACAATTGTGTTGCTCTTTAATAATAATTTCTTTCAGTTTAAATCCGGCTTCTTGGAAAACACGCATTACATCAAACGACATTGGTATCATATGCCCTTTTTGCCGTGTGTCTCCCATAAGGATGGCACAAAACTTGTCCTTTTTTAAGACGCGATAACTTTCCGCTGCCACTTTTTTCATTTCTTCAACGAACTCTTTAACTTTTAACTGAGATAAGTCTCCATTGATTTCTTCGCTGTACTTGATAATATCTGCGTACGGCGGATGTGTGCATATAAGATCAATGCTTTCATTGGGAATAAAGTCAAGCTTTCTTGCATCTCCCTTTTTTATGTATACCTTTCCGGTCGCCGACTGATAATCAAATGTTGTTTTTTCCTTACATCGTTCTATCGCAACATCGTTTATATCTACACCAATTATATCTCTGTTTAAAAGCTTTGCTTCGACAAGGGTTGTTCCGCCTCCGGCAAATTGGTCAAGAATCATATCTCCTTCATGTGAATATCTCAAAATGATATTCCTCGGTATATAAGGTGACCAATTTCCACGCCATTTGGCATCGTGTGTCGCCCAGTCTCCTCGTTTTGGAAAAGACCAATGTGTAGTCATTTCCAATTCAAAGTTTTCCGGCTCCCATCTAATTATTTTCTTCATTTTCATTCTTCTTCCGGAACCGGCAATCCAAATTTATACAGCGGAATATATTCAAAATAATAGTGGCATCTGACACTATGTATATAATCTAATACGTCTTTATAACGAGCATCTCTAAACCAATCACTTAACAAATACATATATTCCACATCTATATTTGCTTTTGAGAGTAACTTTTGATACTGTTTTTTCTTAAAATCACACGTTTGTAATTTTTCATCAACCGAGCCTGCCACTTGCTGAAACTTGCACTCTATAATATATAATGTGTTCTTTATTATTACAAAAATACTGTCGTCCGGCAATAATTGCTTTGATATAATCTTTGTCCAATCTATCTCAAGCTCTTTAAGAAATTTCTTATAAAAGTCGTGCTTTTTAAAAATCCTTGCGACCAGTTCGTCTTGGTAAAATACCTTATCTTCGATTACTTGATACCCTTTTTGCATAGAAAGAAATGTTGATAAATCTGTCTTTCCTTCAAAAACCAGACCTGTTTTGGTATTTCCTCCACCTTTGCCGTTTTTTATCATAACTCAATTCTCCTTAAAAATTAGAAATAAGCAATTCCGTAATTTTTCCTCTTGCCTTACTGTTACAGTTAATCATTCTTGTAGCTTCAACGCGTTTTATATTATGGGCAGCATAAATATTATCAAAGAAATCATCTTCTTTGTTTGTATTTTTCGGATCAGAACTGCTAACAACTATTTTTGCTCCTTTTTTGTGCATTTCATCAACGAATTTCGCAAGTTCAATCTGTTCTTCATCCTTAAATAAACTTTCTGTATATGCAGTAAAACTTGCGGTTTCCGTAATCGGTCTGTATGGTGGATCAAAATATACAAATGTGTTTTTGTCAATAAAGTCTGCTGACTCCCTGTAATCTCCGCAAACAATTGTGATTTTTTGTAATTTTTCCGATACTGCTCTGAGGTTTTTCTCATCGCAAATCAAGGGGTTTTTATAAGATCCCATAGGAACATTGAATAGTCCTTTTTTATTTACTCGAAAAAGACCATTAAAGCAGGTTTTGTTCAAAAATATCATTGTTGCCGCTTTTTCAATATTACTCTTTTCATTTGTGTTCTCTTTTAACTTATTAAACAGCATTCTCTTTTGCATATAATATGCTTTCCGCTTTTCTACTTCTAACGGTATAAAACTGTTTTGCATTTCATGTAGTTTTTCAATCAAGGCATCTATATTGTCGCGAACAATAAAATAAGTATTCATAAGCTCAGCATTGATATCGCTTATATAAACTTCTTTCAATTCATATTTGCTGAGAATGTCAAATAAAACTGCGCCGCCACCAACAAAAGGCTCTGCATATTTTGTGATATTTCCGTCTTTAAAAGGATAATAAGCTTCAATTTCTTTAATAAGTTGCCCTTTTCCTCCAGCCCATTTCAAAAAAGGTTTAACAGCTTTCTCGTCACCTTTATTATAACGAAGGCTCCTTGCGTCTTCCGGTTTTATTGCATCAATTGGTATAATCCACATGTTTCCGAGCATAGCAATATCAGCAATGCGATTTTCTTTGCAAAGAGTCAAAACTCTTCTATGAGATATGTTCCATTTTTCAGCTGCCTCGTTTGCCGTCATATATGCTAACATTTCAATCACTTCCTTATGAAATGATTATATTCCAAAACACGAACATTAGCAATACCATTTTTAAAAAATATCAAATTTTATGGGAGACACGTTCTTGTCGTGTCCCCCATTCTCTATGCTTCTATTTATGTGCGTGGCAATGCTCACAGTTGCCGTCACAGACGTTTATGCCGTAGTCCTTCGGGTCTTTACCCTGACGCTTGTAATAATCTGCGATAGCCGACTGAATTGCTTCTTCTGCAAGAACGGAGCAGTGAAGCTTTTCCGGCGGAAGACCGTCAAGAGCCTCTGCAACTGCGCGGTTTGTAAGCTTCAGAGCTTCTTCTACGGTCTTGCCCTTTACCATTTCCGTTGCCATAGAGCTTGTTGCAACAGCTGCGCCGCAGCCGAAGGTCTTAAACGTGACGTCTACAACAACATCGTTTTCTATCTTCATATACATTTTCATAATATCTCCGCACTTGGGGTTTCCGACCTGACCGACGGCGTTTGCACCCTCAAGCTCTCCCACATTGCGCGGATTTGAAAAATGGTCTAAAACTTTTTCGCTGTACATTATAAAAAACTCCTTCGTCGTTTATTTAATGGAAAATTGAAAGTTGAAAATGGAAAGTTATGGTGTTTTGATTTTATCAAAACAATTTGACTTGAAATCGCAAAGCGATTTCTCCTTAATTATCAATTTTCCATTATCAATTTTCCATTTATATCATTCCCACATCGGCTTTCCGTTTTCCCAGACGGGGGACATGGCACGAAGCCTTGCCGCTACCTTTTCTACGGCTTCTGCAATCTTTATCTCATCGCCCGGTTCATTGTCCTCACCGAGAGAGAGACGGAGAGAGCCGTGTGCAATATGATGCGGAAGCCCTATTGAAAGCAGGACGTGCGACGGGTCAAGCGAGCCTGACGAGCAGGCAGAGCCCGAGCTTGCGCAGATGCCCTCATTATACATATTGAGAAGCAGTGCCTCACCCTCAATGCCTTCTATTATAATACTGCAAAGTCCGGGGAGTCTGTTTGTCGGATGCCCCGTGAGCTTTGTGTACGGGATTTTTAAAACCCGCTCAACAAGTGCCGTGCGCATTGCCGTGAGCTTTTCGATGTTTTTTGCCATATTCTCGTTTGCAAGCCTTGCCGCCTCTCCGAGACCGACTATATACGGTACGTTTTCCGTTCCTGCACGGCGGTTTTTTTCCTGACCGCCGCCGTGGATAAGGTTGTCTATCTTGATGCCTGTTCTGATGTACAGCGCACCGATTCCTTTCGGCGTGCCTATCTTATGTCCCGAAAGTGAGAGGAAATCTATATTAAGCTCATCGACGTTTATCGGAATATGACCGAATGCCTGAACGGCGTCGGTATGGAAAAGGATGTCCTTTTCCTTTGCTATTTCTCCGATTTCACGGATTGGCTGTATTGTTCCTATCTCGTTGTTTGCCATCATCACGGAAATAAGTATGGTGTCTTCACATATCGCTTTTCTCACGTCTTCGGGAGAGACAGAACCGTACTCATCTACCGGAAGATATGTCACACGAAAGCCCTGCTTTTCGAGATATTTGCAGGTCTGAATTATTGCCGGATGCTCTATACATGAGGTAATAATATGATTGCCCTTGTCCCTGTACTTTGATGCAACGCCCTTTATAACCCAGTTGTTGGATTCACTTCCGCAGCTTGTGAAGAAGATTTCTCTTGCCTTTGCACCTATAACCTTTGCCACCTCTTCACGGGCATTTTCGACGGCACGCTTTGAGTCATATGCAAAAGCATAGAGACTTGACGGGTTGCCGTACTGTCCCTGCAGGAAGGGGAGCATTTTTTCGAGAACCTCCGGCTTTACCTTTGTTGTAGCCGAATTGTCCGCGTATATCATTTGCGTTTCATCTCCTTGATGTAATGTTTTTATTGCTATGCAGAAAACCTCTTGCTCTCTGCTACTGCGAGTTCGTCACAGCGGTTATTCTTCGGGTTTGCGGCGTGACCTTTAACCCAGATGAATGTAACCTGATGTGTTTTTATAAGATTTAAAAGCTCTTCCCATAAATCCGGGTTGAGGGCTTTTTCTTTTTTGTTGCGCATCCAGCCGTTTGAGCGCCATTTTTCTGCCCAGCCCTGATTGATGCCGTCAACAATGTACTTGCTGTCGGTATACAGGGAAACCTCACACGGCTCACGCAGAGCACGGAGCGCAGATATAACGCCCGTAAGCTCCATGCGGTTGTTGGTGGTCATCTCCTCACCGCCGGAAAGCTCTTTTTCCGTTCCGTTATACTCCAAAATCGCACCCCAACCGCCGGGACCGGGGTTGCCGCTGCAAGCACCGTCGGTATATATTGTGACTTTTTTCATAGTATAAGTCCTTTCTCAGCCTTCCCCTTGAGGGGAAGGTGCCGAGGAACGAGGCGGATGAGGTGGAAAAATAACGATTACTCCGCAATCTACACCTCATCAGTCACTTCGTGACAGCTTCCCCTTGAGGGGAAGCCTTTTTACTCTTCGCTTACGCTTTCTTCTGCGGTTGCTTCAACCGCTTCCTCTGCCTCTTCTTCCTCTTCATGAGGTGCGGCGGCAACGGAAATTACCTTTACATTCTCTCCGAGGCGCATAAGGATAACACCCTTTGTTACTCGTCCGAAGCGGCTTATATCTCTTGCCGGCATTCTTATTATAACACCGTCGTCGGAGATTATCATAACATCATCGTTGTCATCAACCATAATTACGCTTGCAATCTCGCCGGTCTTTTCGCCGATGTTATAGTTCATGATTCCCTTGCCGTAGCGGTTCTGCAGACGGTATTCCTCGACCTCGGTGCGCTTGCCGAAGCCCTTTTCGGTAACGGTAAGAACATCCTTACCCTCCTTGACCGTTGCGGCGCCGATGAGATAGTCTCCGTCACGAAGCTCAATGCCGTAAACACCACCGGCTTCTCTGCCGGTAGCACGGATATCGGTTGCGGCAAACTTGATTGCCATACCGTTTCTTGTCGCAAGGAAAATTTCGCTCTTTTCGTCTGCAAGCATGACCGAGATGAGTTCGTCGTCATCGTCAAGACCTATTGCACGGACACCTGCCTTACGTGCAGAATCGACACGGGACAGTGCAATACGCTTTACGACACCGTTTCTTGTCGCCATGACAAGATAATGCTCATCGTCAAATTCTTTTATCGAAAGCATTGCCGTTACCTTTTCATCCGGCTCGAATGCTATGAGGTTTACTATGTTCATGCCGACTGCAGTACGACCGGATTCAGGCACCTGATAGCCCTTCATGCGGTACATTCTGCCGCGTGTGGTAAAGAACAGCACCCAGTCGTGGCTTGATGCGGTGAACATTGTTTCCACGAAGTCCTCTTCCTTCTGCTTCATTGCAGAAACACCTCTGCCGCCGCGGTTCTGTGAGCGGTATACCGAAACGGGCATACGCTTTATGTAGCCGCGGTGAGTGAGAGTGTATGCACAGTCCTCAACGGGAATGAGGTCTTCAATGTCAATTTCGTCATCAACCGGAACAATCTCGGTACGTCTCGGGTCTCCGTACTTTTCCTTGATAACGCAAAGCTCGTCCTTTAAGATGCCTGCAACTAAAGCATCGGATTCAAGAACCTCTTTGCAGTATGCAATCTTCTTCATAAGCTCGTTATACTCATTATCAATCTTTTCACGCTCAAGACCCTGAAGACGGGCAAGGCGCATGTCAAGAACAGCCTGAGCCTGAACCTCACTCATGCCGAAGGTATCCATAAGGCGCTGCTTTGCATCGTTATAGCTTGTTCTGATAATTCTGATTATTTCATCAATGTGGTCAAGTGCAATTCGCAGTCCCTCAAGTATATGAGCGCGAGCCTCTGCCTTTTTAAGCTCGTATGCCGTTCTTCTGCGGATAACATCCTTCTGGAACTTTATATACTGGTCAAGGATATCGCGCAGAGAAAGGGTTTTCGGCTTATTGTCAACAAGAGCAAGCAAGATAACGCCGAAGGTTGACTGCATCTGCGTATGCTTGAAGAGCATGTTGAGCACAACCTGCGGATTTGCGGTACGGGAAAGCTCAATAACGACACGGATGCCCTCACGGCTTGATTCATCCTGAATATGTGTGATGCCCTCTATTGTTTTATTCTTTACAAGGTCGGCAATGTGCTCTATAAGACGGGCTTTGTTTACCATATAGGGAAGCTCGGTTGCGACAATGCGGAAACGGCCGTTGTCAAACTCCTCAATCTCCGTCTTTGCACGCACTTTAAGGTGACCCTTACCCGTGGAATATGCAGCCCTGATGCCTGCCATGCCCATAATAACACCTGCGGTCGGAAAATCAGGACCCTTGATATGCTCCATAAGGTCAGCAAGCGTTGCTTCGGGGTTGTCTATAACCTCAATAACGGCGTCGATAACCTCGCCGAGGTTGTGCGGAGGAATATTTGTCGTCATACCGACGGCAATACCGTTGCTTCCGTTGACTAAGAGGTGGGGGATACGTGACGGAAGGACAGACGGCTCCTGATGATATCCGTCAAAGTTTGCCTGAAAATCAACTGTTTCTTTGTCGATGTCGGCAAGCATTTCAAGCGCAATTTTTGAAAGACGTGCTTCGGTATAGCGGTATGCAGCGGCAGGGTCGCCGTCAACAGAGCCGAAGTTACCGTGGCCATCCACCATGGTGTAGCGCAGAGAAAACGGCTGTGCCATACGTACCATCGCATCGTAAACCGACGAGTCGCCGTGCGGATGATAGCGACCGAGCACGTCACCGACGGTTGTGGCAGACTTTCTGTATGCCTTGTCTGGAGTAAGACCGTCCTCGTACATGGTATAAAGAATACGGCGGTGAACGGGCTTTAAGCCGTCACGGACATCGGGAAGCGCACGACCGACAATGACCGACATTGAATAGTCAATGTAGGCTCGCTTCATTTCAGAATTTAATTCAACGTCAATAATCTTTTCTATATCAAGATGATTGAGCGGTTTTTCTTCTCTTTTTTGTTTACTCATAGGTGATTTACCTCACTGTGAAATATATTTTGAGTAATTTGCCTTCATCGAAATTTACACGTCAAGATTTGTAACATATCCTGCGTTCTGCTCGATGAACTCACGTCTCGGCTCTACCTTTTCGCCCATAAGGAGAGTAAAGGTTTCGTCAGCGGCGATTGCATCCTCAAGCGTAACACGGGCAAGAACACGGTTTTCGGGATTCATTGTCGTCTCCCAAAGCTCCTCGGGGTCCATTTCACCGAGACCCTTAAAGCGCTGTATCTTTGCATCCTCACCCATCTCCTGCAGAGCAGAAGCCAAAGCTTCATCGTCGTATGCGTATTTTTCCTGCTTGCCCTTGTATACCTTATAGAGCGGAGGCATTGCAAAATAGATGTGACCTGCCTCAACAAGCGGTCTCATAAAGCGGAAGAAGAAGGTAAGAAGAAGTGTTCTTATATGTGCACCGTCAACGTCGGCATCCGACATGATAACAACCTTGTGATAACGGAGCTTTTCGAGGTTACAGTCGGCAAGAATGCCTGTGCCGAGTGCGGCGATAACGGGGGAGAGCTTGTCGTTGTTATAAATCTTATCGGCTCTTGCCTTTTCAACGTTGAGCATCTTACCCCACAGAGCGAGTATTGCCTGGAAGCGGCGGTCGCGGCCTTCCTTTGCCGAGCCTGCAGCCGAGTCACCCTCAACGATGTAGAGCTCGGAAAGGCGTGGGTCTTTAACCTGACAGTCGGCAAGCTTGCCCGGAAGGGAGAGAGAATCGAGCGGACCCTTTCTTCTTGCGTTTTCCTTAGCTCTTCTTGCCGCCTCTCTCGCATGAGCGGCATCTATTGTCTTTCCTACGATTGCACGGGCAACCTTCGGGTTTTCTTCAAAGAAGGTGGAAAGCTTTTCGTTTACCATGTTGGTAACGAGGGTACGTACAGCGGCGTTGCCGAGCTTTGTTTTTGTCTGTCCCTCAAACTGAGCCTCAAGCACTTTTACCGAAATGATGCAGGTAAGACCCTCGAGCATATCTGTGCCCTCAAGCTTTTCTTCTTCCTTTATCATCTTGTTTTTTCTTGCATAATCATTTATAACACGGGTAAGCGCGGCTTTAAAGCCTGTTTCATGCATACCGCCCTCGGTTGTGTTGATGTTATTTGCAAATGAAATGATATTTGCGTTATAGCCGTCGTTATACTGCATGGCAACCTCTGCAATGTTGTCATCGCGGCTGCCCGTAACATAGATAACCTCGGGGTGTATAACTTCTTTCTTTATCTTGCCGTTTAAGTATTCAACAAACGTGCGAATACCGCCCTCATAGCAGAAATCGTCTGATTTTCGCTCTTCCTCACCGACGGGATTTCGGAGATCCTTCAAAACAATTCGTACACCGGCATTGAGGAACGCCTGCTGCTGGAGTCTTTTCTGCAGGGTTTCGTAATTGAAAACGGTAGTATCAAATATTTCACGGTCGGGCTTGAACGTGATTTTTGTTCCCGTTTCACTGCCCTTGCCTATAATTTTTATCGGAGTTTCGACATCGCCGCGCATAAAGCGCATGTAATGTATGTTCTCACCGTCACAGACCTCTACCTCAAGCCACTCGGAAAGAGCGTTAACAACGGACGCACCGACGCCGTGGAGACCGCCCGAGACCTTATATCCGCCGCCGCCGAACTTACCGCCGGCATGAAGCACCGTAAAGACAACCTCAAGAGCAGACTTTCCCGTTGCGTGAGTACCTGTCGGGATTCCTCGTCCGTTATCGGTTACGCAGATTATGTCTCCCTCCCGGATTTCTACCGTAATGCAGGAGCAATGACCGGCAAGAGCCTCGTCTATTGAGTTGTCTACAATTTCGTATACAAGGTGGTGAAGACCTGCCTCGGACGTTGAGCCTATATACATACCGGGTCTGCGGCGGACAGCCTCAAGACCTTCAAGCACCTGAATATTACTTTCGTCATAATTGCCGTTTACTACTGTTTCAACATTATCAGACATTTATTTTAAACCTCCGGTTTTTATTGATTATTCCTGTATCAGATCGTCACAGCGCTTCTGGAGCGTCTGCGGAGATATCTGAGAAATATATACGCGCTCACGGTTGCCGTCACGGCAGACGATGAATGAACGCGGAATATCGTCGCACACGTTTATAACGTGGTTTGCCTTTTCCTTTTTAGCAAGAAAGCTTTTTGTCCGTTTTGACTGAGACGTGATTTCAAGGTCAAAAACCCCGATGATACACGATTTTGGAATAAGACTGCCTCGTCCTATGTGAAGAAACATAAATTCCTCCTTTAATTTTCTGTTTTATTTGCTATTTCACCGCCGGAAATTGTAAATATTCTGCCGTGAGAAAGCTCAGAAAACATACTGGGGTCACACCCCGTTATTATCGTCTGTCCACGCCCTATATCATTTAATAAGAAGCTTCGGCGCGTGGGGTCAAGCTCACTTAAAACATCATCAAGGAGAAAAATAGGTTTTTCGCCCGAGTCTTTTTCAGTTATTTCATGTTCTGCAACCTTTATTGCAAGAACGGCAGAGCGAATCTGACCCTGAGATGCAAAATCGCGTGCCGACTTTCCGTTTATATAGACCGTGAAGTCGTCCCGATGAGAGCCGACAAGGCACATCCCGGATGCAAGCTCTGCTTCTTTTCTTTTTTTGAGATGCTCATAAATCCTTGCTTTGTTTTCTTCATCAAAAACATCCTCTATGGCGCTGTCGTGATTATATACTATTTTTAATTCTTCACGACCGCCGGAAATCTGAGCCTCTACTCTGTTTGCCGTCTCTTCAATATTTTTAAGAAACCTTCCTCTTTCAAGAGTGAGGTATGCCGAAACTTTTGCAAGCTTTTCGTTTAAAACATCGTAAAAATCAAGATATGAAGCTCTTTCTTCTTCCATCTTTAAAATTTTTCGCTTGTTTTCTATAATTTTGTTGTGCTCGTGCAGTGCTTTTATATATCCCGGGCGCAGCTGTGAAACGGAAATATTCATAAATCTTCGTCTTTCTGCCGGACCTTCTTTTATGAGCTGAAGGTCATCGGGGGAAAAGGAAACTGTTTTTATAAGGCCTATATGGTCGGACGGACGCATCTCACGGATGCCGTTTACAAAAAGCTTACGTCCTGTCCGTGTTATTTCGCAAAAGACCTCAATTTTTCTTCCGTAGCAGTCAAAAATTCCTTTTATGGAAGCTTCACTGCAGCCCGTTTTTATAACATCGCTGTCCCTTGAGCCGCGAAAGGTTTTAAGACATGACAGATAAAAAACAGCCTCTAAAAGATTTGTTTTTCCCTGCGCATTTTCTCCGAAAAACAGGTTACGGGAATCTGAAAATTCAAGCTCGGCAAAATCGTAATTTCTGAAATTTTTAAGAGTGAGCTTTTTTATAATCATTTTATTCTGCCTTTAAACGGACCGGAAGAATAAGGTGGAGATAGTCACTGCCCTCGGGAGGAGTTATGACAATCGGAGCAACGTGGGTGTTAAGCTCAAGATCAACCTCATCATCGGGACATGCGCGAAGAGCATCGAGAATGTATTTGTGGTTAAAGCCGATTTCAAGAGTTTCTCCGCGGTTTAAAAGGGCACATTCATCCTTTGAGCTGCCGACAGGTGTGCGACAGCTTATGAAAAGAGTTTTTTCGGTAAAGTTTAAATGAATCGGGTTTTTTATTCTTTCGCTTATGAGAATGGAAACACGCTCAATGGTAGTTATAAGGTCACGGCGGTTTACACGAACCTTAAATGAACCGCTTTTAGGAACAGCGTTTTTATAATTCAGGAAGTCGCCCTCAAGGATTCTTGAAATAATCATTGAATCGCCGAGGTTGAAGATAATATGCTTTTTACCGACGCAGATTGATGCAGGCTCGTCAGACTCACTGCAGAGCTTTTCAACCTCTTTGAGAGTTGAACCGGGAACAACGAAGCTAAATTCTTTTTCTTCGCTTTCGTTTTCAATTTCTGCGTTTCTGTAGGAAAGACGGAAGCCGTCAACCGAAACAACGGTGAGCTTATCCCCGTTGACATCAAAGAGAGAGCCTGTATGAACGGGCTTGGATTCATCACCGCTTATAGCGAAAATAGTCTGAGAAATCATCTTTTTAAGATCTCCCTGGCGGAGAGAAAGGAAATATTTTTTCTCAATATCGGGAAGTGAGGGGAAGTCCTTTGCCGAAAGGCATACTACATCATGACGGACGTTTTTGCATGTAACGGTTGCAAACATGTTTTCGTCGGTAGAAAACGTGACCGGCTCGTCCGGAAGAAGTCTTATGATATCGGAAAAGATTTTGGCGTTTACTACGATAACGCCCTGCTCCTGAATATCGGCAGGAACAGTAACACGGATACCGGTAGAGAGGTCATATCCCGTGAGAGTGAGCTCTGCACCGCAGTTGATGAGGATACCCTCCATAACGGGAACTGAGCTTTTTGCCGCTACTGCCCATGAGGTTTTTGCAATAGCTGAGATGAGGTGAGATTTTTCACAGACAAATTTCATTTTCAACTTTCCTTTCATAACAGGAATATTTTTTATTTAAAAAGAATATAATAATAATTTAGTAATAGTAGTAGAGCCTGTGGAATTTGTGGAAAACTATGTTTAAGCGTTGAAAAATAAGGAAAAATCCGTCCAAAGGAAGCTGTTGATAAATTTTGGGTTATTGACAGGATATTTGTTGATAAATATTTTTCAACAGGTTTTCACTGTGTATTCAACAGGATAACTGTTAACTTCTCTACGGTGTAAGAACCGAGTTTTTAACGTCCTGAATTTTTTCACGAAGCACCGCATCGGTCTTGAGCTGTTCTTCAAGAGAATCGACGGAGTATTTAACGGTTGCGTGGTCACGGTTGAAGACCTTTCCCATCTTGGGATAGGATTCGTGAGTCATGTCGCGCACCATATACATCGCAATTTTTCTCGGCTCAACCATTTTTGAAGAGCGGTCCTTGCCGATGATTTCTTCGGGGTCGATTTCAAAGTATTTCGCAACCGCCTTGATAATAAATTCAGGGGTCGGGTTAATCCACGGGTTTTCGGCGAAAATATCGCGTATGGCACGTTCTGCCGCCTGAAGCCCGTCAACGTCCTGAAGAAGGTCACGGTAGGCAAGAAGCTTATGTACGGCGCCCTCAAGCTGACGGACATTTGCCGTTACGTTATTTGCGATAAGCTCCTTCTGCTCTGTGGTAAGGTTAAGACCTATAAGCTGTGCCTTTAAGCTGACGATTGCCATTCTTGTTTCAAAATCAGGCGGTTCGATATCAGCAAGAAGACCCCATTCAAAACGGGTTTTGAGACGTTCTTCAAGCTTTGCCATTTCCTTGGGCGGACGGTCAGACGTGAGAACTATCTGACGGTGTGCCTCATGAAGGGCATTGAAGGTATGGAAAAACTCTTCCTGCGTGCTTTCCTTGCCGGCTATGAACTGGATATCGTCAACAAGGAGAATGTCTGAGCTTCGGTATTTTTCACGAAACTGAGGTAAGGTGCCGCTCTGGATGGAGGAAACAAGCTCGTTTGTGAAATCCTCGCTTTTGATATAAGTGATTTTTGCTTTAGGGTTGTTCTTTTTGATTGTGCCTGCAATGGCGTAGAGAAGATGGGTTTTGCCAAGTCCCGAGCCGCCGTGAATGAGAAGCGGATTATAGGTTTTGCCGGGAGCGGAGGCAACGGCCTTTGCGGCGGCATGGGCAAACTTGTTTGAAGAGCCGACAATGAACTTTTCAAAAGAATATTCTTCATAATTTGAAAAGTCGGGAATTATCGGCGCAAGAGAGCCCTCAAACTCTTCGGTTGTGTAAAGCTCAAAGCTCATCGGAACGGAAAACAGAGCAAAAAGAGCATCGTTGATTTTTTGTGTGTGATGAGTGAGAATGACATTCTTTTTAAATTCCGCAGGAGTGACAAGGACGAGGATGTTGTCACGAAGCTCGGAAGCACGGATGTCTTCAAACCACGTCTGAAGCGTGATTTCACTCATTTCAAACTGTTCTCTGAGAATACGTAAAACGCTCTTCCAGATATCGGCAGCGTTGTTCATAAGTCAAATTCCCCCACTATATTTTTACTGTAATGATTATAGCAGAAAAATGAATTTTTGTAAACAGAATTTACATATATATATTTATATATATAGAAAAAATTTAAGGCTCAATCCTGCTTTTTTATAAAAAAACAAAAAAACTGTTGACATTTTGCACCTGTTTATTTTATAATGTTTGATGACACTGTATCGAATGGTGCGGTTTTCCGCATGAATTTTTATATCGGAGGTGTAAAGAAATGGTACGTACTTATCAGCCGAAAAAGCTTCATTGCTCTAAGGTTCACGGTTTCCGTAAGAGAATGGCAACACGTAACGGCCGCAAGGTTTTATCAGCACGTCGCGCTAAGGGCAGAAACAGGCTTACCCACTAAGTCAGAATAACACGGAGCGGAAGGAAAAAAGATGTTTCCGCTCCGCAAAAAGATTTAGCTCACGACGCCGCAGGAAGCTTCTTCCCGTCCGGGCTTTTTCTTTTTATTGGAGAAATTTTATGAAAAACACGGTGTCTGTCAAAAAAAACAAGGATTTCAGGCTTATCTATAAACGGGGCAAAAGCTCTGTTTCGCCTGTCCTCGCGCTTTATGCGAGGAAAAACAAAAAACCCTCAAACCGTATAGGTATTACGGTCAGTACAAAGGTCGGCAAGGCCGTTGTACGCAATCGCGTGCGCCGCCGCATCCGCGAGGCGTATCGGATAAACGAAAAAAGCTTTCTGCCGGGCTATGATATCATCATTGTTTCTCGTGTCCGTGCCGCAAAGGCTTCTTTTCGTGAGATTGAAAAGAACCTGCTCGAGCTTTCCGCAAGATTGGGGTTGCTTTCGGAGGAGCAGGAATGAAGAGTCTTTTCATATTTTTAATCAAGCTTTACAGACGCGCCGTATCGCCCAATAAGCCGTCCTGCTGTCGGTTTACTCCGACTTGCTCGCAGTACGCACTTGAAGCGATTGAAAAATACGGCTGCGCAAAGGGTGGGTTTCTTGCTCTTCGCAGGATTTTACGCTGCCACCCGTTTTCTAAAAAAAGCGGATATGACCCTGTTCCTTAAGCAGGGTTTACGAAAGGGGTAACCTATGTATACTGCATTGATAGTTGAGCCGTTCGGTTGGCTTTTAAAGCAATGTTACTATCTTTTAGGCAACTACGGTCTCGCAATTATTCTTTTCACGGTTCTCGCAAAGCTTGTTATGCTGCCCTTCCAGATGAAGAGCAAAAAAGGCATGATGGAAATGCAGCGCATTCAGCCGAAGCTTGCCGAGCTTGAAAAGAAGTACAAGGACGACAAAGAACGCTATTCAATAGAGGTACAGAAGCTTTATAAAAAGGAAGGCGTTTCAATGTTCGGCGGATGTCTTCCGATGCTCATTACGCTCCCGATTATGTTCGGTCTCTATTCCGTTCTCCGTCAGCCGCTCACTTATATTTTCGACATAACACCCGACCAGATTAACGCTCTTGCCGATGCTTTCCGTACAGCCGGTGCTGCCGGCATTCCGCAGGGTGTTGCTTCAGGGTCAAACTATATGCTCCAGATAAGTGTTGCATCGTACATCGCAAGTTTCCGCGAAATTGTTGCAGAAATCGCTCCGAATATCGCAAACGTTGACTTTACCTTCCTCGGTATTGACCTTGCCGCTATCCCGAACTTCAAGTACATAACTCCGCTTTGGGTAATTCCCGTTCTTTCAGGAGTTACGGCTTGGATATCCAATCTGTTTATCAGAAAGGGTCAGGGCAAGCCAATGACAGAGCAGGCAGCCGCAACAAACGGCATGATGAATCTTATGATGCCGCTCATGTCTGTATGGATTGCGTTCATGGTTCCTGCAGGTCTCGGTCTTTACTGGATTATAAGCAACATTCTTTCGGCTATACAGGAGCCGCTTCTCACAGCATACTATAAAAACAAAGCAAATAAATCTCAGGAGGAATGAGTAGATAATGGCAAACAGCATTGAGATTTGCGCAAAAACAATAGACAGTGCAATAGAAAAGGGTCTTCTTGAACTCGGTGTTGAGCGTGAAGACGTTACGGTTGAAGTTCTTGAAAATCCGAAATCCGGCTTTCTCGGTATCGGTTCAGCTCCGGCAAAAATCCTTATGACTGTTCTCGGCGAGAACGGTGAGGTTCCGAAGGCTCCCGAGAAGAAGGAAAAGCCGAAGAAGGAGGCCGCACCCGTAAAGGGAAAGAAGAAGGCTTCCGGAAAGCCTGCAGAGGGCGATGCGGCAGAGTTTCTTACAAAGGTTCTTAGCTACATCTGCACTGATGCCCATGTCGAGCAGAAGGAAGGAGAGGAAGGCACACTTTCTCTTGAAATCGTCGGTGAGCATCTCGGCGGAATAATCGGTCGCCGCGGTGAAACCCTTGATGCGCTCCAGCATCTTACAAACCTCGTCGTAAACAGAAAGAGCGAGGGCAAGACAAGAATAATGCTTGACGCTGAAAACTACCGTGCAAAGAGAGAAGAATCTCTTGAAAAGTTTGCACAGCGCGCAGCAAATCAGGCAATCAAGTATAAGAGAAATAAGGCACTTGAGCCGATGAACGCTTATGAGCGCCACATCGTTCATGTCGCACTTCAGGATATGGAGAACATCTCCACATCATCCGTCGGTGTCGAGCCTAACCGCCGCGTAGTTATAAACTACACAGGTCCCGATGCCCGTCCCCCGAGAAGAAGATATTAAAAGAAAAACGTTCAGGAAAATTTCCTGAACGTTTTTTGCTGTATTGAGATTCTTCGTTATCGCACAAAGAAAGGGC
This sequence comes from Oscillospiraceae bacterium, assembly GCA_017409405.1. GTDB lineage: Bacteria > Bacillota > Clostridia > Oscillospirales > JAAYXM01 > SIG480. Next base: position 22,836 of record JAFQSU010000007.1, on the reverse strand, counting down.
TCCCACAAAGCCTGCTTTACGTGTCTTGTTGTTGACAAATGCTTTTTGCCGCCGTATACTCTTAATTATAAGGAGATGAGACTTATGGCATGGCAAATTGTAAAAAATTCATTCCGAACGATGGTTGTTGATATAAAAAAATATATTCCGGTGATAATATCGGCAGTTGTTCTCTATTTGATTTCGTATGCTGTACAAATAAGTGAGTTTTATTTGCCGTTGTTTTACAAAGTTACCTTTTCGTTGTTAGAATTGTTTTTCGTGTGGATACCGTGTTTTGCTACAATATATAAAAAAAATCCCATAGAGTGTTTTAAGAAAAATCTGAGGACATTTCTTTTGTTAGCCGTTATATATATAGCAGCAACGGGGCTGGTGACGTTTGTTTTTTCCGTAGTTTTTCCTCCATATTATAATTCGCACTTTACGTCGGCAAAGTCAATTTATAACTTTGTAATTATGATATTGTCTATAGTCATCAAGTTTGCTGTTATTCGCATAATAAAGGATGAATGCAGAGCTCTTGACGCATTTCTTAAAAACTCGGAGGACTTCACTGTTCGGGCAGGAAAAAATATTTGGCTGTATGTAAAGATTTTTTTGATTAATTTGATTATTACAACGGCAATTACTGTCTTAACAACAATAGCGGAGTCAATTTTTGACGTTATTTCTTTCCATATTATAAGTTCTATTCTGAACGCTGTATTTTCAAGTACAATTTTAATTTTATATTCCTACATATATTCCTTTATAGAATTGAGTAATTATTATGAAAAGGTTTGCAATCCAATAAACACTTCTTCTGAATAATACAAGTCAGAAAATATATAAAATATGCAAGAAAACAACCACCTCTGCAAATACAACAGAGGTGGTTGCTTGCAAGGCTGCGTTATGGGGGAGTTACCTCATTTTCTTGTATAGCTGCTTTTAATTTGTTGCCATTTTTCATTCGCATTTTGCATCTGATACTCATAATTTTCATTTAAAAATATGATATTTTTCAATCTATCTATGAGTACTTTTTTAAAATTATTACTGTCTTCCTGTGGCAGAAAACCGAATTTCTCAGTCTTTTCGATTTTGTCAAGCTCATCACGAAGACGAGAAACGAACAATTCACGCTCTCGTTTTCCTTTGACAAGATACTTAGAATTACTTTCATTTATATACTCGTAATAATCTTGTGCATTCTTAAGTCCTTGCAGTGTTATTTTAGGAGCAACCGAGTTGATCAAATCATCAACCCCACGAGTTTTTATGACTTGCTCTTCGACATAATCTTCAAAGAGTTGTTTGGGGATCTCGCTTAAAATAGTTCCCAAATCTTTTTTTGATATGGGCTTTTCTCCGCTCAAAACCCCAATTTTATACTCAATTCCTTTGGATATAATATTTCTTGCAAGGGTCTCAAGTTCGGAAAGGCTTTCTGCTTTTTTTACTTTGTATTCGGCATTTTTCAATTCGCTTACATCGTATGGAGATGTCCCGTCCGTATAGCTGTCATAAAACCAGTTTCGTTTTAACCTAAACGCATCATTAATAATTTCGTCAGCTTTTTGATTTGCGGCATTGATAACTCCACCTTCGCTCAAATGACTGAAGCTCTTGAAGTCGTCTTCCGTGCCGGATTGAAGTGGTTCGGGGGTTGCGTGGAAATATACTGTTGGTACTTGTTGTTTGGCATGTAAATATACCGTTGGCACTTGTTTTTGTTGTGTTGACAGAATACTTTTCGCATCTTCCTCTGCCTGCCTTCTTGCCGCATATTGCTGTCGGATACGGGAGTCGTATTCATCACGGTTTTCTCCCGTGCGTGCGTTTATGTTTGAAGCGTAATTGACCTTCTGCGGAGAGAGGTCTGTGTTTTTGGCGTTCCACAGGTTAGGCTTCGTCATGGTGCTTCTCAGCCAATCGCCGGGCTTGTAGGCGGTCTGCATGTTCTGGCGGATTGTTTGTAAGTACGCACTTGTGGGCGTTTCCTCTTTGGGGCGATCTGCGACCGAGTAAAAGCCTTTGAGGAAGTCGTCTTCCTCCTCACGTTTTGCCTGTGTCATTGAGTCGAGCATTGCCCGGCTCTTTGCATATGGTGAGGGGTTGTAGCTTCTTCTCTCCTCTTTTGGCTTGTCCGCTACGGAATAAAAGCCCTCTAAAAACAGGTCTTTCTTTTTCGTTTCGCTTGCCGTATAGCTTTTCGGGGGAGATGGGTTAGTGGTTTTCGGTGCGTATGTACTGTCACCCATACCGAGGTTTGTTCCCGTATATGATGTACGGTAAGGATTGCCTGAGTTTTTGTTGCTTGTGTTTTTTAGAATGTTTGTTGTAACGGTTTGTGTAAATGTTTTTGGTACTGTTTTAAATAACGGGTTTTCCTGTTCTTCAGGTTTAAACAGGTCATTAAAAGACATTTTTACATTCTCCTTTCTTCATTATAGTTTATTTGTCCTTGTTTTGCAAATGTATTATGTCGTTTGATGTTGAGATTCTTCGTCGTCGAGGTGTGCCCACGCTGTCATCCTGAGTGAAGCGAAGCGGGATCGAAGGATCTCATATCGGATTAAAACATAAATCATCACCTCCTTTTTCACAAAACCCAAGCAAAAGGAGTAAGCCCGTCGAGCTTACTCCAGTATACGTATTACATTATATCACAGTTTTTAATTAACTTTGTGCCAAGATTGTGCCAACTTTTTTCCACCCTCAAATTGTAAATTTGGTGGGTGACGGGTGAGATTTTTTGCACTTTTGACGCTATGTTACATCAAACGGCATGAAAACAAGACCGATTTTTACTTTTCGTCGCCGTAAAGACGCTTTATCGCATGTACGATGTCAAGACCGTAGGCACCGTCAACCACAGGCTTTTTGCTTCCGTTTCGGATGGTGGCGATAACGTCCTGAATCTGATAGGTCATAGCCGGAGTTTTGTCGCACTCCTTCTTTTTAAATACTCCGTCAACACCGCACCACTCGACAGAGTTGTCGCGGTTTATGCGGATTTCGCCCTTTGTGAGATAAAGTGCGACGGTTTCATATATTGCGCCTGTGTGACCGATAAGGGTAAGCTGTGCGGTAACACCGTTTGACATCTTTACAAACGCCTGACCGCTGTCCTCACAGTCGTAGCCGTCACGGATATGTACACCGCCGTTGATTTCTGCAACATCTGCGCCGGTAAAGAACTTGAGCTTATCAAGTGCATGTGCGCCGAGGTTTATCATGATTCCGCCGCCGGACATCTTCTTTGAGAGGAACCAGCGCGGACGGTCATCAGAAAAGTAATTGCAGTTTCTCGTTTCGGAGCAGCTGACAAGCTCGCCGAGCTCGCCGGAGTCGATAAGACTTTTTACAAAAACGTTGTGCGGCATATATTTCTGGAGATGGCCGACCCAGAGCATAACGCCTGCCTTTTCGCAAGCCTCAATCATCCTCTTACAGTCGTCAGAGTCAATGCCCATGGGTTTTTCAAGAAATACATCAACGCCGTGCTCTGCGCAGAAGCAGGTGGCCTCACCGTGAAGACCGTGGGGAAGTGTGATGATGGCAAGGTCAAGCTCGTTTGCAAGCTCTTTTATCATCTGCTTGTAATCTGTATATGGGGCAGCACCCGTTTCGTCACAGACTGCCTTGAGGTTTGCCTCTGCAAGGTCGCAGGCGGCAACTATTTTTGCATCGTCAATTGTTTTAAAAGCATTTAAGTGACCGCGGCTTATTTTTCCGCAGCCGATAAGAGCTACTTTTATCATAATAATTTATTTTTTCCTTTCTCACAAATATTCTAATTCAGTATACTCTTTTTTACCGTAATATTCAAGGGCATACACAATAATTTACCCTTTTTTACACTTTTTTGTTTAAAAAAGGCTTATAATACTTTCCGCAGCTTTTTCGGGGGATAAGTTGTTGTCGATTTTCACATCTGCAAAGCGGTTGTATTTTTCACGCCGCCTCTCATACAAAGCGGAAACATCTGTTGAAAGAGGACGGTCGTCTCTTGCAAGGCGCGAGAGCTTTCGCTCGATAAGAAAAATGCGTCCGTTCTGAGTAAGATGCGAATAGTTTTCTTCTCTTTCAACAATTCCGCCGCCGGTGGAAATGACAAGACCGCTCTCTTTTCCAAGCTCTGCAATAACCTCGGTTTCAAGCCTTCGGAATTCGTCCTCACCTTGGCTTGTGATAATCTCCGACGGAGCACCGAAGCGGTCACGGATAACCTCGTCCGTGTCAACAAGCGTGCGACCCAGTGTTTTCGCAACAAGCTTTGCAACGGTGGATTTTCCGCTGCCGGGCATACCTATGAGAATTATATTTGAAACAGTTGAAAAGACATTCTTTTCAGCGACATCAATAAGTGAGTCGGGAAGCGATTTGTCAAGAAAAATTTCGGCTGCACGCTTTGCCTGTGCCGCAAGCATGCGCAGACCGCTGACACAAGGGATACCCAGCCGCTCTGCATCAAGAATCAGCTTCGTTTTAGTGGGGTTGTATATTACATCGACAACGCCCTCGCATAAAGGAAAGCGTGAAAGGTCAACAGGGGCGTTTCCGTTGTTCGGGTACATGCCGACGGGGGTGGTGTTTACGATAATTTCGGTATCGGTGAGAGAGTATACGTTGTCATAGTTTATTTCTCCCGAGCGTGAAACGACGCGGATTTTTTCGGCACCCATCGTCTTTGCGGCAATGCGTGCGGTTTTTGAGGTGCCGCCGCTGCCGAGGATGATAACAGATTTTCCCCGAAACGATATTCCGGCGTGCTCTACCATTGAAATGAAGCCGAAAACGTCGGTGTTCGCACCGTAAATTTTGCCCTGACGGTGTACAACGGTGTTGACGCTCTTTGCCGCCTTTGCAAAGTCGCAAAGCTCGTCACACAGCGAGTATGCAAGCTCCTTGTACGGAATTGTTACGTTCAGCCCGTCAAGCTCTCCGCCCTTTATCATTTCTGCCGCACGTTCACGGGAAACGGCATACAGCTCATATTCATAATCCGCAAGGCAGGCATGAATCTGCTTTGAGTAGCTGTGCCCGAGCTTTTCACCGAGAAGACCGCATTTGAGTTTTTCTTTCATAAAATGACCACTTCCTCTTATGTCGGATAGTATAGCATAAATTTTCTTGTTTTTCAAATTTTTTACTTTACAAACTGTATAATATGATGTATAATATACGCACTGTTTCGAATTTTGGGGGATTTTTTAATATGAACACGAATTTTCCGAGGACTATTTCTCTGCTCCGAAAGGAAAAGGGACTCAGTCAGCGTTCCGTTGCAAAAGAGCTTGGCGTTTCTCAGGCGGTGCTTTCTCACTACGAAAACGGTCTGCGTGAGCCGGGGCTTGACTTTGTTGCAAGGGTTGCGGATTATTATAAGGTATCGACTGATTTTCTGCTCGGCAGAACCATGTCGAGAGAGGACTATACCATCACGGCAGAGGATTTGCCCGACAGCTCCGAGGATAAGGACAATGTTCTGCGAGGAAGCATGATGGCAACGCTCAATAAAAAGCTTATAATCAACTCGCTCAGTATAATTTTCGACATAGTCGGCAAATCTAAGAACAAGAAGCTTATAACCGATACCGCCGCATTTTTCAATGTTGCGGTCTATAAGGTTTTCCGCACGCTGTATGCGGCAAAGGGAAAGAACGACGAAAAGTTCTTTTCCGTAAACGAAAATCTCTGGCCTGAGCTTACAAACGCCGAGCTTTCGCTTTCTGCGATGAGCATAAAGCGCGAAGCGGAGGGCATAGAGGCAGAGGGAGAGAGCGTTACCGAGCTTCCCGAGCTTTCGCAGGAGTATATAGCGAAGGAATACCCTGTGCTTATGCAGTCGCTTTTGTCCGTGCTTCAGAATGTTGGAAAGGGGCTTGCCGCCAGAATGGAAGCCTTAAAAAAATAATTTTAAAAAAACTGTTGACAAATGCAGTTATTTTTGATATTATTTATAGGCTGTTAAAAACGCTGGTATAGCTCAACTGGCAGAGCAGCTGATTTGTAATCAGCAGGTTGTAGGTTCAAGTCCTATTACCAGCTCCAGCTATATGGAGGAGTTCCCGAGTGGCCAAAGGGGGCAGACTGTAAATCTGTTGTCTTTCGACTTCGGTGGTCCGAATCCACCCTCCTCCACCATACAAAAAACCTCTTTTGTCTACCAAGACAAGAGAGGTTTTTTATAATGATATCCGTTCTATGCAGAACGGATGATATATCTTCGATATGATGTCTGCTTTGCAGATGATATACGCTTCGCGTATGAAGAGAACGGATATTATATCATACTTGCGGTAAGCAAGTATATCATGCGGCAGAGCCGTATATCATATTGCGAAAGCAATATATCATTGAAAAATGCAACATTTAATGATAAAATTTACTCGAAAGAAGGCGCGTTTATGTCTGAAAACAAATTATTGGATATGTCTTTTGAATTTGCAGTTGCTATTGTAAATCTTGTCGATGGTGTAACTGCACCCAAAAGTTCTTATATGACCGATCAGCTTGCAAGAGCAGGCACCTCTGTCGGAGCGAATATCCACGAGGCACAGTATGCACAAAGCAAAAAGGATTTTGTTTCAAAATTAGAGATTGCACTCAAGGAGTCTAACGAAACAAGTTATTGGCTGAAATTGATGTATGAAACAAAAAGAATAGATATTACTACTTATCAATATACCGAGAAATTATGTGGAAATATTCGCAGACTTTTGATTGCTTCCTGCAAGACAGCAAAGGAGAATGCAAAATGATTGCTATTGAAAACTTTATGAATATATTTCTCAATGTCTTGAACGAGACTTTTAGAGACCGTGTATGGTTTGTTGGTTTGCAGGGTAGTTTCGCTCGTGGCGAAGCAACAGAAACAAGCGACATTGATATTGTTGTAATTTTGGATGAATTGTCTGCTATGGATATCCAAACTTATAATGATATGTTGGATACTCTGCCTCACAGAGAACTGATTTGTGGTTTTATTTCAGGTAAAGAAGAGATTATGAATTGGGAGCCATCCGACCTTTTCCAGTTTTGCCACGACACCACACCAATCAAGGGAAGCCTTGACGAAGTAATGGCAGTTATTGACGAAAGTGCTGTGAACAGGGCAATCAAAATCGGTGTCTGTAATATATACCACGGATGTGTTCACAATATGCTTCATGAAAAAAGCGAAGATATTTTGCGAGGTTTATATAAATCGGCTTCTTTTGTTGTACAGGCAATTGCTTACAAGCAAACGGGGAGCTATATCAACCGTCAAAAAGAATTGCTCCAAGTTGTATCTTCCAATGAACAGGTCATTGTTGAAACATTTATGAATTTGAAAATTGGCGGAGCGATAGATTTTAATTTGATGTCCGAAATATTGTTTTATTGGTCAAAGAAATGGCTTTCAGAAAACAGTTAAACTAATTCAAATTTGTGAGTAGGTAGATAAATTTACGCATCAAATCACGTTTTTTACCTATGTTTACGCACCGTTTGCTCGGTCTTTTCAATGAGGTTTGCCTTTGGCAAATGATGACGCTCCGCTAATGATGTATCCTTCGGAAATGATGTCGGCTTCGCCTGATATTATTGGCAAACATCATTATGCGAAAGCTATACATCATATCGCCATCGGCGATACATCATTGAAGGGTTTTGATTTTTGTGATATAATAATAAAAGCAAAGCGTTTCCGACGAAAGAAACAAATTTTCGGAACCGCAATGTGAAACAGAAATTAAGATGTCACCAAATTCTCACACTTGGACTATTTTGCTTATAACAGTCAAAAATACACATGTTTTTTGCCGTTTTCTCTCTTGTTAGCGTAAATCGTTTATGATACAATGTCTGTGAACTGATGTTAATCAAATAGAGGGGGAAACTAAAATGATAATTGACGATCACAACCATCCTGATTGGTGCGGACATGACCTTGACAAATACCTCGCCAACATGGACGCAAACAACATTGATGTTACATGGCTTCTGTCGTGGGAAGCTCCTATTGATGAGTATAACCCGAGCTATAACAGCCGTACACCAATTTCTTACAGCCCGTGGGGCCCGATTCCGTTTGAGCGCTGCTTAAGCTATAAAGAGCGTGCACCCGAGCGTTTTGTTCTCGGCTATGCTCCCGACCCACGCCGTCCCGATGCTATCGACCGCCTCAATTCTGCGATTGACATGTATGACGTAAGGATTTACGGCGAGCTCAAAATCCGTATGATGCTTGATGACTGGGATGCTATCCGCATGTACCGCTTCTGCGGCGAAAAGGGTCTTCCCGTTCTTGTTCATATCGACTATGAATTCCCGACCGGCTCTACATATCCGCGTCCCAACTACTGGTACGGCGGCGGAATAGAAGCCTTTGAAAGAGCGATTGCAAAATGCCCCGAAACAACCTTTATAGGTCATGCTCCCGGCTTCTGGTCACACATTTCCGGCGATGACCAGTATGATAAGTGCGGATATCCGAAGGGTAAGGTTCAGCCGGGCGGAAAGCTTCCCGAAATGCTCCGTAAGTATCCGAACCTCTACTGTGACCTTTCTGCAGGCAGCGGATGCAATGCACTTTCACGCGACCCCGAGTTTGCTGTCGGATTCCTCACAGAGTTCCAGGACCGCATTCTTTACGGACGTGACTATTTTGACAATATCCATCAGGAGTTCTTAAACTCTGTTGCAGACAAGCTTCCCGAGGGTGTGCTTGACAAAATCTATTCCGGCAACGCACTCAAGCTCGTTCCGCTTAAGTAAGATTAAAAGGGACTGTAAAAAAACTCGTTTTTTTACAGTCCCTTTTTTGTGGGGATAGGAAAAAATGCTTCAGAACGAACAAACTGAGCTGTAGATACCTGTACACAGGTATCTACAGGTTACCCGAAGGCGTACATAGGTACGTCGAGAGGCGAAGTTTGTTCGTAGCAAAAAGGCTTTAAAATATGGAAAAATCGAGTAATATGAGATTTTTCAACAATATTAACACGCTTTTACAATTACAACCTGCCTACAATACGTCTTATTCCCGCCTTTTTGCGTTCTGGACTTTTTTTACATCCCCTTTTTTCGTTTCTACCGGGTTTTTCTGCGTCTCTACTGCGACAAAATCCGCTCTCTACAATCCGTTTACATGCCTCTTCCTTGACTGTGAGACTTCGCAACTGTATAATTTGAACATATTTTCACGGGAGGCACACAATGAATTATAAAATAGTTGCGGACTCTGCATCAAATGTATTTGAGCTCCGGGGTGTTGATTATGCAGTTGCACCGCTTAAGATTCTCTGCGGAGAAAAAGAGTATACCGACCTGCCGGGGCTTGATGTTTCGGCAATGATAGATGAAATGCTTTCGACAAAAAGTGCGGCAAGTACGTCATGCCCGAATGTCTCGGAGTGGCTTGAGGCGTTTTCGGGTGCCGACTGCGTTTTTGCGGTGACCATTACGAGCAACCTCTCCGGAAGCTACAATGCCGCAGTGACGGCAAGGGATGAATACATAAAGGCAAACCCCTCGGCGCGCGTGCATGTGTTTGATACACTTTCCGCAGGACCGGAGATGCGTCTTATAGTTGAAAAGCTCTCCTCTCTTTGTGAAAATGGAATGGCTTTTGATGATATTGTAAACGAGATAAATAATTATATGAAGAAAACGCATCTGCTGTTCTGCCTTGAATCGCTTACAAACCTTGCCCGTGCAGGCAGAGTTCATCCGGCAAAGGCGAAGCTTGCAGGCATTCTCGGAATCCGCGTTGTCGGCAAGGCCTCGGACGAGGGTACACTGCAGGAGCTTCATAAGGTGCGCGGAGCAGAAAAGGGGATATCTTCTGTTATGTCCGAGATGCTTTCCGAGGGCTTTGACGGAGGAAAGGTGAGAATCGCGCACTGCAGAAACGAAGCGGCGGCGAAAGCACTTAAATCGGTTATCCTTTCCGCGTTTCCGCAGAGCGATGTACAAATTGAAGAATGTGCGGCACTTTGCAGCTATTATGCAGAGGTCGGAGGCTTGCTTATAGGATATGAAAGTAAATAAAAATGAAGGGCTGATTTAGATCAGCCCTTCATTTTTATTTGTTGTCTACGGTTGCAAACGAGAAAGGAATGTGATAAACTAATTAAGTTAGGTTTTTCTTGAGGGGGTAAAAGAAATGTGGCAGTTGGGTTTTGATAATGATGCGTATATAAAGAGACAGTCAGAGCAGATTCGTGAGAGAATCCGTGCATTTGGCGGCAAGCTGTATCTTGAATTTGGCGGCAAGCTCTTTGACGATTATCATGCTGCCCGTGTTCTGCCCGGATTTAAGCCGGACAGCAAGCTCTCCATGCTCAAAAACCTTCGTGACGATGCAGAGATAGTAATCGTCATCAGCGCTTCCGATATTGAAAACAACAAGGTACGGGGAGATCTCGGCATAACGTATGACAGTGATGTTCTGCGCCTTATTGATGCGTTCCGTTCTGTCGGTCTTTACGTCGGAAGTGTTGTTATCTCACGTTTTGGCGAACAGCCGAGTGCGGTTGCGTTTAAAAAACGTCTTGAAGCTCTCGGCATGCGTGTTTACATTCACTACTGCATTGAGGGCTATCCGATGAATATTGCCCATGTCGTGAGCGATGAGGGCTTTGGCAAAAATGATTACATTGAAACCACCCGTCCGCTCGTTGTCGTTACCGCACCGGGTCCCGGCAGCGGAAAAATGGCGACCTGCCTTTCTCAGCTCTATCATGAGTATATGCGCGGCATCTCTGCAGGTTATGCAAAGTTTGAAACCTTCCCGATATGGAACATACCGCTCAAGCATCCCGTAAACCTTGCGTATGAGGCGGCAACTGCCGACCTTGACGACGTTAATATGATAGATCCGTATCACCTTGAAGCATACGGTGTTACCACTGTAAACTACAACCGCGATGTTGAGGTTTTCCCTGTGCTTCGTGCCATGTTTGAGAAGATTCTCGGCACAAGCCCGTATAAGTCACCGACGGATATGGGTGTTAACATGGCAGGCTATTGCATTGTTGACGATGAGGCGACAAAGCGTGCATCGCGTGATGAGATTATCCGCCGCTATTTTTCCGTTATGTGTGACCGCCGTCTCGGAAGAGGTACGGACAGTGCGGTTACGAAGGTCGAGCTTCTTATGAATCAGGCAGGCGTCACGGCAGAAGACCGTGCCGTTGTCGGTGCGGCACTTGCAAAATCCGAACAGTCCGGCGGTGAGCCGGCTATTGCGATTGAGCTTCCCGACGGCTCTATTGTTACGGGGCGCAATACAAAGCTTCTCGGTCCGTCAGCTTCGGCACTTCTTAATGCGGTAAAGGTGCTCGGCGGCATTGATGATTCCGTCCACCTCATTCCGCCGGAGGTTATTGAGCCGATACAGAGCTTAAAGACCGAAATTTTAGGCAACCACAATCCGCGGCTTCACTCCGATGAGGTGCTTATAGCGCTTACAGTCGCGGCATCAAACAGCGACATTGCTTCTCTTGCGACAAAGCAGCTTTCACGCCTTCGCAACTGCGAGGCACACTCGACGGTCATTATGTCGCAGGTTGACCTTGACGTTTACCGAAAGCTCGGTATTAACCTTACCTGTGAGCCGAGGCATCAGACGAAAAAACTATATCATAAGTAATGAAGACCGTCGAAAAAGTTATGAGAACACAAGCGGAGAAAAGGTTAAAGAAAGTTTTTTCATAAAATAAACTTTCAAAAAAGTAAACATACTCGTATTTAAAATCCCTTGAGCATCGAGCTCAAGGGATTTTCCGCTTGTTTTGCCCGAATGTCACCTCTCGGAGTATACACATACACCTTCGGGTCCATTCGGACAATCTCACAACTTTTTGGACGGTCTTCTGCTTGCGTTAAATTTACACGGCGGTGGGATGGTGTGGCAGAGCGCATCCGCTCCTACTTGACAAAAGTACAAATGGTTAGTATAATTATTCTTGCAAAGTGAATAAAGCTTTAGACAAAATTTTGGGAGGTACATTATAATGAAAAAGATTTTAGCACTTGCACTTGCCGCTGTATGATGTTCGCACTTGTCGGATGTCAGGGCGCAACAGAAAAAGAAGTTCTCACAATGGGCACAAATGCTGCTTTCCCTCCGTATGAATTTGTTGATGCAGACAACAACATCGTAGGTATCGACGCAGAAATCGCAGCAGCTGTTGCAGACAAGCTCGGTATGGAGCTCGAAATTAAGGACATGGCTTTTGATTCTCTTATCACTGCTGTTTCCTCCGGCTCTATCGACGTTGTTCTTGCAGGCATGACTGTTACACCTGAGCGTGCAGAGTCTGTCAACTTCTCTGATTCTTACGCAACAGGTATTCAGGTTGTTATCGTAACAGAGGACAGCGCTATTGCAACAATAGACGACCTTGAAGGAAAGAAAATCGGTGTTCAGTCCGGCACAACCGGCGACTTCTACTGCTCCGACACACCTGAGAACGGTGGTTACGGCGAAGATGCTGTTTCACGTTATGACAACGGCGCTCTCGCAGTTGCAGCTCTCCAGAACGGTCAGGTAGACTGCGTTGTTATCGACAACGAGCCGGCAAAGGCATTCGTTGAAGCAAACGAAGGTCTTAAGATTCTCGAAACGGAATACATCACAGAAGAGTATGCAGCAGCTATTGCTAAGGAAAACGTAGAGCTTCTCGACAAGTTCAATGCAGCACTTGCTGAGCTTGAAGCTGAGGGCAAGCTCGACGAAATCATCGGCAAGTACATAAAGGCTGAGTAAAATTCGTTCATAATATTACAAAGGGCGGCGGTCTCGCTGCCCTTTTGTTCACGAAAGGGGAAAGCAAATGAATATACTTACATTTGCGAAATGGACGGCTGAAATGGCGCCTGCCTGGGTTCTCGCACTCCCCGAGGGTCTGCAGAGGCTTTGTTTTCAGTTCTTCCAGGTATTTATATATGAAGACCGGTGGAAGTTTTTCACTGACGGTCTTGCCACTACGTTCATAGTAACTATCGGTGCGCTTGTCCTCGGTGTTATTATAGGTATGATTGTCGCTATCATCCGTTCATCGCACGACAGCGTAAGGGGTAAGCCGAATGTCCTGCTTCGCTTTTTCAATGCAATATGTAAGGTTTACGTCACGGTTCTTCGCGGAACTCCGCTTATGGTACAGCTTCTTATCATGGGCTTTGTCATTATGGTTCCGAAGGGTGATTTTGAAACAAACCTCTGTGCTATCATTACGCTCGGTATAAACTCCGGCGCATATGTTGCCGAGATTGCTCGCTCGGGTATCATGTCAATACCGGCAGGGCAGATGGAGGCAGGCAGAAGCCTCGGTCTTAACTATGCCCAGACCATGCGCTTCATTATCATTCCGCAGGCGTTCAAGAATATCCTTCCGGCTCTCGGTAACGAGCTTATTGCGCTTCTTAAGGAGACCTCTCTTGTTACCGTTATTGCGCTTCAGGACGTTACCAAGGCGGCACAGGTTATCGTAAGTAAGACGTATACGGCAACAATTCCGTATATCAGCCTTGCACTTATATACCTTGTGCTTGTTATGATTCTTACAAAGCTTCTCGGAATACTTGAGAGGAGGCTTCGCGAAAGTGATAAACGTTAAAGGATTAAAAAAGGCTTTCGGTGACCACGAGGTTCTCTGCGGCATCGATGAGCATATCAAAAAAGGCGAAAAGGTTGTTATCATAGGCGCATCAGGCTCCGGCAAGTCCACCTTCCTGCGTTGTCTGAACCTGCTTGAACAGCCGACGGGCGGTCAGATATTGTTTGAAGATACTGACATTACCGACCCGAAAAACGACATAAACAAGCTCCGCCGCAAGATGGGCATGGTTTTTCAGCAGTTCAATCTGTTTCCGCATATGACCGTTAAAGAGAACATCACTCTTGCACCGATAAAGCTCGGTCTTATGACAAAGGAAGAGGCGGATAAGCGTGCAAACTCTCTTCTTGAACGTGTCGGGCTTCCTGAAAAGGCAGATGCGTATCCGGCACAGCTTTCGGGCGGTCAGCAGCAGAGAATTGCGATAGCCCGTGCTCTTGCAATGAATCCCGACGTCATGCTCTTTGATGAGCCGACGAGTGCGCTTGACCCCGAGATGGTCGGTGAGGTTCTTGAAATCATGCGTGAGCTTGCAGACGAGGGCATGACCATGGTTGTCGTCACGCACGAAATGGGCTTTGCCCGTGAGGTCGCAACGAGGGTTATGTTTATGGATGAGGGTGTAATCGCCGAGCAGGGAACTCCCGATGAGGTTTTCGGAAATCCTCAGAGTCCACGTCTTAAGTCGTTCCTCGGCAAAGTTCTTTAATGGGAAAATAAAGCAAAACAACGGTATGTTTGATAACATACCGTTGTTTTTGTATACATATATTACAATTTGTTATTACTTTATAACGTCTTTGCCGATGTATTTGCGGAGAACCTCAGGAACGGTTATGCTGCCGTCCTCGTTCTGATAGTTCTCAAGAATAGCGGCAACGGTACGTCCGATTGCAACGCCTGAGCCGTTGAGAGTGTGAACGAGCTGCGGCTTTGCACCCGGCTCCGGACGGAAGCGGATTGATGCACGGCGAGCCTGATAGTCCTCAAAGTTTGAGCATGAGGAGATTTCAAGGTATCTGTCATATGACGGCATCCATACCTCTACGTCGTAGGTTTTTGCGGCGGAGAAGCCCATGTCACCTGCACACAGGCATACGACACGGTAGGGAAGACCGAGCGACTCGAGAACAAACTCTGCATCTGCAGTAAGCTTTTCAAGCTCGTCATATGAGGTTTCGGGGTTTGCGAATTTAACAAGCTCTACCTTGTTGAACTGGTGCTGGCGGATGAGACCGCGTGTGTCACGGCCTGCGCTTCCGGCTTCTGCACGGAAGCAGGCAGAGTATGCACAGTATTTTATCGGAAGGCTTGCTCCGTCAAGGATTTCGTCACGGTGCATGTTTGTTACGGGAACCTCTGCGGTCGGAATGAGGAAGTAGTCCTCGCGTCCGAGGTGGAAAGCATCCTCTTCAAACTTCGGAAGCTGACCTGTGCCCGTCATTGATGCGCGGTTGACCATGAACGGAGGGAATACCTCGGTATATCCGCGGCTTGTGTGGGTGTCGAGATAGAAGTTTATGACTGCACGCTCAAGAGCGGCCCCTGCGCCTTTGTAGAAATGGAAGCGTGTGCCGGTGACCTTTGCGGCGGTTGTCGGGTCGAGTATGCCGAGGTCTTCACCGAGGTCCCAGTGAGCCTTCGGTTCAAAATCGAACTTTCGCGGTGTGCCGTTTTTGCGAACCTCTACGTTGCTGTCGGAATCGGGGCCGTCGGGGATAGAGTCATTCGGTGTGTTCGGGATAACGAGAAGTGCCGAGTTAAGCTCTTCTTCAACGGCGCGAAGTTCAGCCTCAAGCTCCTTTGCTTCGTCTGCGAGCTTCTTGAGCTCTGCAAACAGTGCCGTGGTGTCCTCGCCTGCTTTTTTGAGCATGGGAATCTTCTTCGATTCTGCGTTCTGGGCGGCCTTGAGAGCCTCGCTCTTGCCGATGATATCACGGCGGCGTGAGTCGAGCTCCAGCACCTTGTCCACCTCTGCAGAGAAGTCCTTGCAGCGGCGTGCGAGAGCGGCCTTAATCTTTTCCGGATTGTCTCTTATTACTTTGATATCGAGCATTTCTTTTCACTTTCCTTTACTTGATTGAGTTGTATATTTGAAGGTCAGCCACATTAAGGCAGTCGGGATATCCGCCCTCTTCAAAGGCTGTAATTGCGTTGCGTAATGCGCTTTTTTTATTGAGTCGCTTGTAGTTTATCATTTCTGCAAGCTTCTGATAAGCGGCTATTCTCTTGGCATCGGTGGTTTGCTTTGACTTCAGCTCTTCGTTTTCTGTCGTCAGGGACTGCTTTGTTGACTCCAAGAGCTTTATCTGCTGATTAAGGCGTGAGTTTTCCGTCATGACAGCATCAAGACGGGTCTGCTTGTCTGCTGCAAGGATTTCTGCGCTTGTAAGCCTTTCTTTGATTTCGTCAGCCTCACGTGTTATGCGGAGCTGAGAGAATGAAGCGATGAGAATAAGAGTTACTGCGAACACAAAAATCGCAATGCAGTATATTATAAGAAAACGTTTGGTTTCTTTCTTGTTCGGTTCCATGTTGTTTTCTCCTATTTTATGCGGCTAAGAGCCTTGATTAACACATCGAGGTCGTCGTTGCCGTAATATTCAAGTTCTATTTTACCCTTTTTCTTTCCGTGTATAAGCCTGACCTTGCGGCCGAGGGATTTCGTCAGGTCGCGCTCGAGGGCGGCTACATAGTCCACCTCAACTACATCGGTAGCATCGGGTGGGGTGAGACCCTCTTTGTTTGTGCGGCGCACAAGCTCTTCTGTCTGGCGGACGTTGAGGTTTTTTTCTGCTACGGTGTATGCAACCTCTGCCTGCTTTGATTTGTCCGTAAGCCCGAGGATAACCTTTGCGTGTCCTCGCTCTATCCTGCCCTCACGGAGCAGGGCAAGAGCTTCGGAGGAGAGAGACAGGAGACGAAGCGCGTTTGTGAATGTGGAACGGGACTTGCCGAGTCTTGCCGCCGCCTCTTCCTGCGTCAGCGAAAATTCGTCAAGAAGTGCCTTGAAGCCTTCTGCCTCTTCGACGGGGTTGAGGTCTTCACGCTGTAGGTTTTCGATAAGTGCAAGCTCTGCAACCGTGCGGTCGTCTGCATCTACAATTACTGCAGGAACCTCTGTCAGACCGGCGCGCTTTGCGGCGCGGAAACGGCGCTCACCTGCGATAATCTGATATCTTCCGTCGGGTGTGGCACGGAGAGCCAGAGGCTGCAGAATGCCGTGGGTTCTGATTGATTCGGCAAGCTCTTCGAGCGAATCGTCGAAAAACAGCTTTCTTGGTTGGTTTTTGTTGGGGTCAATATCGCTTATTTTTATAAGGTTGCTATCTTTCTTTTCTGCACCGGCGAAAGCTTCACCTTCTGCCGTGCTGTCGGACGGGTTGTTCATAAACAACGCATCCAGACCGAGACCGAGACCTTTTTTTGCCAACTATAACGCCTCCTTTGAGTTGTTATCACAGATTTCTGCGGCGAGGCGCATATAACATTCTGCACCCCGTGAGTGTTTGTCGTACTCCATAATCGGTTTACCGTGGCTCGGTGCCTCTGCGAGGCGCACATTGCGCGGAATGGTAACCGAAAAGACTTTTTTGGGGAAAAAACGCTTTATCTCCTGTGCAATCTGCACCGAGAGATTTGTGCGTGAGTCGAACATTGTGAGAAGAACGCCTTCGATGTCAAGCTCGGGGTTGAGCCCCTTTTTTATCGTAGACATTGTTGTGGTGAGGGCAGAAAGCCCCTCTAATGCGTAAAAACCGCAGTCAACGGGAACAATGACAGAGTTTGCCGCACACAATGAATTTATTGTAAGCATACCGAGTGACGGGGGACAGTCTATGATAATATAGTCGTAGCGGTCGGCGACGGAAAGCAGAGCATCCCTGAGAATATAATGACGGTTGTTTACGGAAACAAGCTCAACCTCTGCGGCGGCAAGGCTTGTGCTTGCCGGAAGAAGGTCTCCGTAAGGGGTTTTGCGAATGACCTCGTTGGGGCTTGCGGAGTTAATTATGAGGTCGTATGCCGTTTTGCCCTCGGAATGCTTGTTCACGCCGAAGCCGATGCTTGAATGACCCTGGGGGTCCATGTCAACAAGAAGAACGCGCTTTTTTGATATATGAAGAGCAGCTGCAAGATTGACACACGTAGTAGTTTTTCCTACGCCGCCTTTCTGGTTTGCAACTGCAATGATTTTTGCCATTATCACTTCACCTCCGCTGTAATCACTATTATAGCACTTTATATTCCAAAGTGCAACAATAAAGTCATAACAAGTGCGGAAGAGACCTAACAGCATAAAGGATGCAATGTTCCACATGGAACATTGCATCCTTTTTTCGTTGTGCTCCTTTGGGGGATTCTCATCTTTCCAACAAAGCCTGCTTTGTTGGAACCCTTTTTTGAGCGCAGTCGAAGAATCTCAACGGCTCCGGCAAAGCCTGCTTTGCCGGAAAGAGGAGAAGCCCCCGAAAAAGGTGAGCTTTTTGCCGAAAGGCGGAAACGAACCAAAAAGGGGTGCTTCGACGAGTGTTCCACGTGGAACATTGCATCCTTAGTTGTCACTTATATATCTTTATGCTCATGTTGATTGAGGTTTCGTCCTCGTCACGGGAGATATCCGCTTTAAAGCCTGCGCGGCGCATGGTTTCAACTGCTTTGCCGACTGTGTTATAAAAAAGACGTACATCCTTTATGATATATTGCTGACGTGCTTCGCGCTCACGCTTTTTCACTTCGTTTTTGCTTGAAATGAGAGAATCTATGTATTCATCCGTCTGATAGACATTGAGCTTGTTTTCTATTATGTGCGTGAGTGCCGCCTTTCTTTCGTCCTCGGTCTGAAGTCGAAGCAGAGCTCTTGCGTGACGCTCGGAAAGGGAAGAGAGCGAGATTGCGGAGATTATATCACGACCGAGCTTGAGCAGACGGAGCTTGTTTGATATGGCGGATTGGGATTTTCCAAGCTTTTTGGCAACCTGCTCCTGAGTGAATGTGCAGATTTTCATCAGATAGGCGATGCCCTCTGCTTCCTCGAAAAAGTCGAGGTCTGAACGCTGGAGATTTTCAAGGAGTGTAAGCGTTGCAGAGGTTTGGTCATCCGCATCTATAACAATGCAGGGGATTTTTGAAAGTCCTGCAATATGTGCGGCACGGAAACGGCGCTCACCTGCAACGAGCATGTAATCCGTCTCGGTTTTTCGCACGGTAACGGGTTGAAGCAGGCCGTTTTCTTTGATGCTTGCCGCAAGCTCGTTTAAGGCAAGCGGTTCAAATTTTCTTCTCGGCTGACGAGAGTTTGGAACAATCTTTCCGAGAGGAAGATAGGTAATTTTTTCTTTTCTTATAAACTGTTCTTTTGTTTTTTTCATGGCTTGTCCCTCCGATTAAGAGTGTAACACACAAAAGACAAGACAATTTGCAGAAAAATGTCGGGGAATAAAAAAGCCTTCCACGGGCTACGCTGTCATCCTGAGTGGAGCGAAGCGGAATCGAAGGATCCCTTATGGGACTCCGCTGTCACCCTGAGCCTGTCGAAGGGTCCCCTGTGGGTGAGGTAGAGATTCTTCGACTACGTGCTGACGCACTCCGCTCAGAATGACAAAGTGGAGAGATGCCTACACTCCGCGAAGTCATGACAAAAGTTGTGGGCTGTCCGCCCGTAGAGGAGACAGCCCATCATTCTTCCGTAAGCCATTGGAACCGCTTGTGGATGGGTATTTGCTCAAGATGTCTGGAGGAGAAAAAGTGTGCGTTTCTATACTCGGTCGGACTCATTCCGAGATACTTTGAAAAAGCGCGCGCAAGAGTGGCGTGGTCGCCGAGCCCCGTCTGTGCGGCAATCTCTTCGAAGAGTATATCGGAATATACGAGAAGGGAAACTGCATGGAAAAGTCTGACCGAGATAAGAAAGTTAAGAGGTGTAAGCCCTGTTACTTTCTTAAAAGACGTGGTAAACGAGCGGCGCGGAAGCCCTGCCGCCTCACTCATATCGTCAAGAGAAATTTTTTTGCTGTGATTTTCAATAATAAAATCCACAGACCGCTCAACGGCGGAAACCTGCTTCAAAAAGGTTTTTGAAGGTGCGGCGCAGGACTCTGTACAGCTCATGCGAAGAAGCTCTGCGATAAGGGAGGCTGTTTTGCTGTATGAAATACCGCTTCCTTTTTCAAACTCGTTTATCATTTCACGCACAAGCATTTTTGCAGTATCGGCGTTTTCGCGGAAATTACATATAAGCGGTATTCTTTTGCCCTCAAGCTGTAAGAAATCCTTATAGGAGAAAAAGTTATAGCCGTAATCCGTGAGAAAGCGCTGATGAAACCAGATGTGTGCAATGATGGGAGTGTCCTCAGAATTTACGGTGCTGAGCGTGTGAGCACTGTACGGAGGGAGGAAGGCAAGCGAGCCGGGGCACTGGAGATATTCCTTACCGTCAATGGAATGGAGAAGCTCACCCGAGAGAACGAAGCACAGCTGTATGTGACGGTGGAAGTGGGAATAATCCTGACTGCGCACAGATTCCGTTGAAATTCTCACGGGGCGCTTGCCGAGGTAATAGGTTATGTTGTAGAGCGGAAGAAGCTCCGGCATAAAAACACCTCCTTCTGTTGAGAAGTATATCACTCCCAAAAGCCAATGTCAAAGAAAAAATTACCTGCAAAAACTCGCCCGATTTGCAACAAGGACGCATTGAAATAAAGCCCTATATTGTTTTATCATAGGAATATAAGGCGAATAGTCTGTGAAATTCGACTTAATAAAAGGAGGAAAAAACATGAAAACCAAAAGATTTTTAGCACTTCTTCTTACAATAATTATGATAGGAGGTATGCTCCCGACGGCTTTCGCGGCTGATGCAGAAGCTACGGCAAAGGAAGCCGTGTACAGCTTTACTGTCGGAGCTGTCAAGGGTGCGACGGGCACCTCTGTAAAGACAGAAACGATAACAGACAAATCAATGCTCGACAGTACGGTTTCCACCGGTGCATGGCAGTACTACACCAAGCCGGGTATTCAATATGAATCCCTGTATGAGGGAGGTCTTCAGTATTATGCATTCACAGAAGCTGAGGGCAAAAACGCAATGGTCCTCAGAATGTGGGTTGATAATTCAGCTACATACATACCGACGCTTTCATATCAAAGACAGACCTACTGCGGCGTCGTTGATGCATATCTTGTTTCCGCTGAAAGCGTGACGAAAAACGGATGGACTATGTCGGATATTAACGGCATAAACACGGCTATAGCCGCCAAAGAGGCAAAGCACATTGTGTCTGTAAACACGCATGGCTCGTCATTGAAGACATCATGTACAGGTGATAAGGTCGACCTTGCGGCAGGCGAATATTATCTTGTTTTCCAAAACAGCTCACCTGCAGGGGTTACATACAGCGACAGTCGCATGTACGGATATATCGAAAGCCTTATGCTTACACCGTATGTTCCCGAATGGAGCCCGGTTTACGCTTTCCACAGTGAAGCACTCCTTTCAAAGACAGGTGCCGATATAAACACTGTAACGAGTGACACTCTCCTCGACAGAACGGTATCAACGGGTGCGTGGGCATACGTCAGCGAAAAGAACAGCGCAGCTTCATATATGTACTCCAATGGAGAAAAGACAGATGCACTGACTCTGAAATCATCTGCTGCAAATATTGACAACAACGCAGTTATGCTCAAGGCAAAACTTGATGAGTCAGGTATTTACACTCCGTCTCTTACCTACGGAATGCACAGTGACCGAGGAACAATCAATATATATCTTGTTCCCGTAAAATATGCCCAGAGCAAGGGCTGGACGATGGATGCAAATCTTGACCTTGCAACAGTATTTAAAGATTCGGGTGTCAAGCACATTATTTCACAGGATACATACACAACTGCAGGAAAGACCAAAGGCCATTATAGCACATATGCCGATGTAGAGCTTTCCGGCGGTGAGTATTACGTTCTTCTCAGCATTGGCAACGACAGCGGAGCAAGCCTTAGCAACTATTTTGCAATGATGGAAAACTTTACGCTTAACCACAGGGCTTCCTTTGGCATCGAAGCGGATAAGACGGAAATCTTTGCAGGAAGAACAACCAAGGTTGCGGCAAAGGCTGTTTCCGCAGGGGCAGATGTTACGGACAGCACAGAGATAACTTACGAAAGCTCTGATGATTCCGTCGCAAAGGTCGCAGCTGACGGTACGGTTACCGGCGTCAGCGCAGGCACGGCGACCGTTACGGTTTCTGCAACGATAGGCGGAGCTGATTTTTCTGAAAAGGTTTCAGTTACGGTATCAAATGATGCAGAGTATATATTCACATCGGAGATTACCGGCGGAGAAAGAGCAATAGCAAATATAAAGGAAAGCAGTATTGACACAACGGCTTCAAATGCATGGAGCTATGTGGGCAAATCGAACATTGGCACCGGTGCTTTGGATGATGCAGGCTTGCAGTTCAGGGTTAACAGCAGTGATCTCTTTGGAAACGCCGCATATGTCCTTAAGGCATCTGTTAAAAACCCCGGCATATATAACCCCACGGTAGGCTGGACAGCTAAACCCTTCTGCTCAATTGTAGACACATACATTGTGCCTGTGGCATATGCAGATGCTAAGTGGAATATGGCTTCCCCGGCGGCAAGTGATATTATCGCAGACCCCGGCGTAACACGCATAGCTTCTGTTGATATGAGTCAGGGAGAATACAAAACAGGAAACCCCATAAAGCTTTCTGAGGATGAGTATTATATTCTCGTAGGCATATCCGCTTTGGGAAATGGTAACGATTCACAGGGCAGAGCATATGGCTATATAAAGAGCCTTACGCTTGACTATGAGGGCGAGCTTTACGAAGCGGTAGAAAATCCGTACATCGCACTTGCAACCTCAACAAGCATTGACCCGAACACAATAAACGTAGTCGGAAGCGATTACACACGCGGCACTGAGGTAACGGTAACGGCTCCCGATAAGAGCGCAGATGGCTACACCTTCCGCCACTGGGTACGCGGCACTGCAGAAAACGGTGACTGGGTATCCTCCGATCCAAGCTACACCTTCACACTTGCAACAAACACCTTCCTCACAGCGGTTTATACAGAGACCGCCGCAGAGGACGCAAAGATAGTAGAGTTCTTTAACGGCAACGGCGAATACATCACAGAAAAAACTGTTGTAGACGGAAAGGTAACACTTCCGGCAGACCCGAAGATGACAGGCTTTAAGTTCCTGCGCTGG
>JAFQSU010000063.1 GCA_017409405.1 Oscillospiraceae bacterium | reverse complement strand
AATGTTTATAGAGCATATTTGAGTCCTCCGTTCATGGTTACTGGTCATTTCCATTTTAACGGATTTCTTCCAAATATGCTCTACTTTTTTAATTATTTTTCGTAGGCTCTACTTGGTTACCCCAACTTTTATTATAGAGCCATATAATATTACTGAAATCATTAGAAATTTTGAAAAAATATTGAATAAATAAATAAATGTGGTATAATTAAAAAGAAATTGAAATTTGGAGTTGAGTACATGAAAAAACTTGAGTTTTTTGATTGCGAAGCTTCTTTTGGAATATGTGGGTATAAACGAGAAAATACCCCTATAACAAAAGATGAAATGCTTTCAAAGTTTGACAGATACGGTATCGATTCTGCAGTTATGCGATACGAATTTGCCGCTTACGGAATTACATACGATGGAAACCTTGAACTTGTGGACGAAATTTCGGGCGATTCACGTCTTTATCCCATGTGGCATGTGATGCCACACCATACCGGGGAGTTTCCCGAACCCGAAGAGCTTGTCGCTCTTATGAAAAAGCACGATGTAAGAATCGTAACACTTCAGAGTGAAGGATGGACTGTGGGTGAGTGGACCTGCGGAGAGCTCTTTACAGCCCTTGAAAAGCATAAAATTCCGCTTTTGTTGCCTATATCGAGAGTCGGCAACAGCTATGCCGCATTATATGAAATTCTTAAAAATCACCGCGATTTGCGTGTTATTTTAACAGGTATTAGCTATACCTGCATGCGTGATGTTTATGCGCTTCTCAAGATATTCCCGAATCTTTATATATGCACTTCTACATATAAGGGCTTTGAAGCTATAGAAGACACTGTCGAGCATTTTGGCGCAGAGAGACTAATTTTCGGAAGCGGAATGCCGGCACTTTCCGGCGCTGCCTCTGTCGCTTTGATAACATATTCCCGAATAAGCGAAGATGAAAAGCAGATGATAGCATCGGGTAACCTTAAAAAGCTTATGAGTGAGGTGCAGTTCTGATGATGAATGTATGGGAAAATGTCAAATACGGACTTCCGATAGCGGGAGTCAGAATTATTGATGTACACGGCCATTGCGGTGAATATAACTCATTTTTCCTGCCGAAAAAGGGTTCTGCAAAGACTATTGTCGAGCTTCTTGATAACCTCGGTGTTGAGTGTGCCTTTTTGTCTGCCAATATCGGCTTCAAAACTGACCACGAGCGTGGAAACCGAATCCTTGCCGAAGCCATAAAAGAATTCCCCGGAAGAATTTACGGATATGTTTGCCTTAATCCTACTTATATGGATGATATGGTTCCTGAGCTTGAAAAATATAAAGACAACCCGGGCTTTAAGGGCATTAAGTTCCATATAAGTATTAACAAGACGCCGTTTTCATCACCGAAGTATGCACCGGCACTCAAGTATGCTGATGAGCACGGAATGGTTGTTCTTATGCATACATACGGTATAGATCAGCTTGTTGCGCTTGCTGCAGTATCGGATGAATATAAAAATGCAAAGTTCATTGCAGCGCACAGTGAGGTTGGTATAGACAGCGTTGAACGAATCGGTGAGGCTGTGAACAGCAGAAGCAATTTCTACGTTGATACGGCACTTGCCGGTGCAGCAGAGGGAAGTATTGAGCTTCTTGCAAAATACGTAGACACGAAGAAAATTCTCTACGGTACTGACATAGCTTTTTATTCACCAAACTTCACATTTGGGCGAATAGCTTTGGCAGATATTGATGACGAGGCAAAGCTTGACATCCTCGGAAGAAATGCAGAAAAGCTTTTCGGAATATAAACAGATAATAAAAAAACAATGGCAAGTCATATGACTTGCCATTGTTTTTTATCCAATATTTAAGTTGATTTTGTCATCGGTTAAACAAACTGTGATGTCGGATATTTTTTTGTCATAGTTTTCAATAATCAGATTTGCAACAGCATCCTCAAGCTCTTTCTGGATGGTTCTGCGAAGATTTCTTGCTCCGTATTTTTCGGAGAATGACTTTTCGCTGAGATAGGTCACAAGAGAATCATCAAAGACAAACTTTATGCCTTTTTCGGAAAGGGAAGCCGTGAGATCATGAAGCATTATTTTTGCGATTTCCTTAAAGTTCTCAACATTAAGCGGATTGAATACCACAATTTCGTCAATTCTGTTGATGAATTCAGGACGTAAAAAGTCTGACAGCGCTTTCATCGCACGTTCTTTGTTATGCTCTGAAACCGAGTGGTTAAAGCCTGCAGTGCCGCCTTTGAACTGACTGCCCGCATTCGAAGTCATGACAATTACGGCATTTTCAAAGTTAACCTCACGTCCCTGAGCATCGGTGATACGTCCGTCGTCAAGTATCTGAAGAAGAATATTCAACACATCGGGATGTGCTTTTTCTATTTCGTCAAAAAGAACAACAGAGTACGGCTTGCGGCGAATCTTTTCCGTCAACTGTCCGGCTTCGTCGTATCCGACATATCCGGGAGGTGCACCGATAAGCTTTGATACAGCATGCTTTTCCATAAATTCTGACATGTCAAGGCGAATGAGCGACTCGGGTGAATTGAATAAATCAGAAGCAAGGCACTTTACAAGCTCGGTCTTGCCCACGCCGGTAGAACCTGTGAACAAGAAAGAAACGGGTTTTCTTTTTGGGGATATTCCGACTCGGTTGCGCTTGATAGCGGCGGCAACCGCGGAAACGGCCTCATCCTGACCGATAATTCTTTTCTTGAGTCGCATCTCAAGCTCTGAAAGACGCTTGAACTCTGTTTCGCAGATAGCAGATGCAGGTATCTTGGTCCAAAGCTCAATTACTTTTGCAAGATGCTCTTCGGAAAGCTCGGGAACAGGCTCTTTTTCAAGCTCTGCCTTTCTTTCGAGGAGTCTGCACTCATCACTTTTTAATAAAGCAAGACGTTCAAATGCCTGTTCTGAGGTGTCTGAAATCAGCGAATCACGTTCCTGCTCAACCGCTTTAAGCTGTTTTTCTACTTCTGCGCGCTCTGTGATTGACTTGCTCTTGAGGTTAAGGTCTGAGCATGCCTCGTCAATAAGGTCAATTGCCTTGTCCGGCAAGAATCTGTCTGTGATATAACGCTCGGATAAAACAACCGCAAGACGGGCAATTGAGTCTGTTATTCTGACACCGTGATACGTCTCATAATAGTGGGATATTCCGCGGATTATTTCTACAGTTTCATCTATTGACGGTTCACTGACAATTACCGTCTGGAAGCGGCGCTCTAAGGCACTGTCTTTTTCAATATGCTTGCGGTATTCAGAAAAGGTAGTAGCTCCGATAACCTGAATTTCGCCTCTTGAAAGAGCCGGCTTTAAAATGTTTGCAGCATTCATTGAACCTTCTGCATCGCCTGCACCGACGAGATTGTGTACCTCATCAATGACAAGAATAACATTGCCTTTCTTTTTGATGTCATCGATAAGCCCTTTCATGCGGCTTTCAAACTGTCCGCGAAACTGAGTACCTGCGACAAGCGAGGTGAGGTCAAGCAGATAAATTTCCTTGTCAAGAAGCTTTGCGGGGACATCACCCTCTGCGGTTTTAATTGCAAGACCTTCAGCTATTGCGGTTTTACCGACACCGGGTTCTCCGATCAGGCACGGATTGTTCTTTTGACGTCTGTTCAGAATCTGGATTACACGTTCTATCTCGGTTTCACGACCTACAATTTTGTCTATTTTATTTTCCTTGGCTCTATTTGTGAGTGAGATACAGAAGTTGTCGAGAAATTTATATTTCACATTTTTCTTATCGCCGGGTCGCGCTTCGGTCTGCTTCGGCTGCTGTGACATATCCGCAGCAGGGGCAGAGCCGAAGAGCTTGTTGAGGAACGGAAAGGTTGCTGTTTTTCCGTCATTGTCATCAGACTCATCCGGCGTAACAAGACTTGGAAGGTCATCGCCACCAAGCTCTCCGAGCATTCCCATCATTTCATTGGTCATGGAATCGAGGTCTTCATCGGAGATACCCATTTTATTCATAAAATCATCAATAGGCTTTATTCCGAGCTCACGTGCGCATTTTAAACAAATGCCCTCGCTTACGGATTTTTCACCATCCATCTTTGTAACGAAGATTACAGCAAGATTTTTCTTGCATCTGCTGCATAAAGTTGGTTGCATAATAAATTACCAGTCCTTTTTGTGAGTTTAAAACGATGTAGTATCGTGTGTTTTTTTGAATTTATAGTATTGATAAAGATAACTGAAGAAAGCGAGAAAAGAGAGTGTAATTGCACAGCCGGCAAATAGTGATTTAAAAATGCCGGGCAAGAACTTTTCAAACAGCAGAATGATTATTCCGCCGATTACAAGAACGACAGTTGCAAGTTTGCCGAGTATGTTTGATTTGAACACGGCAGACATTTCGCGATACAGCTTTACACCGCCGAGCACGAGCAGAAAATCCTTTGCAAAAATCAATCCGATTATCCACCACGGAAAAAGACCGGCAATCGAGATACAGACAAAAACCGTAATAGTCATCATTTTATCAGCGAGAGGGTCGAGGATTTTGCCGAGTTTTGTAATAAGATTAAATTTTCGTGCGATTATTCCGTCAAGGATATCGGTAAAGCCGGCTAATGCATATACGAAAGCAGCGTATGCATATGCATGTGAGCTGTCGGAGAAAAAGACAACAACAAAAACGGGAACGAGGCACATTCTGAATATTGAAAGTAAATTTGGTATGTTCATATGAAAACTTCCTAACATTTTAAATTGACTATTCTTTATTGCCTATATTGACAGAAATTTTCCTATCAGCATTGTGGGGGAAAAACGGATGAGTGCATTAAGCAGTTTTGTATCGTTTAAAATATCATCATTCAGAAGTATTCCGAATTTAACAAGAAGGTGAGACAAAACCATAATTATAAGATAACCCATTATCAGGCCTAAAATAAGTCCGAGTGTTTTGTTTACAAAATTTATTCCCGGAACTCTTGATGCAAGGTTTACTATTTTTAATAAAAGAGAAACGACCAGCAGGGAGAGCAGAAAATAAATAACAAACAAAACGTAGTATGTGATTCTGTAAGCAACACTGTTTGACATTGCAACAAGCGGTTCTACGATGCTCTTGGTCATTGCCGCAGTGAAATCTGATATTGCATCATTTATGATACTGTCAGAAATCCCAAGGCTAAGAAAAATATCTTTAGCTTCGGAGGTCGCTTGTGAGGGTGTAGCCTCTGTATCTGTTGACTCTGAAATCACAGCAGAGGTTATATACGGTGAAATGTATTTTTCTGAGATATATGGTGCGGTTTCTTTTGCAAGAAAACCTGCAGCGGAAAATGAAATTATCAGCGCAGCAATTCCTGCGACCGTCTTAATAAGCCCTTTGTGGCGTCCGCGCAATGCGGAGAAAACGAGAATTGCAAGCGTTATAATATCAACTGCCAAAGAAGAAATCGTCATGATTATCCCTCCGTTGCATCAATTGTAGCTATTGAACGTAAAGTGTGGCAAAATTATCTCCGATAGAAAGAACCGAGCCGTCATTGTTCATTATACATTGAGTAATTGAAGTTGGTATTGCAAATTCGCAGTGGACAGATAAATCATCTTCAAAAACTACGCATTTATCCGAGAACTGAACGGCGGTATAGTTGCCCTTTGAAGATAATGAATAAACGTCTTCGTCAAAGTCAAGGCTTACGTTATTTCCGTTGTTATCAATGAGCAAAAGCCTTGTGTTGCCGCCATTTTGATAATTATCAAGAATAATTGATACATACTTTTCCGACGTTTTGGAAAAAGCTTTTACGGGAAGCTCGTTGTATGGGATTTCAGCCTTTAACTCACCGTCATTGTCGAAAACAACCGTTTTGTCATTACAAATAACAAGGATTCTGTTATCGCTTCGGAAGCAAACCTTAAGTGGCATGGAACCGCCAAGTGAAGCGGTTGAATAAAAACCGTCTGAATTTAATTTTGCGAGCGAAAGCGAGCTTTCAAAAATTCCGTTTGAGGTTCCGTATGTAATTACGGCGACGGTTTTGCCGTTTGGAGAAAGGGAGGCATCAAAAACATATTTTCCTGATGAATGAAATTTGTATACAGGCTCAAACGAAGGGGAATATACAGTGAGAAGTGCCTTGCTGTCAGTATCTTCCGTAACGAGAGCAAGGTGTCCGGATTTTCCTATGCCGGCATTGAGTATTTTATTTTCTGCTGTCCCGGAATGTAAGAGCTTTTTGCTGTTTGCAATGTAGAAATTTAGTCCCCCGAGATCATACGCAACAAACCGTAAATCGGATTTTGTTACTGCAGGGGAGCGCAATAACACCGGTTCAGATAACGAGGTTTTTCCGGAAAGTGTTTTTGAAGAAATCAATTCAGGAGAAATTATGCAAAGATTTCCGTTCAGAACGGTGAAGCGGTTGTATTCATTTGAATCAAAAACAATGGAAGCATCTGTAGCATCGCCGCGTACTCCGTTGAAAATCCAATAGGAAATACGACGAAGAGAACCTGAACTGAATTGATTGTTAAGAAAAATTACGGTACACACAAAAAGAAGAATCGTAATAAATACAGCAAATCGACCTGATAAACCGTTGCTTTTCTTTTTTTTTGCAGACATTTCTAATCCTCCTGTTTTAGTCCGAATCGCTCCGGATAAACAACATTTGTCATATACAACCCGTGTGCAGGCGCCGTTGCTCCTGCGCGTGAACGGTCACAGCTTTTGAGAATGTCGGGAATATCTTCGGGAGAGATTTTTCCTGAGGCGACATCAAGCAGTGTGCCCACGATGGCACGAGCCATATTGTATAAAAAACCGTTTGCCGAAATTCTTACTGAGATTATGTTATTTTCTTTTGTTACATCACATTTAAAAACAGTTCTTACCGTTGACTTGACAGGCGTACCGAGGCTCCGTACTGACGAAAAATCATGCGTACCCACAAAGTGTGCCGCCGCAGCCCTTACTCGTTCAAGATCAAACGGATAACGGTAATGCAATGCACGATTTTCGAGAAAAGGATCTCTCACGGTATCTGTATAAATATAGTAAGTATATTCCTTTTCTATGCAGGAATGCACAGGATGAAACTCATCATCGACAACAAAGGCGCATTTAACCGATATATCCGGAGGTAACATACTGTTCAGTCCGTATGCAATACGGTCGAGCGGAATTTTGGAGGATGTATCAAAGCTCGCAACGTACATTTTGGCATGAACACCGGAGTCGGTTCTTCCGCAACCGGTAATTTTAATCTCTTCATTAAAAAGGGAAGATGCAGCGGATGTAAGAACGCCTTGAATGCTTACAGAATTTGCCTGCATTTGCCATCCGTGATAATTTGTTCCGTCGTATGACAGAATTATGGCGATTTTTCTCATCATATCACAACACCAAATGAAGAAGTATAAGAAATAATTATTACCGACGTAAATATAATGATTGATATGCAAAGTGCCGATATATCAAGTGAAGAAAGCTTAAAGACGCGCATCCTGACACGGTTTTCGCCGCCCCTGTAGCATCTGCATTCCATGGCAAGTGCTAAATCTTCGGCACGTCGGAAAGCGTTTATAAAAAGAGGAACAAGAACGGGAACAAGTGCCTTGGCTCTTTGGATAAGACTTCCGGTTTCAAAGCTTGCACCCCTTGATTTTTGAGCTGACATTATTTTTTCAGTCTCTTCGATGAGAGTGGGTATAAATCTGAGTGCAATGGACATCATCATTGAAAGCTCGTGGACGGGGAATTTTATTTTTTTGAGCGGTGAAAGCAGTGACTCAAGCCCGTCTGTCAACATAATAGGTGACGTTGTGTAGGTAAGCATTACAAAAGTTCCGGCGACAAGCAAAACAATGCGCACAGTCATGAAAACTGCGGTAAGAACACCGCCGGTAGTGATATCAATTGTACCTATGCTGAATAATACCGTACCGCTTTTTGTGTAAAAAATATTCAGTACAGCGGTGAAAATGAGAAGGATCAGAATAGGCTTAAGACTTTTGAAAATAAGACGTATATTTATTTTTGTAGCAAAAATAACACTGAAGAGAAAAACGGTCATAATTGCATATGGGATAAAGCCGCGACATATAAAAAGAACTACTATGAATGTCATTGTCAGAATGATTTTTATACGCGGATCGAGACGGTGGATTACGCTGTTACCCGGGAAATACTGACCGAGGGAAACGTCTTTAATCATGGTCAACACCTCCTGTGGAAAGTATTGCATCAACAGCCTGACTTACGGTATATACGGAGTCGGGAAGAGAGATTCCGCGAGCTTTAAGGGCTTTTATGATATGTGTAATCTGAGGCAGGTCAAGTCCTGCGTTTAGAAGCTCTTCGGAATGAGAAAAGACTTCATCGGGCGTTCCGTAAAGCATGATTTCTCCGCCGTTCATAACGAGAAGCTTGTCTGCGTGACGGGCGATGTCCTCCATGCTGTGCGTAACGATTATAACAGCGGCACCGGTAGCATCGCGATATTTTTTTATGTGATAGAGCAGGTCTTCCCGACCTACCGGGTCAAGCCCTGCAGTCGGCTCATCAAGGATAAGAACCTTGGGACGCATGGCAATAATTCCGGCAATGGCGACTCTGCGCTTCTGTCCGCCCGAAAGCTCAAACGGAGAACTTAAAAGAAGTGACTTGTCAATGCCGGCAAATTCAGCCGATTCATAAACACGTTGCTCTATTTCATCATCGGAAAGCCCCATGTTGGACGGACCGTATGCTATATCCTTGTATACCGTTTCTTCAAAAAGCTGATATTCGGGATACTGAAGAACAAGCCCGACCTTGAAACGGATACTGTGTGTGAATTCTTTTGATTTAAAGATGTTTTCACCGTCATATAATATTTCTCCGGAGGAGGGCTTGATCAATCCGTTCAGATGTGAAATGAGCGTTGATTTGCCCGAGCCGGTATGACCGATAATTCCGAGTGTTTCGCCCGGATATATGTCAAGATCAATATTGTTGATGGCAGAACATTCAAACGGAGTTTTGGGACTGTAAACATGCGAAAGCCCTCGAATACTCATTATTGCGTTCACTTCTTGTGATACCTCCGTGTTTATCTTTTTAATTTCTCGGAAATTATATCGGCACATTCTTCAACGGTGATTTTGTCGAGCGGAAGATTGAATCCGTGCTTGTTTAATTCATTAAGAAGCTCTACTGTTTGAGGAACAGTCATCGAAAGGGAGTGAAGGGTATCAATCTTCGGAAAAATTTCTTTCGGTGTGCCTTCGAGAACGATTTTGCCGTTGTCCATGACAATTATTCTGTCAGCAGCAACTGCTTCATTCATGTGATGGGTTATGAGGATAACGGTAATGCCGTGTTTTTTGTTAAGCTCATCAACTATGGTGAGAATGTCACGTCTGCCTGAAGGGTCAAGCATTGAGGTAGGCTCGTCGAGAATAATGCAACGCGGCTTCATGGCGATAACACCGGCGATGGCGATTCTCTGCTTCTGACCGCCGGAGAGCAAGTGAGGAGCGTGATTACGGTATTCATACATACCCACGGTTTTTAGTGCATCATCTACACGGCTACGGATTTCTTCTCTCGGAAGACCTAAGTTTTCAGGCCCGAATGCGACATCTTCTTCGGTGATTGTTGCGACAATCTGATTGTCGGGGTTTTGAAAAACCATGCCGCAGGTTTTTCTTATCTCATATAAAAGTGCCTCATCGGAAGTATCCATACCCGAAACATACACTTTTCCTCCGCAAGGGAGAAGAACGGCGTTGAAATGTTTGGCGAGAGAGGATTTACCCGAACCGTTGTGCCCGAGGATAACGAGATATTCGCCCTCTTTTACAGCTATACTGACCTCAGAAAGAGCTGTGTTCGGCGTTGAGCTGTCGATATTATATTTAAACGTAAGATTTTCGGATTTAATAATATCATTCATAAATAAACCTCGAAATTAAATACTAAATGGAAGACCATCTCATAGCACTTCCGGCAGGGAGAAAAAGACCTGTTTCAAGTACAGGGAGACCAAGCTCGTCACATTCACTTGTTCCGCCGTATTTTTTGGTAAAAATCATGTCTGCCATGTATTTTGTTACAGACGGCGCAAGTCCGGTTGTGTAAGAACTTATGAGAACGAAGAGGGGATTGTCGGAAAGGACTCCCGAACAAAGATTGACAAAATCAAATAGGTTGTTTTCTATTTTCCATATCTCACCCGTCGGACCTCTGCCGTAGGACGGAGGGTCCATAATGATAGCATCGTATTTTCTGCCGCGTCGGATTTCACGTTCAACAAATTTTGCGCAGTCGTCAACAATCCAACGAATCGGGGCATCTGAAAGCCCCGATGAAGCGGCGTTTTCACGCGCCCATGCAACCATACCCTTTGCAGCATCGACATGACAGACGGAGGCACCGGCTTTTGCCGCGGCAATTGTTGCGGCACCTGTATATGCAAAGAGATTCAGCACATTGACAGGGCGACCGGCTTTTGAAATCTTGTCCATAATAAAATCCCAGTTTGAAGCCTGCTCGGGGAAAATGCCGGTGTGCTTGAAGTTCATCGGCTTAAGGTTAAAAGTAAGCTCTTTGTAAGATATAGACCACGATGCAGGAAGCGTTCTGTTTGTCCAGCTGCCTCCGCCGCTTGAGGAACGTGAATATAATGCATCGTATTTTTTCCAATACGGATTTGTACGCGGAGAGGACCATATAGCCTGTGGCTCGGGGCGTACAAGATAATAGTCTCCCCATCGCTCAAGCTTTTCACCGTCGCCGCAATCTATAACACTGTAATCTGTAAAATTTTCAGAAATCCACATGACATACTTTCCTTTATAAATATTGATATTTAATAATATCACAAAAAAGGCTTAACGTCAATGAAAAGACATGTTTTTTTGCTGTCAGAAAAAACGTCCGAATATATAAAATTATCTATTGCATTGACAAAGCCGAGTTGTTAGGATTATATTACAACATCACATAATTTGATTTATACACATACTACTTTTGATGGGAGCACAATAACCATGCTTAAATTTGAAAAAATCAAACTGCCGTCCGCAGACTTCGGCAGGGAAAACTCTCTTCCGCCGATATCTGAAAGACTTGATCTTGACAGAAATAAAAGCACTCTTTCCGAAGCGGATGAGAAAAGACTCTTTATCGGTTACGGGGAAGTAGAAACTGCTTTTCCATACCGATACATTGACATGTATGACAGGGCACTTGTAGAGCGTGAATATGATGTTGCGATTCTTGAAAATGAACATATCAAGGCGACGT
The DNA here is from genome assembly GCA_017409405.1 of Oscillospiraceae bacterium. Classification (GTDB taxonomy): domain Bacteria; phylum Bacillota; class Clostridia; order Oscillospirales; family JAAYXM01; genus SIG480. Next base: position 3,109 of record JAFQSU010000063.1, on the reverse strand, counting down.
TTGTTCCGCAGTTCGGAGGAAAGCTTTGGTCTCTTATTGATAAAGAAACGGGACGAGAGCTTCTTTTTAAGAACAGCGTTGTACGCCCCTGCAACCTTGCTGTCAGAAATGCGTGGCTTTCTGGCGGAATTGAATGGAATTGCGGTTTCAGGGGTCATTTCCCCTATACGTGCTCACTTATAAATACTGCGACAACTACACTTGATGACGGTACTGAGGTTCTTCGCTTTTATTACTTTGAACGAATTCGCGCCTGCGTTGTGCAGATGGATTTCTTCCTTCCCGAGGGGGCTAAGTATCTCTTTTGCCGCATGCGCATAGAAAATCCCAATCCTTATACCGTACCGATGTATTGGTGGAGCAACGTCGCGACGGTTGAGAAGGAGGGAGACCGTGTTATTGTTCCTGCGGATGAAGCATTCACCGCACGCGACGGAAGGATTATGAAAGTAGAAATTCCGCAATACGAGGGGATAGATGTTTCCTATCCATCAAGGAATTTAACTGCAAATGATTATTTCTGGGACTTGCATGAAGATGCACGGAAATATATCTGTCATCTCGACCGTGAGGGATATGGGCTGTTTCAAACCTCAACAAAAAGACTTTCCGGCAGAAAGCTCTTTATATGGGGGAACTCTCAGGGTGGGCATAAATGGATGAACTTTCTGACGAAGGATTCTGAAAGCGGAAGCTATTGCGAGATACAAAGCGGACTTGCACACACACAGTATGAATGCTTACCTATGCCGGCTCACGATGTATGGGAGTGGGTTGAGGTTTACGGCGCAATGCAGGCGGACAAAGAAAAGATTCACTCTGACTGGGAGAGCGCAAAGATTGAGACTCTTGCACGGCTTGAGCTTGCAATCGGAGAAGAAGAGCTTGAAAAAGTTTTGCGCGATACACGTAAGATGGCTGAAAGTCCTGCAAAGGAAATCATCTTTACAGCAGATGGCTGGGGTGCACTTGAGAACCTTCGCCGTAAAAATAATGGAGAGGACGTGCTGTGTGCACATCTTGATTTCGGAAATATTACCAAAGATCAGGATGTGTGGCGCAGTCTTATTGAGACGGGGAGTGTCGGTGTCCACAATCCGGAGGATGTTCCGCTTTCATATAATATCCAGAACGAGTGGCTTGAACTGCTGGAAAAGGCAACAGAAAGCAAGGATGCCGGAAATTGGTATGCGTACTATCTTCTCGGTTGCGCGCAAATTGCCAAAAAACAGTACAAATCAGCATATGAGAATATCGAGAAGTCACTTTCGCTGAGCGAAAGTGCATGGGCAAACTATGCAATGGCGATTATTAAGCGGAATCTCGGAGAGGATGAAATTTCATATATGCAAAGAGCGTATGAGATGCGCCCTGATGACCTGTCTCTTGCAAAAGCGCTGTTTAAAACTCTTTTTGTCAGCGAAAAATCAGAGCAGACCATTGAGCTTTTTGAAAAGGCGATTTCTGAAATTCGTGAAAATGCACGCTGTCTTCTCTATTATGCCTATGCTCTTGCGAGAGTTGGACGCATTGCGGAAGCGGAAAAAATCATCTGCTCTGATGAGAGTTATCTCATTGTGCCCGATATAAGGGAATGCGAGCTTACCATAACGCAGCTCTGGGTTTTCATTCAGGAACAGAAAGGGTTTAATCGCAAGACAATGGAGGAGATTCCGCGAGACCTTGACTTCCGCATGTTTGCAAAGCGTGAGGGTTGGTGCTGATTGATGAATGAGAGATTTGCTGCAATGCTTCTGAGTCTTCTGGGAATGATAACGACCGTGTTTTCGTTTCAAATGAAGGAAAAGAAAAATCTCCTCATCTTCCAGAGTATCGGAACGGTGTTTTATCTGGTTTCTTATATATTTGCGGACGGCGGTGTTGCCGTTTTGCTTAACTGTGTCTTTTTGATAAGAAATTTAGTGTTTATGAATACCGACAGATTAAAAAAGTCGGTACGGTATCTTTCATGCGCTCTCCTTTGTATCGGTTGTGTCGCGGTTTTTGTGAGATTTGTTCTAACGGCGGATTTACCCACGTCTGAATATTTTTTGAGTTTTCTTCCGGTAATCGGAGGGGTTTTCGGAACTGTTGCGGCAGTCAATACAAATGTAAATCGACTTAGAATGCTAAAACTCGGTGATTCTTCCTGCTGGCTTGTCTACAATATACGTATCGGTATCGGTGCGCTCGGAGGGATAATCGGTGAAATTCTGAACATCAGCTCAATCATCATTGCACTTTTAAGATTTTCAAAAAATAAGGGAACAAGTATTTCTTAACGTAGGGTTATTTAAAAGCCATCTGCCGAAAAGCGTATTTTCGGCAGATGGCTTTTGCTGTCATATTTGAAGTCTTGCCATAATAAACATTTACTATAAAAAGTTTGAAAGGAATGTATATAATGATTGTTTTTACGACGAGGCTTACAAGAAGAAAGATTGTTTCGGGAATCCTTGCAATATGCATTATAGTTTGTTCTGCTTTTGTTATTGCAAGAGGTAATGCAGATGCTGATGTGGTGTCGGTTACGGAAGAAACGATGGAGAAAAAAGAGGTAAAACTCAAAACCAATGATGACAGAATATCTTTACTCGAAGGATATGGCTGGACAGTAGATAAAGAACCGATAGAATTCATGGAAGTGAAAATTCCCGACGAATTTGACGGTGTATATAATGATTATAATGAAATACAGAAACGCCAGGGAATGGATTTGACTAAGTATTCAGGTAAACGCGTAATGCGTTATACATACAGAATAAATAATCATCCGAGTAATGAGGAGGGTGTTGTAGCAAATATAATTCTTTATAAAAATAAACTCATTGCAGGTGATGTTTGCTCTCCGAAGTTAGGAGGCTTCATGCATGGCTTGAATGAAACAAGTGAAACAATTGAAGAGAATAACGGACAAGAAACAAAGCAGGAGCAGGACTAACGTCCTGCTCCCAGCGTGTCAATAAATCTATCGACACGCTGGGAGACTGTCCAAAAAGGTGTGAGATTGTCCGAATGGAACCCGAAGGTGTATGTGTATACTCCGAGAGGTGACATTCGGGCAAAATAAGCGGAAAATCCCTTGAAGTTCGACACTTCAAGGGATTTT
>JAFQSU010000062.1 GCA_017409405.1 Oscillospiraceae bacterium | reverse complement strand
TGGTTAATGTCTTACGGTAAAGCCTATAACACCGGTGAGTATCGAGGCGATATTACCGGCGGAAATGTCATGATGAAGCTCATTGAAGATGTTAGTCGTGATGGTATCGGTAACGAAAATGCTGTGGGATATAACGCCGGTTGGGTTCAGAACCTTCTTAAGATGGTGCTGTATCTCGCAGATTATGAGGAATACCCATCGGCAAACCTCTTTAACAATCCAAAGTTTGCAAAGATGTTTCTGGCTAATATAAGGCTCGTACTCGGCGGCTACTACACGGCGCAGATAGGAGACTCCGGAGGCGTTGCGGGAGTTGGCATCACTTTGCCGTTCCCCCAGTCGGTTACAGGCTTTGAGTATATGGGTGACAGAAAACTCGCACAGGCATCATATTTAGCCAACAATAACAGCATAGATGGAATTCAGGGTTCGATTTTTGACGATGATCCTGAGCAGGTTGCAAAGGACATTGAAAAGATAATCGAGGAGGACGGCGAGCTTGTCCTTGAATCCGATATGCTCACGGGCTTTGGCTTTGCGGTACTTCGTGCAGGCGCAAACAACAAGTCAGTAAGTGTAACTACAAATACAAACACAACCCGGGATTTTGCAATTTATTACGGAGCAAACGCCGGACACGGTCATAACGGTCTGCTGAATCTCTATATGGATGCATTCGGGCTTAACCTCGCTCCCGACCTCGGATATCCGGAGCAGACGGGTTCACAGCCGAACCGTTTACAGTGGGTGGGAGCACCTATCTCACACAACACGGTAATTGTAGATGAGAGTCGTCCCAAAACCTGCACAACACCGGGAACTCCGTACCACTTTGATGACTCCGGCAGAGTTAAGGTTATGGATGTTGATGTAAACGGAAGCACATACGAACAGACAGATGAGTACCGTCGCTCGGTGGTAATGGTCGAAGTGGACGATGAAATTTCATACGGTGTTGACTTCTTCCATGTAAAAGGCGGCAACGACCATCTTTACAGCTTCCACAGCCAGTCTGATGAGCTTACGGCAGTATCGGGACTTGATGATCTGAAGGTAACGCCGATGTATACCGATGAAGAAGGAAATCTCCATGGCGTTTACGCAGGTCCGGATGTAATATACGGACCTGACCCCGGTGGCGCAGAAACAGAAATATATCCTGTCGGATATACGTGGCTTAAGAACATAAGAACATATAACTCAATCGCTGATAACTTCGCTGTAGAATGGAACGTCAAGGACTGGCGTAAGGTAATGACACAGAACCGCGACGTCAGACTCCGTCTTACAATGGTAAGCGATGAACCGATGAACGAGGTAACATTTGCAACGGCGCTTCCGCAGCAGGTACCAACAAACAAGCCAATCGGCAATCTTGATTATCTCCTCGTAAGGCGAGAAGGAAAAGACCTTGATACGACCTTTACATCAGTTCTTGAACCGTATGAATACGGCAAGGCGTATATTGAGAAGATTGAAAAGGTTTCGATGGAAAGGGCTCCGGGTGCAAAGCCGGGATTCAATGATGCGTACAGTGCAGTCAAGGTAACGCTCAAAAACGGCCGTATTGACTATGTCATCTATTCCAATAATACTGAGGTTGACTATATAGTTGATAACAAGCTCGCATTCCGCGGATTTGCAGGAGTTCTTTCGCTGCAGGGAGCGGAAGATACAGAGCATATAGTCTATAAGTACTTAAACGACGGCGAAACTCTCGAGTTCATCGGTGAGTCTGCGAAGACTTATTTCCCGGCATATACAGGAAAGGTAAAGAGCTTTACGCACGGTCTTGAGATGGAAAACTTCATCACCTACACTCCGACTAAGGGACAGAATGTGGATGTCGATGCTCTTGCAGGAAAATTTGTATATGTTGATAATGACAAGGTGCAGAATGGTTCATACCTGATTGAAAGCGCAACCAAGAATGAGGACGGAGATATAGTTCTCGCACTTGGCATGGTTTCGCTTGTAAGAAGCTATATCGACGAACTTGAAATGGACCTTGGATATGTATACAATATTAAAGAGGGGCAGTCACTCCGCATACCTCTTTCGGTCGTTGAGTCATCGGCCCCGAATATTGACGAAATTGAAGATCAGACCGTCTCGGCCGGAAGCTCAATAACAATCCCGATAGCGGCACACAGTCCGGTCGGAAGGGACATCACATTTATTGGAACATCACTTCCGCGCGGAATGTCGCTTGATGCAGATAGAAACATACTTGTATGGAAGCCTGATGCATCGCAGGTTGGCGAAAACCACGTTGCGGTAACTGCAAGTGACGGAATTCTTGAAACGACACAACACTTCAATATTATGGTATACGGTGCAACAACAGGAGGTTCATCCGATAGTTCGGATAATTCCAATACCCCGTCAGGTGGTGGAGGAGGTGGCGGCGGAGGTGCCGCACCCGATGAGAATGCCGATGTAGGGGACGACGTCCCGTCGGACGAGGAAACCACACAACCTAATGACGGTGACAACACCGACGTCCCGTCCAAAGGTTTCACCGACCTCACAAACCACGCTTGGGCAG
>JAFQSU010000006.1 GCA_017409405.1 Oscillospiraceae bacterium | reverse complement strand
TTCCGATCATCGCAATGCAAAGTACATAAGTATGAACTCAATGTATGTTGCTGACGATGCAAAGCAGCGCAGGAAGATGTCCTATGAATTCTATCAGGATATGGGACAGCAGATAGCGGAGTATCAGCAGAATATAGCGCGACTTATCCAGAATGGAAATACAAGTCAGAAGATACTTGACCGCTGGAGGCTAAAAATTCAGGCGTTGGAGAGTAAAAAGAAGGAATACGAGCAGGTTCTTAAACAGAATTTATCGGGAATAGACGAGGAGTTTACAATGCTTCGAGATATTTGTGACCAGTTTAGTGCGTGTGTGCGCTCATCTCAGATATTTTCCGTAGCGGCGTAAAAGCTTCGGGCTAAAAATAAAACGGAGGGTGCGATTAAAATCGCATCCTCTGGGATTTTAAAGGAGAGTATGATTTATATGATTAACGAAAAGCATGGATTTGAATTTCTTGCCGTGGGCGATAAATATGATAAGGTTATGCCCGGTGACGGTGCAATCTTTGAGATGTACGGGCAAACCTGCTCAATCAACATAGGGATATCCAATCCGACAGAGGAAGAGGTTGCGCTTCTTGGCTCTGGGAGGCTTGATATATACTTGAGTGTTATTGAGGGGATTGTGTTTGTAACGGCGAAATTCGGGGACGGACTTATATTTGATATGCCTTTCAATGCAGGCTTATATGAAAACTTTGATTTCAAGAACCCCGAGCCGTATGGCATATATGCACTTATGGTTGCGGTAGATAATGATACCAACATCATAAAGGCAATGCGCGCGATTGGGTTTGATGCAAAGTTTTCGTCAAAACTGTATAAGTTCGCGAAAAAGCAATGGGAGGACAAAATACCAAACTACGACGATCGCCTTGCAAGCGTATATAAGCGGTACTCGCCACAGGATATCTTGCGCAACGCAGTGGCGAAAAATGTGGTTGGTGTGGAGAGTTAGGAATGCAGGAGATGCATATAAGCAGATGTTTTAAAATTAGTTAAGTGAAAAGTAATAAATTACCACAGATTATGAGACTTTGTACTCTCATAATCTGTGGCTTCTTATCTTCCTTCTCCTCACACATCTGCATAGTCACAGGGCGTGATGCTGACTAGAATATATGTATAAAAACCAGTTCACTTTTTATTTGCTTCCCTGTACTGTGCCGGAGATACTCCCGTAACTTTAACAAAATTACGGTAAAAGGTGGAAAAATCATCGTATCCGCAAAAAGAGTATATTGAAGTTATCTTTTCTCCGTTTTTTATATGTTCACAGGCTTTTTTTATTCTGCAAATGTTTAGATACTGAAGAAAGGAGTAACCGGTGATTTCGCGAAATCTCACACAAAAATCACTCCTTGACAAGGCTGAAAGACGAAGCATATCCTCGATCGATAAGCTCTTGAAATAGTTAAGCTTGATATAGTCAATGCAGTATAGCATCAAATGGTTTTTGTCTTTGCTTTGCGGAATAGGAAGCTCATTTGACAAGTCGTAATAAATTCTTGCGAACAGGGAAATTAAAAGTGCTGTATACATTTTTACAATCTCACCGCCAGCGAGGGCTTTGTTTTGGAATTCGTCGTAAATCTGTTCTACAAGCGTCTCAATGCGAAGCACCTCCTTGGGTGGTAATGTTATTTTCGGACGAATACAAGTTTCTTTTTCTATCCTGTGTAGAAAGTTTGCGGCAAAGCTCGCGGTATGGCTCATTTCTTCGATAATTTCAGGCATAAAGGACAGCGAGTAAAAAGAAATTCCCTCGTCATCTTCTATACGGTGGACGACTCCGGGAGGAATAATGAACATATCTCCGGCTGAAAGCTTGGAGGAATAGTCTTCAACAAAATGAGTGAGAGAGCCCTTCTTTATATAGTAAATCTGGAAATAAACATGCGTGTGAAATTCCTTTGCTTCACGCGGTTTTTCAAGGCGTTGTATGTGGATTCCGTCTGCGGCATTGTCATAAAACGAAAGAACAAAGTTTCTTATATTCAAGCTGATCACATCCTTTTCATGTCTGATTATATCACAGGTAGCACCTGAATACAAGAAAAAAATAAACGAATTGCAAAGTGAAAATTCCGATTCGCAATCTTTTTTGCGAAATATCTGATATAATAAATATCGGAGGGATATAAATGAAAATAGTAGCATTAAATGGACTTCTTGGATATGGTTACAGTGAGGAGTCACTTGATATAGCGTTCTCCGAAAAGGTTGACTATCTCGGCGTTGATGCCGGCTCGACCGATCCTGGCCCGTTTTATCTCGGCAGCGGAAAATCATTTACTGCAAGAAGTGCAGTTAAGCGTGATTTATCAATCGCATTGCCGAAAGCACTTGCACATAAGGCTCCGTTTATTATCGGAACAGCAGGTGGTGCAGGAAGCGAAAGGCATGTTGCCTGGGTACGTGAAATAATAGAAGAAATTGCAAAAGAACAGAATTTGCATTTCAAGCTCGGCACAGTGCTCAGCGATGTTTCCAAAGAATATGTACTTGAAAAGCTTGATGCAGGAAAAATAAAGAATATGAGCGATGAGATGCCGCTTGAAAGAGCGGCGGTTGAAGAAAGCTCGTGTATTGTAAGCCAGATAGGTATTGCACCGATTATTGAGCTGCTCGGACAAGGGGCGGATGTCATTCTCTGCGGAAGAGCCTGTGATACGGCAATATATGCCGCACCATGCGTTTATAACGGCTATGACGAAGGACTTGCATTCCATATGGCAAAAATTATGGAATGTGGTGCAATGTGTTCCGAGCCTGTTGCTGCAGCAGATGTTATGCAGGCTTACATATATGATGACTATTTTGAGCTTCGTCCGGCAAATCCGATAAGAAAATGCACCGTTGAGCGTGTTGCGGCACATACGCTTTATGAACAGACAAACCCATATCTGATATTTGAGCCTGACGGTGTTTGCGATCTGACAAATTCCGAGTTTGAACAGGCAGATGAGCGAACTGTCAGAGTGCGTAATTCAAAATTCCGTGAAGCTGAGGTTAAAACATTAAAGCTTGAGGGCGTAAAGTGCTCAGGATACAGAACAATCTGCCCGGCAACGGTTTATGACCCCGAAACAATAGCGCGCATTGATGAAATCATTGCTACTGTTACAGATTTTGTACACGAGAATACGCACGGAAGACTTCCTGACGGAAGCTATACCGTCACATTCAAAACAAGCGGTGGAAAAGACTCGTCACTCGGAATTGTGATTGATGTAGTCGGAAAAACACAGGATATTGCAGATGAGGTATGTGCGCTTGTACGCAGCCGTATGCTTCACTGTGACTATGATGGAAGAAAATCAACTGCAGGAAATCTCGCATTCCCCTTCTCACCGTCCGATATTCACGTCGGAGAGGTTTATGAATTTTCCGTTTTCCATCTTGCTGAGGTTGATTCGCTTCTTGAAACTGCAAAAATATCATTGGAGGAGATATAGAATGAAAAAGTTGATTGATTATACAAAAATCCTCCGAAGCAAAAATGCAGGTCCGCTTTACATAACCTTTGACCTTATATTCGAAACATGCGAGGAAATGCAATATGTAGCGGAGAGGCTTACTAAGGAAGCTGTATCAAAGGCATATGATGTTGACGAAAGTAAAATTGACATCATTATATATGCAGTGGTAGATTCAATAAAAATAACATTTCCGAGAAAAAACATAAGCGGAGCGCTTTCTGACAACGACATTTACGGTTGCCAGCAGCATATTCCGCTTGCCAATATTGAGATTTAACGGAGAAAAATTATGATAAAAACAGACGTATATGAACAGGTGCTTTTTGAAACGGTCAAGCGCGGAGCAACAGAGATTTCACCGGATGTGCGTGATGCGTTTGAAAAGGCGATAGCAAAAGAAACAAACCCCGATGCTAAAAACGGACTCGCGGCTACTCTTAACAGTATGGATATGTCAAAGAAGCGCGAAAACCCGCTTTGCGTTGACACAGGTTGGCCTATCTTCTACTTTAAGGTTGGTAACAACTGCGAACTTGAGGGTGGCTTTGTTGAGCTTGAGAATGCGGCGCGTCGCGCTGTTGCAAGAGCCACGGAAAAGGGATATCTCCGCGCAACAATGAAGCATCCGCTTACAGGTTTTGACCCAGGTAACAATATCGGGATGAATATTCCGGACTTCACATATCAGTTTGTTGACGGCGACGGGATTGAAATTTCATATGCCGCAAAGGGCGGAGGAAGTGAGTGCTTTGGCGGAACTCGCCACCGGATAGTTGCCTTCGCCGACGGCATAAAGGGAATAGAAAAGTTTGTTATTGACAGCTTTGTTGCTTCTGCTCGTGCAGGTGCGGTGTGCCCACCGTCCGTTCTCGGTATCGGCATCGGTGGAACTGCAAACGTTGCGGCAAATCTTGCAAAGGAAGCCGCGTGCCTTCGTGAGGTAGGCTCGCATCATCCTGACCCGATGTTTGCAAAGATTGAAGAGGACTTATATAAGGCACTCAACTCTCTCGGCATAGGAATTCTCGGCTCGGGTGGTGATACATCCGTGCTTGCGGTAAACGTTGAGTATGCGTACACGCACATCGCAGGTATTGCCTGTGCGACAAGCACAAACTGCATGATAGCGCGCCGCGCATCTGCAAGAATAAATGCAGACGGTACGGTTACAAAAATGCGAAGCCCAATGTGGTTCGGCGACAGATAGGAGAAAGTATATGGCAGAATATCATTTGAAAGCACCTCTTACGGAAGAGGATGTATGTAAATTAAAGCTTGGTGATATCGTATATATCAGCGGAGAGGCGTTCACTTGCCGCTCACGGCTTCAGAAATATATTTTCGACGAGGGTAACACACTTCCGTTTTCAACGGCGGATAGAAACGTGCTTATTCATAACGGCCCGATAGTTGTGAAAGAAGACGGAAAATGGCGGCTTGTGTCGTTTATGCCTACCTCAAGCATCCGTTTTGAAAAATGGGGAGCAAAGAGTGTTGATGAGTGGAATCTCCGTATGATTGTCGGAAAAACGACAATGGGAGATGAGACCGCAAAGATGATGAAGGAGAAGAAATGTGTTCATGTTTCTCCGCGCTCTGTAAGTCCAAATCTCTGGATTGACTCAATCGAGGTTCAGGATGTCTATCTTTACGATGAGCTTGGAAGGATAGAAGCAGCGTGGTTCTTTAAGCTAAACGACATCGGCCCCTTTATCGTCGATATAGATACTGAGGGTAACAACTACTTTGACGCTCTTGATGTTGAGATTGCAAAGCGCAGAGAGACATCAATGGAAGAGCTTGGAATAGAACATGATTTTGAGTTCACAAAGTTATACTGATAAAAGGAGTTGTTGATATATGAATAAAAAGTATCCGAATAAGAAATTTGACATTCACTGTCACGTAACGGCATTCCCTGATTACTGTCCACCAAGACCGAGTAATATGGTAATTGGTGCAAAGGACAGGTACTTGAGTCTTGATGAAGAGATTGAAATGCACGATTCCCTTAACGTTGCTATGGGCGTTTTGCTTTGCGGTGGTTCTCCTGAGCGTATATGGGAAATAGTGCAGAATGAAGAAGCTAAATGGCTTGCAGACCAGCGTCCCGATCGCTTTGTGTGGTTCTTCAATATTGACCCGCGACAGGGTGATTTTAATACGAGAACGGACTTCTCTCACGTTTTCAACCATTACAAATCTCTCGGTGCAAGGGGACTTGGTGAGATTTCCGCAACTCTCCCGGTAGACTCTCCGCTTTATGATAACTACTGGAGACAAGCCGCAGAGTTTGACCTTCCAGTTCTTCTTCACGTTTCGCCGTGGCTTAAAGGTCAGTACGGCGTTTTTGACCAGATGGGACATCCGGGCTTTGACAGAATGCTCTCAAAGCATAAAAACTTAAAGATTATCGGTCACTCTATGGCATGGTGGTCTGAAATGGGTGCAGATTTGAAGTTTGAAGAGAAGAACAAATATCCCAAGACAAAGATTACCGAAGAGGGTGCAGTTCCAAAGCTGATGCGTAAGCATGAGAATCTTTACTGTGACATTTCTGCCGGAAGCGGAATGAATGCGCTGATGCGTGACCCGGAATATGCCGCAAAATTTATTGAGGAATTTTCCGACAGAATTATGTACGGTATAGATTCATCGAGCAAGCTGTGCGACTTCCAGTATGAATTTGATGAATGGCTCACAAAGATGCTCAGTGACGGTATGATAAGCCTTGAAAACTATAAGAAGATAACGTATAAGAACGCAGCAAAGCTTCTTAATGTTGACGAAAAGATTTTTGAGGAATAAAGAGGAGTGTGAACAATGAAGAAGATAGACATACACGCTTATGTAACTGCTTTTCCGCAGTATGCATTGCCGCACAAGGACGGAAGCCGCTTTATGTCCGCAGACGAGCAAAAGGAATTTCAGAAGAAGCTCAATATTGAAAAGAGTGTTATTGTTTCAATTCTTGCCCCTGAAGGTCAGTGGCAGAAGCTCGGCAGCGAAAATAATAAGTATGTTGTCGTTCAAAACCCGGAAGCCTTTATGTGGTTTTGCGGTATGGATCCGAGAATGGGTAGATTTGCAGACGATACCGAGTTTGACCCTCTGTTTGAGCCGCTTATGGAACTGGGTGCTTGCGGAGTGGGTGAGATTTCACCGTCAATCTATATCGATGACCATATGACAGAAAACTTTCTTGCATATTGTGAAAAATACAATATGCCTGCTCTTGTACGTTATACTTATTGTTACGGAAGCGGTGCAGGAACCTTTGACGATGCAGGGCTTTCAAGAACGGCAGCACTTCTCAAAAGACACCCGAAGCTTAAGTTTATCGGATGCTATGAAGGTGTATGGAGTGAATTTAAAAAAGCTCTTCCCGACCTTATGAGAAGCTGTGATAACTTCTGCATAGATACAGCAGGAAAGTTTGCGTCAGAAGAGCTTATGAGCGATGCAGACTACACAGCGAAATTCCTCAATGAGTTTGCTGACAGAGTTTACTACGGAACAGGTGCTTATTCTGCAAACGATAACTATCCGTTTGAGCTTGATAAGTTCCTTACAGAGCTTGTTGAAAGCGGAAAGCTTGATGCCACAGCATATGAGAGAATAATTCGCAAAAATGCCGAAAAGCTCTTGTTCTAAGGTGAAAAAACATGAAAACTCTTGATGTTATTTTAATAGGCGCTGGAAGCCGCGGGCGCATTTATACAGACCATATGACAGATTCTCGCTTCCGTGTTGTCGCGGTTGCAGAGCCTATAAAGGAATGCCGCGATTACATAAAAAAGAAGCACAATATCGCTGATGATATGTGCTTTGAGGATTGGCAGGATTTGTTGTCTGTTCCTAAATTTGCAGATATTGCGATTATTGCCACGAGTGACAGCCTTCACTATGCTCCGACAAAGAAGGCGATAGAGCTTGGATATAACCTTTTGCTTGAAAAGCCGGTTGCACCGACATACCGTGAATGCAGGGATATAGCCGACGCGGCGAAGGAAAAGGGCGTCAAGGTGCTTGTGTGTCACGTTCTCAGATACACTGCGTTCTTCCGCAAAATAAAAGATCTAATAAACGACGGCGCTCTCGGCAAGGTTATTTCAATTCATCACAGTGAATGTGTTGGAAACGCCCACCAAAGCCACAGCTATGTCCGCGGAAATTGGAGAAACACTGCGGAAAGCTCAAATATGCTGCTGGCAAAGTCCTGCCACGATATTGATATTATGCAATGGCTTGTCGGAAGCGATGCAAAAAAAGTGTCCTCGTTTGGTTCACTTACATATTTCAAAAAAGAAAACGCACCCGAGGGTGCGCCTGAGTATTGCATAGAAGGTTGTCCTTACGGTGAGGATTGCTATTACAACGCAGTTAAGCTGTATATAGAGGACGAAGAAAATGACTGGTTCCGTAATGCGGCAGCAAAAAAGGTTAATCCGACAAACGAAGAGCTTGCAGAGATACTTCGCACAACGCAGTATGGAAAATGCGTGTTTAAGTGCGATAACGATGTGGTTGACCATCAGGTTGTAAACATCGAATACGAAAACGGCGCAGTTGCATCGTTTAATATGTGCGCATTCAATAAAGGCGGAAGATATATCCGTGTTATGGGCACCGACGGCGAGCTTTACGGCGATATGGAAGAAAACACTATTGATTATTTCAGCTTCAGAACACGTGAGCATACCGTAATCAATCCACTGGATGAAAAGCTCAGCGGAGATATAACCGGCGGTCACGGCGGCGGTGATGAAGGCATCGTTAACACTCTGTATAAATATATTGTTGAGGATTATCACGGAGACATGTTAAGCGAAATCGGGATGTCGGTTCAAAACCACGCAACGGTGTTTGCGGCAGAACAGGCAAGGCTTGAAAACAGAGTTGTTGATATGAAAGATTTTCAAAGGCAGAAAGGTTAAAAATATGTATATATACGAAAAAAGCAAAATGCCGTTTCCGGTAATTCCCGGTCATGAGGAATGGACGGAGCTTTATGACACGGCATGGAAGACTGCATTTAAAAAAATAGAATATATTGATAAGCCGGGCTGGAAACCACAGCTTGCATGTATGCCCGGCTCCGGGATTATCTGGCAGTGGGACTGCTGCTTTATGACGTTTATAACAAATTACTCAAACGGAACAATCTCTGCCTTCAATAATCTTGACAACCTTTATCGGCTTCGCCGCGAAAGTGACGGTTATATGTCCATGGCATATGAGATTGAAACCGAAAAACCTGCATACGGCGAGAGGATCAATCCGCCGCTTATGGCGTGGGCAGAATGGGAATATTACATGGTTTCCGGTGACAGTTCGCGCTTTGAGAGAGTTCTCCCCGCTCTTGAGGGTATATACAGCTTTATAGAAAACAACCGCAGACGAAATTGCGGACTTTACTGGTTTGAAGACTCCGGTTCTGCCGGAATGGATAATGCCCCGAGAGCCGGTTATTTCTCAACAAAGCTTGACGGCTGTGACGTTTGCCATGTAGACCTTGCCTGTCAGCAGGCACTCAGCGCAAAGTGCCTTTCTCAGATTTACGGAGTGCTGGGAAATGCGGAAAAGCAGAAGTTTTACTCGAGTGAACACGAGCGCATTTGCGAGCTTGTCAACCGCTATCACTGGAGCGAAAAGAGCGGCTGGTACTTTGACTTCTTTGCCCGTGACGATGCAAGCAAAAAGGTAAAGCTTATAAACTCTAAAACCGTTGCTGCATTCTGGGCAATAATCAGTGGAGTGGCGAAAGGTCAGCGCCTTGAAAGAATGATTAAGCATATGTTTGATGAGAATGAGTTTTATACACTCGTTCCCTTCGCTTCGCTTTCAAAGGATGACCCCAACTATGACGAAAAGGGCGGATACTGGCTCGGCAGTGTATGGCCGCCGACAAACTATGCGGCAATCCGCGGTCTTTACGATGCAGGCTATCCCGAGCTTGCGCGCGAGGCAGCAATAAAGTTTTTAGATGCTATGTGCAAGGTCGAGAAAAACCCTGCATGGCGCGGAATATGGGAGGCATATGCACCTGAAAGCTTCAGACCTGCAACATGTGAAGACGGCAGTATTGTAAGAGCTGATTTTGTCGGCTGGAGTGGGCTTGCCCCGATAACAATGCTTATAGAGCAGATTATAGGTCTGCACTTCAATGCTCCCGAACAGACAATAACCTTCAACATTTTCCCCGATATGGTCGGTGGACTTAAAAATATGGAATTTTGCGGAGGGAAAGTTTCGGTAGAGTGTATTGGATATAGTTCAGCGATCGGGAAAAGCAGAATATCCGTTGAGACGGAAAAACCATTTACGTTAGTTGTAAATGCAAATTATCTTTGGGAAGAAAAACGGATTGAGGTGCCAAAGGGCAAGCATGAGTTTTATGTCTGAGTTGAAATATCCGGAAGACGACTTCTCTGATGTGGTATTTGGATGATGGCGCTACCGGTTTGTAATAAATAGTATATTAAATTTACTTTAAAAGGAGAGAAACAAAATGAAAAAATTATTGGCAATCATCCTCGCAATTTCAATGTGCATTTCTCTGCTTCCGGGATTTGCATATGCAACAGGTGAA
>JAFQSU010000061.1 GCA_017409405.1 Oscillospiraceae bacterium | reverse complement strand
TGTCGAAAAAGGTGCGAGAACATAAGCGGAGAAAAGATAAAGGAAAGTTTTTTAGTAAAACAAACATTGACCAAAAGCAAATGCACGCATATTTAAAATCCCTTGAAGTGTCGAACTTCAAGGGATTTTCCGCTTATTTTGTCCGAATGTCACCTCTCGGAGTATACACATACACCTTCGGGTTCCATTCGGACAATCTCACACCTTTTTGGACAGTCTCCCAGCGTGTCGATAGGTTTATCGACACGCTGAACAGAGCCACCGGAAAATTTCGGTGGCTCTGTTCTTTTTAGCACTATTCAATTATAGCTATTAACTGAGTGATGAATCTGCTTTTGTCTTTATGCTGCGGCGGACCCTCAAGATAAAGATTTCTGAAAGTTCCGGAAAGCTTTATGTTATTTTCTTCTGCATAAGAAATAAGCCTTTTCCGTGCATCCGGAATATCCTCATAAGCTCCATGATGAAAAAACGAAATTGCTTTAAGTGCGGGAATTCGACTGATATATTCTCCACAACTTTCAGACGGTACGGCAACGCAATATGAAATTTCTTCCGGCGCATTTGCGGAATACTCAGTAAAATACATACGCCTTGTTGTGTCCGTTCCGTGCTTTCTCATAGCTTCAAGCGCTGTATCTCTCAAAAGATTTGTCTTATCTTCAACAGAAGATGATTTATATGTACGGCAATAAATCGTTTGCGGCTCTATAGTAATTTCCTTGACATCATCATTGGTTTTATTGCTTCTCTCTTTCAGCTTCTCTATCGTAAGGTTTAGCTCATCTCTTATAGTTTCAAGTCGTTTTATCATCGGCTGTAAATCTGAGGAATCGCTGAAATATTCACGGGCTTCATCAAGAGAAAGACCCAGGTTCTGAAACACACGGATCGTGCGAATCTGCGTAAAAGTATCAATGGTATAATATCTGTTGCCGCTCACTCCGTCTTTTTTGTCAGGCTTTATGAGCCCCTTTGTTTCATAATTCAATATTGTTTTTCTCGTAATTCCTATAGCTTTTGCAACCTCGCCTATTGAAAATAAACCCTTATTCTTCATAAAAAATCCCCATTAAATTTTTCCCAAATTACTATTGCATCGTCCCTTAGGGTACGATGTATAATTATTGTATCATATGCTGTTAAAGTTTTCAACATATAGAAAAAAATATCTTTATCCTGAGAAAATCGGGTGAATGAGCGTCAATTTTATATATCATCGTTTCATGTATTTTATAAAAAAATACGGATTTTGCGGCATCCCTGACCTGCCGTTTAGTCAATATATATCATTTCAAAGAAAGAAGGAACTCAAATGAAAAGACTCTTGAGCGTCGTGCTGTGCCTTTGCATGGTTATGACCCTGCTCCCTGCCGTAGCGACTGCGGCAAGCTACACAGATTACCACATCACATCCTATGACTTCAGTAGCGTAGAATCCGCTCTTTCCGGTGTTGCGGATGTACAACAGAACGGAACCGACATAGTAATAACTCTCTTAGATGACATCGACGGACGCCTTCACATCGGCGAAGATAACTTCTCCGAGTGGTCAGGTAACTTTGTTCTTGACCTCAACGGCAAAACAATCGACCCGGGCACATCGTTTAATGAGGGCATCTGCCTTGACAACAATTTTGAAGGAAACTTTACAATCACGGGCAGCGGCACCATCAAGACCGGTAATAACAATATCATATACACCTGGGATGCAATCATTAAGTTTGCAGTTGAGGACGGATATGACTACTTCACCCTCAAAAAAGATGGCAGCGACTACTTCACAAACGAAAAAAACACTACAGCACAGACCGAGGACTGGCGGATTCGGGGCACAGAGCTTGTTATGTCGCAAGGTAAATTCGAAGCCCCTGCAGGCTATACAACCAATATAAACGGGGTTATGGCATACAAGTACAACGACCCGGGGTTCGACATCCGCGGCATATTCGACAGCAAATGGAAAGAGACCTCTTTCATCGATACCTACTCCACATTTTTAAAGGTTGGCGAGACAACGAAAGAAGTCAAAGCTGTAGCGTCACCTACGGGATATGATATTACGGACCTTAACATGAATGTTGCCATTGACTTCAACTTCATGAACAATGGCAAAACACTGCAGCTTCTCTATACCGTCAAAAACAACTCCTCCGAAGAAAAAACCTTCTCCCTCGGAACGGGTACGGATATACAGATCGGTTCAGATGACGATGCAACCATTACCCCCTTTGCCGATGAAAGCGGCTTTAAGATGGTATCCTCCTCTGATTATGACAAAAACAGCGAGGACGAATATGCACAGTTTAACTTCTTCGGTAAGGGCTATGTAGGCGTTACCGATGTAAGCGATTTCTGGTACGGTAAATATTCTTCCGGAGCCGAATATCATTGGAACGGTAATAACAGTGTTGCGGTCTTTTACGGCAAGAACGAATCTGCCTCCGGAAATTTTGACTCTGCCGCTTCATGGCACTGGGCAGACCGGACCCTCGGTGCAGGTGAAAGCACAACTTTCTCCGTTCTTATCGGTATCGGCGGTGCAGACAGCCAGCATGCCGCAGAAAGCACAACTCACAGCCACCCCGTATGCGGTGACAACGCATGCACAGATACAAACCACACAAATATCACATGGGAAAAGTGGACATCAGCCGATTCTCTCCCCACATCGGCAGGTAACTACTATCTCGCACAGGACGTCACTTTAAGCGGAACATGGTATATCCCCGACTCTGTAAACCTGTGTCTTAACGGTTGCGAAATCGAATTAGGCGGAGATTACATCCTTTGTGACTTAGAGGACAACGATGCTCTCAGCGTTTGTGATTGCACAGGAGGCGGAAAGATTTCCGCTCCCACAGGCACTGCCATCGGCTTTAACGGAGATAATGCCGAGTTTAATTTATATAGCGGTACACTTTACAGCAAGGACGGTAATACTATCGGAGACAAAGATAACCCCACGACAGGCAACACGGCAAACATTTACGGCGGTGCTGTAACGGGCGAAGACATTCCTGCCATAGGTGTTGCCAATGTAACCGTCAACCTCTACGGCGGTACGGTTTCTACCTCACAGAACAACGGCGTTGTTTTCCTTGATTCTGCAATACTTAATCTTTGCGGCAACACAGTTATTTCTCACGGCAGCAGTTTTGACAGCATAAAAGCATATAATGTATCACTTATTGATGCAACCGGCTATACAGGCAACCCCGTTACCGTCTATTACGCAAACACAAGTGCCGCTTCCGGCGACATTGTTGTTACAGGTGTAACCGACGAAACCGCAGGAAAGATTTCACTTTCAAGTGAGAAGAATCAGGGCTTCCATTTTGAACGCGACGGAAGCAATCTTGTATACACTGCCGACGCTCCTACCAACGTCAGCGGAACACTCACAGGAAGCAGATACACAGTCAAATTTGAGTCAAACGGCGGTTCTGCTGTTGCAAGCAAGCGAGTAGGCAAAAACGGCAAGCTTTCAGTGCCGCAAGCCCCGGTAAAGAATGGTTTTGTATTTGACGGCTGGTATACTGATAATGATCTCAAAACAGCTTATGATTTTGACTCAAAAGTAACAAAGAGCTTTACTCTTTACGCAAAATGGACTGCAAAGCCCGAGGATAACACTCACAATTGTCCTGCAAAGCGTTTTGGTGACCTTGATATTACAGCATGGTATCACGAAGATATCGACTATGTAATTGAAAACGGAATTTTTAAGGGCGTAACAGACAGCTCGTTTGCACCGGGTTCAAAGCTCACACGTGCAATGCTTGTCACCGTTCTCTACCGTATAGAGAATGAGCCTGCTACAAACAAAAGCATTCCGTTCGGTGATATTGACATGGGCACATATTACGCAAGCGCAGTTTCCTGGGCACAGCAGAACGGTATTGTAAAGGGTGTTTCCGAAACCGAGTTCGCACCTGATAACAATATCACCCGTGAGCAGTTTGCTGCTATTATGTTCAGATATGCACAGTACAAGGGCATGAATGCCGTAACGACTGAGGAAAACCTCCACTTCACAGATGCAAGCGAAATCTCCGAATACGCTGTTTCAGCTATGAACTGGGCAGTCGGCACAGGTCTTTTGAACGGTAAGACGGCTACAACACTCAACCCGAAGGACAGTGCAACACGCGCAGAAGCAGCGGCAATACTTCACAGATTTATTGAAGGCGGCAAATAAAAAAGCCATACTTCAACAAACCAAGGAGGCGGTTCACGACAGAAACAAACCATTTTTCGCACACTCCGGCAAATACCAAAAACTTTAATTCAGGAGGTAATCAAAAATGACAAAAAGAGTTTTAAGCTTAATGCTGTGCCTTTGCATGGCAGTAGCACTCGTCTCAACAACAGCATTTGCAGCAGCAACCAATATTTCGGTAACATCCGCCGCCTACTACAACAGCGGTGACGTAAAAAGCCTCAATATCAACTTCGGCTGGGATACAGCATCGGCAAGCAGCCGTCTTACAGTTATGACAAAGCGCCTGCGCTCTGAGGGTGAGGCAGGAACAGACAAGTATTACGGCGACTTCACCGACCTCGGCTACTACGGCAGAGCCTTCAGTTCATGGGACGAGGTTCTCAACAACAACGACAAGTTTGGTATGCTTTATTATGCCGATGAGCACAAGATGCAGTCCGGCAAAACAAACACACTTTCTCTCTACTTTGAAGAGGGAGACATTTCCCTCAAAAAGGACGGCACCTACTACCTGTATCTCTGGACCTACTACGGCGGTCACTATTACCCCGATAACCTCTTTATGGTACTTCAGGTAAAGAACGGCACATTCCAGTTTGCACCGGCTACCGGCCGCAACAGCTACGGAAACTTCACTGTTCTTAAGGGCGGCGTAGCAACAACTCCCGAATTCAAGGACGTCAAAAAGGCAGACTACTTCTTCGAGCCCGTAAACTGGGCAGTCGAGAAGGGCATCACAAACGGAACAAGCAATACAGCTTTCTCGCCGAACGCAACCTGCACACGTGCACAGATTCTCACATTCCTCTGGCGTGCCGCAGGCTCCCCTGCTCCGACAATCAGCAACCCCTACACCGATGTAAAGTCAAGCGACTACTTCTACAAGGTTGCTCTGTGGGCAAAAGAAAAGGGCATCTATAATCCGGGTGGTTCTACATTCGGTCCGAACGCTCTCTGCACACGCGCTTCCACCGTTGAATATTTCTGGCGTTTCGCAGGTGCTTCCTCCGTCACAAGAGTTCCGTTCTCTGATGTAGCAGAATCAAGCACACTTGACAAGGCAGTTTCCTGGGCTGTAAGAAAGGGTATCACAAACGGTACCGGCGGAACAACCTTCTCTCCGAACGCAACCTGCACACGTGCACAGATTGTGACTTTCCTTCACCGTTACTATGTAACTGCACTTGACAACTCAAAGCTCATCTCCGACCTTACAAAGGCAGCTACACAGACCGTAACAAGCATGACGCTTGACCCGAATCCGCCCGAGGATTACAGAAAGCAGCCCGATTGGTACGGCTCACTTACTCCTGCACACAAAATGAGCGATGAGCGCCTTTTGGCGGAATACGAAAACATCCAGAAGGTAATTGAAGATTTCCGCAAACGTGACATATATATGAGCGACGGACCTTATTCCCGTGAGCTTGATTTGTGGTCTGAGGCAAGCAGACGCGGATTGTTGGACTAATAAAAAACATTTTATAAATAATTTAATTGGAGATATCTATTATGAAAAAAATTATATCACTTTTACTTATGGTAGTTATAGCTACTGCACTTTTTGCAGGTTGCAGCAACCCCGTTTATGACGATTTGGAAAGCTTCCTCAACGTTGAAATGGTAGACGTCAATGCAAATTATACCAAGATTACAGAAGAAGTCGGCACCTGGGAAGGCATTCAAGATGATGCTCTTCTTGCAAAAAGCTTAAGCGATGTTCTCCTTCCCCTTGTAAACGATTCTCTTACAAAGCTTGAAAGCATCGCTCCCGAGACAGAAGAAGTCAAAGAACTCAAAGCAAAATACGTCAGTGTTATGAACGCTTACAAGGAAGGCTTTGAAGGACTTCTTAAGGGTTGCGAAACACAGGACGAAGCAACTATCACTTCAGCACAGGAATCCCTCACCAACGGCGTTGCATTGCTCGATGAATACAATGCCGCTTTAGAGGAATTAGCTGCAGAGTTCGGAGCAGAAATCGAATACTAAGTAATACAATAAACAAGCACTGTTTGATAATCAAACAGTGCTTGTTTTAACATAGTTTACAGAGATTTTAAATACTGAACTTCTTTGTCAGTGAGGTGCCTCCATCTACCTGCCGGCATTTTGTCCAAAGTAAGGTCGCCGATTGTTACTCGTTTTAACCTTAAAACCTTAAGATTTGCAGCCTCGCACATACGACGAATCTGGCGGTTTCTGCCTTCGCGTATTATGATATGGAGAAGTCCGCCGTCCGAATTTTCACGCAAAACTGTTACATCTGCCGGACGGGTTGCCTTTCCGTCTATCATTATTGAAGATTTGAGCGTTGTGAGTGCCTCTTCAAGATGTCCTCTCACCGTTACAATATATCCTTTTGGGATATCATGCGACGGATGCGTGAGTCGGTATGTCAGCGCACCGTCATTTGTCATAATGAGAAGACCTTCGGAGTTGTAGTCAAGTCTGCCTACCGGATGTACTCGTGTGCCGACATCAACAAGCTCACTTACAGTCTTTCTGTCCTTCTCATCATCAAGCGTGGTTATATATCCGCGCGGCTTATTGAGCATAATATAATATTTTTCGGTACCGGAGATTATCTTCCCCGACACTTCAATGACATCTGACGAAGCATCGGCCTTATCACCGAGGGATGCAACTATACCGTTGACCTTTACCTTTCCGTCCAAAATAAGCTTTTCTGCATTACGTCTCGAACACTCTCCGCATGCAGCTATTATCTTCTGAAGTCTTTCTTGCATATTATCTTCTCCAATTTCAGTTTACCAGTCTCCGAGTTGATACATTACGGCTGCGCAAACAGCGATAGGCGCAGTTTCTGTCCTCATAATTCTCGGACCCAGTGTTACAGTCTTTATTCCGCTGTTCCTCGCCGCAGAAACCTCAAGCTCGTCAAAACCGCCTTCGGGACCTATGAAAATATTTATTCTTTTTGCTGCGCACGAAAGCAGAACCTCACGAAGCTTTGTCTGCATTTCACACTCATAAGGCATTATACCAATACTGTCAGACTCACCCGTTGCTTCTCGTATAGCCTGCTCAAAAGTGAGCATATCGGAAATATCGGGGACAATACCTCTGCCGCTTTGCTTTGCCGCTTCTGCAGCTATTTTTTGCCACCTTGAAATCTTTTTGTCTGCATCAGACGGTCTGCTGACCGCCCTCTTGGTTATTACGGGGACAACCCGAGACACTCCCATCTCTACGCATTTTTGAACTATATAATCCATTTTATCGCTTTTTGGAAGCCCTTGATACAAAACAAGCTCCAAATCAGATTCAGCACGGTTTTCATATCTTTTTACTATATCCGCAACAACTCTGTCGGACGATATCTCACTTATTTTACAGTCATAATCAGTTTTGCATTTGTCGCACACGGTGATGCAATCTTCCGTACGCAGACGCAAAACGCGTGAAATGTGCTTTACATCATCTCCGGTTATATATATTTTCTCCCCCGAAATCTGAGATGAATCAACAAAAAATCTCGGCACCAGAACACCTTCTTCATTTGTACTTGCTGTAAGTATATCAAATATTTCTTTATTTTACAACAGATTTCAGCCTAAATCGTTATACTTACTTTTATCAGCAGCTTTTTTGAGCATTTCAATAAAAATAGCGGTTTGTTTTGAAAGGTATTTCCCCTTTTTTCTTGCAATAACGGTATTCCGCATTATGTTTCCCACATCTTTAAGAACCACGTTTTCAGAAAACTGACCTCGCCATGACATTGACGGCACAAACGCAATGCCCAGTCCCATAGAAACATATTTTCTTATGTAATACGGGTCATCACTTTGTATTGCTATATTCGGAATAAAGCCCGAACAAAGCCTGTTTGTTATGGTGTACATACTGCTGCCCTCAGGCATTGTTATAAAGCGTTCTTTTTTTAACTCCTCAATGTTTATCCTTTCCTTCTGTGAAAGTAAGCTTCCCTTCTGTACCGCAAGCAAGATTTTCTCTCCGAGTAAAACCGACATTTCAAAGCTTTTGTCAGGAAAATATTCGTCTGCTATTATCAAATCAAAATCGTCATTTTCACCGGTGTTATGTTTTATGACAAAGGATACCTCGGGGTATTCTCTCTTGAAATTTTCAATAGCCTTGGTAACTACTCTGCGGTTTGTAAGAACCAAAACCTTAATCTCACCGGCAATTTTATCTTCGAAATCCGACAGCATGCGTCTGCCGTCCTCAATGCTTGTCAGAGCTTTTTTCGCACAGTTGTAAAATATATGCCCCTTTTCGTTGAGCGTAATTCTGTTTGACATATGATAAAAAAGCTCTGTTCCAAGTTCTTTTTCCAACCGTTGAATAGTCTGAGATATATTCGATACCGGAACATTGTATTTCTTTGCTGTTTGCGAAAAATTTTCAGTTTCTGCCGCATCACAAAAATATTTAAGCTGTAAAAGTTCCACCATTTCATCTTCCTTTCACGATATATATTAACAAACCCTACCTTCACTGTCAAGTTAAAGCAAGGTTACATCATTTGATTATTTACAATAACGTGATATTCTGATATTATATAAGCAAAGGAGAGTGTTAAATTATGTCAGAATTACTCGAAATCATAATGGTAGTAAGCTTCGGTGTGTCGTGGCCGGCAAATGTTCTCAAGTCCTACAAAGCAAGAACAACTAAAGGCAAGAGCCTTATGTTCCTCTGCCTCATTGAGTTCGGTTATGTCGCAGGTATTGCATCAAAGTTTGTTAAGCCCGACTTTGCAGAGTGGTTTGCACACAGCTGGTATGTTCTCATCTTCTACATACTCAACTTCATCATGGTCGGTGCAGATCTCATTCTCTACTACCGTAACAAACAGCTTGACAAGAAAAACGGCGTAAACGTCTAAAACCCTGACAGCTACGGAGCCCATTCCGTAGCTGTTTTTTATTTGACTGCAAGTATTTTCCCTTGTCACCACAGGATTTATCTTTCCTTTTCCGTTGACATTCAGCTCATTTTCGGATGTACTATTTATAAAATTGTTATCAACAGAAGCGTTTCGGACGTTCGAAAGAGGGGCTTGTACATCTCTTGTCTGTTGTGACGGTTTTTCTATATACGCAGACACTACAGCACGCTCCTCTGCTCTTGTATCCTTAAGGCTCATTCTCGCTACATTGTGCCTTCCCCTTGAGGGGAAGGTGCCGAAGCTTGCGAGGCGGATGAGGTGTCATTCTGAGCAGAGCGCAACGCCCCACCACTGTCATTCTGAGCAGAGCGAAGCGCAGTCGAAGAATCTCTTCCCCCTACCTTCCCATAATCCGGGGAAAGCAAGTCCGCCGTTTTTAACGAATTTTCCCTGTTGCTTTTTTCATTTGTTATCAACCTCAACAGCAATTACACATTTCTGCAAGCATTTTCCCTTATCGTGCTTGACATTTTTATCACTGCGTGATATTATATATTTAATTTAAAAGCTTAAACCGTTGAGGCGGAGATAAAGGTGATCATGCTTCCACAGAGAGTCCGTGTTGCTGAGAGTCGGGCGAAAAACAAGTCATCAAATGGACCGCGGAGGGTGCAGTCAAATGCGTAAATGTTCGCAAAGTATTCTGCAACGTACGGCACACGTCAGTTGCCGGGGATATGCTTGTATCCCGTAAAGCGCACGTATAATCGTGAATCAAGGTGGCACCGCGGATAAGATTTATTCGTCCTTGACAGATAACGAATTTCTGTCAAGGACGTTTTTTGTTATATTCAACAGGAGTGGATGATATGATATTATTAACAAAACGATGGCGTTGCCTATAGTAAACCGCAATCACCTATACTATATACTTTGGAGGAAATAAAAATGAAATTAAACAACATTGACTTTGATACCTATTTCAGCAATTATCCGGACAAAAACGGTTATTTCGGAAAATACGGCGGAGTATACATTGATGACAAATTAAAAGCCGCCATGGCTGAGATTACAGAGGCATACTATTCAATCTGCCAGTCCAGAAAATTCATTGCAGAGCTTCGCAGAATAAGAAAAGAATTTCAAGGAAGACCTACCCCTGTCACCCATCTTGAAAGACTGTCAGATGCCCTCGGCGGAAAGGTTCAGCTTTACGCCAAGCGCGAGGACTTAAACCACACAGGTGCACATAAGCTCAATCACTGTATGGGAGAAGCTCTACTTGCGAAATACATGGGCAAAAACAAAATCATAGCCGAAACAGGTGCCGGTCAGCACGGTGTTGCACTTGCAACTGCTGCGGCATATTTCGGTCTTAAATGTGATATTTACATGGGCTCTGTTGATATCAAAAAACAAGCACCGAATGTTGCAAGAATGAAAATTCTCGGCGCAAACGTTGTTGAAGTAACCCATGGACTTCAGACTCTGAAAGAAGCCGTTGATGCCGCTTTTGACGCTTACAGCAAGGAATATAAAGATTCAATATACTGTATAGGCTCGGTTCTCGGTCCGCACCCGTTCCCGATGATGGTGCGCGATTTCCAGAGCGTTGTCGGAATCGAAGCAAGAGATCAGTTTATTGACATGACAGGTCACCTTCCCGACGCCATCGTTGCGTGCGTCGGCGGAGGTTCGAATGCGGCAGGTTTGTTTGCAGGCTTTTTGAATGACCCTGTTGATATTTACGGAATCGAGCCTCTCGGTAAAGGGCCAAAGCTCGGCGACCATGCGGCAAGCCTCAAATACGGTACCGAAGGTGTTATGCACGGCTTTAACAGTATAATGCTCAAAGACGAAAACGGTGATCCTGCACCCGTCTATTCTGTGGCAAGCGGACTTGATTACCCGTCATCCGGTCCTGAACACGCATTTTTGCAGGAAATCGGCAGAGTAAAATATGACGTAATCGACGACGAGGAAACCATTGATGCATTTTATAAGCTCGCAAGGCTTGAAGGCATCATTCCGGCTATTGAAAGCTCACATGCTGTTGCATTCGGTATGAAGCTTGCAAAAAGCATGGAACACGGTTCTGTTCTTATCAACCTTTCGGGTCGCGGAGACAAGGACATGGATTACATAATCGAAAAGTACGGAATCAGATAATGAGAAGATATAAATTGAGCCAGGTTGATTAAACCTGACTCAATTTATATCTCAAAACAATATGTGGTGCATAAAAAAAGCATTTGCCACACCGATGAGAATGCCCGATATTACCTGAATGGGTGTATGTCCTACAAACTCTTTCAGCTTGACCTCCGGCAGTTCTTTTGTGGTCAGAACATTAAACGATTCAATGATTTCATTCAAAATGACTGCCTGCTTTCCTGTTTCAAGGCGTACACCCATTGCGTCGTGACAAACAATTATTGCAAGCAAAACACTCAGAGCAAACTCAAAGCAATGTGTACCGTAAACGAGACCGCAAATTACTGCAAGTGCAGATACCGTTGCAGAATGACCGCTCGGCATTCCTCCATCACCAAACAGTCTTGCGATGTCAAATTTTTTATATATAATAGCATGAATAATAACCTTTAACACCTGTGCAATAAGCCATGCGCTTATGCCTGTTATAAGAAACGGATTGGTTATTAAATCTGTAATCCACTTCATAAAAAGACCCCCGTAAAAATTATAATACTATTGTATTATTTTACGAACATTTTTGCAACCCCTAAAAACAGAAATATTGTTTTACACTCTTGATTAGTAAAAATCCTCTGACAGAAATATCTGCCAGAGGATTTAATTATTTAATGTAATCCAATATGCGCTTTATAAGCACTGCAACCTCTGCACGGGTTGTATACGACATCGGGTCGATAAGACCGTTTTTGCCGTTTACTAAACCTTCGGTTATAAGTGCAGAGACGGCGTCGGTTGCGTAAGGTGCAACTTTGGTGAAATCGGGGTAGGTTCTTCCCACCTCATCCACCGCAAGCGGTCCCCCTTTCCCTCGAGGGGAAGGCATTTTTTCGAGGACTTGCAGTGCACGATATACTATTACCATCATATCCTGACGTGTGATGGTATTTCGCGGTGCGTATTTGTTATCACCTATACCGTCGACAATGCCGCAGTTTCGGGCTATTGCAAGCTCGGCTGCGAAGTAGTCAGACTCACTAACATCTGCGAAGTTTTCGGTATTGTCACTCTCAAGACCAAATGCGCGGACAAGGAGTATTGCAAAGTCGGCACGTGTTATGTTGTTTGCCGGTGAGAAGGTTGTTTCACTTGTGCCCTTGATGATACCTGCCTCTGCAAGCTCGTTGATGGCATCAGACGCCCATGCGTGGTTACCGAGGTCAACAAAACCTTTGGACGGGACGTCGGTGTTGCCGCCATCATCAGGTTGTGTGGTTTCATCGTCCGACGGAGTATTGGCATTATCGTCCTCATCCGGGGCAGGTGCGGCACCGCCGCCTGAGGGTGTTTCGGTGGAATCAGTCGAGCCTGTGTTATCTTCGCCTTGTGAAGGTGCACCGGTTGTTGAACCGTAAACAATTACATTAAAGTGTTCCGTTGTTTCACGACCGTATTCATCGCGTGCCGTAATTGCAAAATGGTTTGTTCCTATCTGGGAAGCTGTCGGCTTCCAGGTAATTTTTCCTGTAGCCTTATCAAGTGAAGCTCCTCTCGGAAGAGTCGTTGCAATATACTCGACAGATGCCCCACCATCCGCCGTAGCATTTACCGACATTTCAAGCGTACTGCCGGCCGTAGCTGTCAGTTCACTTTCAGAACCAGCAAATACCGGACCGTTGTCATCCTCTGCAGAAAGCGGTATCGAAACAAGCTGTCCCTTAGCAATGTTAAATACATATGAGGACGGATCTGAGGTGTCTTTAAGTCCTCTGATAAGCGTTGTCGCACCGATGTTCAGATTTATTCCGCCGGAAATTGCTTCTGCACTCTTGATTTCATAAACAGCATTTTGTTTACCGTCATTTTCCACAAAGAGATATTTTCCCTTAAGAGCTGCAGGATCAACGCTGCTGTCTGTTGAAATCACAACGTTATTATTGAATGTAAGCGTTTTCGTGAAATCAACAACCTTTCCGCTAACTGCCTTAGGTGCATCTGTAACATCACCGATAACATCGCCGTCATGGACATAATTATAGATATTAAATCCATCAGCATTCAAGCTGTAAACACCCACAAAGCCGCGGAAATTAAAGCTTACATCGTCAGTCGGATCAGCGTTGTTTTGATCATCCGTTATCGTGTAGAGAACACTGTTGTTGGTCGCGTAAATGATGTAATCTACTCTTCCTGCAGTACCGTCCTCTGCCTTGCGGATAACCTTTACAGCCTTCACTGTGTCATCCGGTTTCTCGGTTCCCTGACTTGTAATGTTGTCAATAGCTTCCATATCTAAAATATATCTGTCATTTCGATATGGCTCATATACGGTCGTATAGAGAGAATCAAGATTCTTACCCTGACGTCGTGCAATAACATACTCGAATGTTTCGGGAAGTCCCTTCGTGCCGGATGTTCTTGTAACATATCCGCTCGTCAGTGCAACTTCCTGTAAATCGAAGTCATTGAGCATTGTCATGCGAAGATGCAGTCCGTTACCGTCCTTGAGGACCTTTCTGTAGTCCGTGACCTTGAAGTCAACAGCAAACTTTCCGACATCTTTTGCACGTCTTACATTCTTCATCCATGTATAACCTGCAGGATAGTGCCATGCCGATTTAACATGAGTTTTTGAAGGATCCGGACCGAAATCGACATTTGCACCGGCGTAACTGCCAACATAGTTTCCGTTTGCCGTGCCGTCATCCGTCTGATACTCAATAGTTCCGAGTCCCTCGGTTTCGTAAATTTCTTCAGACTGGCTATGGAAGCTGTAAAGATGATCATCTCCGCCCTTTACACGGAAGAAATCGACACCGTAAGAAACGTCGTCGCCTGCATCTACCATAACAAGCGTTCTGCGATATATAGACGTTGTTGTATATGCCTTTGACGCGTCGATATCCATAAGCTGAACCTCGTCAGAGGAATCAAAGTGCAGCGGATATCCGTGCAAGCCGATATCGTCCTGACCTTTTTCGTTTACGGTTATCGTATTGTGTGAAATTGTCGGTTCTACCCACTGGTATCGGTTCTGGTCAGTAGAACTCTTAACCTCAGGTGTGCCGTTATCGGGAGCCATATTAAGACCGAAAGCTTCTATACCTAAGGTCAGCGAGTCTTCGTGTCCGTGACCTGCGTTTCTTCCGAAATAGAGCCAGTAGTCGCGCATATTGTTATTATACGTCGACAAGTTCGCACTTTTGTACTCGGCGCCGTTGCGAAGGACAGCAAAGCCGTAGCCTGCCATCATTTCACTTCTCGGAAGAACATCATCATCAATACATGCAAGCACATCATCCTGAAGACTGTCAGGATCCGGATGGAAATGGTCATAATGCAAGCCGTCAACCTTATATCCGTTCTGTCTGTAAATATACTCTGCAAGCTCGTTTCCGAGATTTGTGTCTTTTAAGTGCATAAAGCCCTTTTTGATAAGCTCCATATCTCCGGAAATTGCGATACTTGCCGGCCAGCTTGTATCACCTACCTGGACCGTGTGGTCGTCGGTCAGAACAACAGGTATCGCGGCGGTAAACATCTTTGCGAATTTTACATCTTTGTAAAGATCGTATTCCTCACTGTACATACTGAGCATGTCTGCACATTCGTAAAGGTCTGCAATCCATCCGAGGTTGTAGTTCGGCGCAGCCTCGTTACCCATACCGTCACGGTCAATGACGTCAATAAACTGTACACTCAGGTTTCCGCCCGTTGTTTCAGACGTGCTGCCTCTGTTATAGTTTTGTCCGGGCTTATAGAGGAAGTTAATTATATCACGGCTTTCCGGTTCGTTGGCAAGTACAAGTGCAGCAGCGGCAAGAGCTTTCTGCTCCTGTCCGTAGTTACCGTTGAGATTGCCATTTTTAACGGATTTGTAAACTTCGCGAAGCAAGCCGTCTTCGACATTCGCCCAAATCTTTTCTCCGCTTGTCTTCGGATTACCTGTTTTACTCTTAAAGCCGAAGGTCTGAGCCTTTTCGGACAGGAAGGCAATAACCTCAGGGTCATTTGCCATAACTATCGGATAAAGACCGTCGGCGTCTGTTGACCATGATGTAGCATATTCACAGTCGTTGATACATCCGAATATCTTACCGAATCCGCTGCCGCCGTGAGAAACAAGATACATGTTATCCCACTGCTTCTGTTCAAAGGTCGGATACAGGTCTGCCATACGGTCAAGAATGATTGCGCCGGCTCTTCCGTATCTCGGATCGCCGGAAAATACATATCCGCGGTTTAACCATCTGACTGTATAGTCTACCTGCTGCCAGAGCTCATGCATGTAAACGGCAATATAGCTGTGGCGCTCATTTGCACCGTTTGCATACGTTCTGCCCGGCAGATATCCGAGGCCGTCATCTACACCCCATATGGAGCCGCCGGTCCAGACTTCTCCCGTCTTGGGTGATGTATACGTACCGAGATCAGCACCGGTTTCTCCGTTCCATGTTATCGCTTCACCGCGCGGATCCTTATTGCTTTCGCGTACTTCTGAATAGCTTTCGTTGTACAGGAAGCCTTTGGGATTGCCGTAGCCGTAGAAGATATACCACTCGGGTGTGTACTCCTCAGTCGGTGCCTTACAATCGCAAACAGAGCCGTCGGCATGGAAAAGCATTTCATGGTGCTTTTGTCTTGCAACATTTACATCAAAGCAACCGTATTCATCCTTACCGAGTTCAAAGAAGCTTCCGAAGTCGTTGGACGGGAAGTTACGTCTGCAATCAGGACATTTAATCTTCCACTTATTGTTATAGATATCAACATCATACGCGCCGGAAGCACCCGATCCGTAAAGCGTAGTTATATCAACTCCGCAGTAACGGCAGCGTCTGTACATGTCAGGGTCAGCTTCTTCACCGACACGCTGTGAACGCGGAAGTCCTTCACCTACCATATGGTCGTACAGATATTCATAAGTTTCAAGGAACTTATCTGCATAACCCAAAGTCGTCTTAAGCGAGCTCTTTGCCCAATCATATGTCTGCATGTTCTTCTGAGCTGCTGTGCGACGCTCTTCTGTATAATATGTGGATGCAGTCTTCTGTGTCCTCTGCTTAATGTTTATGCTTATGGGCTGACTTATTCTCTCTTCCCTGCTGACAACCGCCTTTGCGCGAACCTCAACAGTTCCGGGAGTATGAGCAATAAGACGGTTGCTGTTTACAATCTCCGCATCACCTGAAAGGATTTCAAATGTGACCGGAATATCGCCGAGCGGAAGCTTATTTCCGCTTGAAAGAAGCTTATTAACAGAAAGCACAAGTCGCTCTTCCGTAAAGCCGTAGCTATCTGCCGAAAGCTCAATTCCTACAACATCTGCCGCATCCGTAACAGTGATTGTTTTGCTTGCAGAAATTCTTTCACCGCCGTAAATAACGGTTACGGAAAGCTTGGCTGTTCCCTTTGAAATCGCTTTAATTTTTCCATCCTCAAAGGTTGCAACGCTTTCATCACTTGAAGCATAAACAACACCTGCACCTGAGAGATTGGGTTCGGTTCCGTCGAGGAGCTTTGCAGTAAACTCAGAAGTGCCCTCCTCCCCGACCTCATATGTGTCTTTGTCAAGAGATATACCTACCGAGGCAATCTTGTTACTGCTGCCGTCAAGAATAAGCATTTTGGGTGTAAGAGTCATTGCCAAATCACCTGTTGCACTCTTGAAGACGACAAAGTATTTTCCTGCTACATTAAGCTCAACCGCACCAAGAACGTCCTTTACGTCATTCACCCATGTACCGCTTGTAATCGACTTCTCGGCAAAGTCAACACGTCCAACGTAATTTTTTGCAGTCAGCATTCCATTTACAGCTTCGCTTGTTGCATTCTCTGTAAACGGAACAATGTATATATCCGCCTGCCCTGCGTCCGGACGGTTTCCTTTTGCACTTGTCATTGATGCAAGATACGTGCCCGCAGCCGGAACATCAATTTCAAAGCCTACCCACTCATTCTTATAAACCGTAAGATGCAGTCTCGGTACGCTTTCATTCGCTGTATAAGCATACGCAATACCCGAACGGCTTGCTGTACCGGGCGATGAACCGAACCAAGCCCAGTTTCCGTCCGTATCTTCACGTGTGATTCCGCGGATATCGTAGTTACTGTATTTGTCATCGGGTGCTCTGAGTGGCTGTGCCCAAGATGCACTGTGCTCATAGAATCTGTAATTTGCATATGCGTCAGATACCGTATACTCTTCCGGGAGAACGGTTACAGATGTCTCGCCTCTTGCTGCAGCACCATTTATAACTACAGAAGCAACTGCTTTGGTTGTTCCTCCGACACTGCTTGCCGTAATCTTTCCGGTCTTTGAGTTTATGATTCCGACCGTGCTGTCTTCAAGCGAATAATCGGCATCTGTACGGTCAAGTGAAAGTATGCTACCGTCAGACATTACCGCATATTCTGCAGTAACAAGATTGCCGTCCGCCGTAATCTCAACGCCCATCGGCATTGTCTTTCCGCCGCCGACGAGAGAAAGTGCGCCGGGATGCTGTGCAAAGCCTGTTCCCGATTTGTATTTAAAGATTACATAATACTTGCCCGCTGTATCAAATTCGGTTTCCGCAAGTGCCGTAACTGAATCAAATGCAGCTTCTCCGCTATAATCAACTTCTCCGACTTCCACTGCATCGGCAATGCTCTTGCCAAGGTAAACCGAACCGACAGCACCATCCGGAGACGTGCCGTGGGCAAGCTCGATTTTGTATTTGCCTGAGAATGGAACGTTAATCTCATAGGCGACATAATCCTCTGCAGATTCTCCGAAAGAGACGATTCCGTTATCGGTATCTACGTTGAGATTATCAGCCTTTGAAGAATCAAATTTCCAGAAATTATATGTGTCCGTATAAACTGATTCCTTATAGCTCTGAGCCTTTGAGAGTGCAAAATCATAACGCATTGTATACCCGGAAGCACCAACGTTGAGAACATTTACATTCTTCACGGTTTTAACGGTGCCGTCACTGTTTGTCGCCGTTACCATGAGCGTTGTTGTGCCCTCTCCGACACCTCTGAGAATTCCGTTGTTTACAACAGCAACATTCTCATCCGCGGTAAACGCGTTCATTGTATACTCCCCGATACTAGCCTCGCTGTAATCGGAATAATATACCTTATTTACAGAAATAACGCGTTCTTCGTCCTTTTCAAGCTCATAATCGTTTGCGAACACGCTCTGAAGAACATACTTATCCTTTGCTTTGTTAAACGTAAGTGACTGTGGGAACATTGCAGCCGAACCGCCTGCTCCCTTTGCAATACTCTTGAAAACAAGGATATACTCGCCTGCTTCAAAGAAGTTTGCATCACGAAGAGTAGTTGTGGGATAAATTGTCGTGGGATTATAAGAATTTACAACACCGAGATTCTGTGAATTGCCGTTTGCAATAGCTGCATCTATATCCGTTGTTCCTGCGGGAAGAATATGGACTTCACCAAAGCCGCCCGAAGAACCCGCAAGATGCGTGAGCTCGGCTGTATATCTGCCCGGAGCCGGAACATAGATATCAAATGCAACCCAGTGCTCTGCAGCAATGGAAAGATAGAATCCGTAGCTTTTCAATCTGTTGCTTGCAGTTTCCGTCTTTGCGGAGTTGTACTGCCAAAAGCCCTTTGTCTGGCTGAACTTTACTCCCCACAGCGGTTCCTCGACATTGATGTCCGCATCAGTGAAATTATAGTTAAGGTTGTACGGAGACTCTGTTATACCACGTACCGTAACATCAACCGATTTCGGATAGCTTACACCGTTGTATGTTATCGTTGCCGTGACGGTAGCCTCTGCATCCTCGGAATCTGCTGTAATACTGCCTGTTTCCAAGTTGATTTCAGCATTTGAATCGCTGACCATTCTATATCTTACAACAGCCTCTTCCGGTGAAAGCTCACTGCCGTCGGACATGTATATTTTTGTTACGGTTGCAATATTGAACGCAAAGTTAACGTCAGCGTCAACCGGAGCTACCTTTCTTCCACCGTAGAGTGTAAGAACGCCGGGAAGCTGTTTTGTTCCGCTTTGTGAGCTTTCACATGTAAATTCAACCGTGTAATTACCTGCCTCAGCGAAATTGTAAGAGCCGAGAACAGCATTTTCTGCTGTCGCCTCAGTAGCGTTATAATCAACAGTTCCTATCTTCTGACCGTTAATTGATACCGCACCAAGAGCACCGTCAGAAGCCTTGTCGTATGAGAGCCTTACATCGTACTCACCTGCAACAGGAACAAAGATTTCAACAGAAGCCGTACCTGTACCGAAGGAAACGGAATTTTCTCCCACTTCTACATTGTCGCCCGAGAGATATTTCCACAGATTATGCGTATTTTCATACGTAGCCGATGCGAAGCCGTCGTTTGCGGTAAGGTCATATACTGCATTGAAGCCGGAATATGTTTCAGGGAAAACAGTGATACCGGCAGATGCTTTTACCGAAACGCCGTCCTTTTTGACAGTGTATCCAAGAGAAGTTACACCCTTTTTAACACCTGTTACCGAAGCATTTGCAGCCGTAACAGTCTCGGAATCACCGGATTGGAGCATAAGCTCATATGTGCCTGCCGCCGCAGTGGTATAGTCGGAAAGATAAACCGCACGAGGTGCTGCCTCAAGCGTTTCACCTACTCTGATTTCAACATCGTCTGCAACAACACTCTGAAGCGTCGGGTTTGCCGCAGCTTCGTTGAAGACAAGGCCTGTCGGGTACATATTCCAGCTACCCTCAGCACCCTTGCCTACACTTCGGAATACGACTATGTACTCGCCTGCTTCAAAGAAGTTTGCATCGCGGAGAGAAGCAGATCTATTTGTACTTGCCGGCTCATAGAAGCTTATAACGTCACTGAGCTTTTGCGACTCACCGTTTGCAATAGCCGTTTCTATATCAACAGTATCGCCCGGAAGAATGTGAATTTCGCCCTTGCCGCCGGATGAACCACAGAGATAATTCAAAGTAGTTGTGTATCTGCCCGGGGCCGGAACGTAAATAGTAATAGCCGCCCATTTTTTATCCGCAAGACTCAGATAAAAACCGTAGCTTACCTTTTTTATACTTGTATTCTCGAAATTTGAGGAATGATATTTCCAGAAGCCGTAGGTCTTATCATAGTCAACCCCGAGAAGACGTGTATGGTCTGTCAAATCCGCTTTGTTAAATACATAATTGAGTGTGTACGCAGATTCGTCAATACCTCTTATAACTGCATTTTCAAGAGTTTCAAAATACTCAATATTGTTGTATTTTATCTTTGCAGTAATATCGCCCTCAGCATCTGTCGAACCTGCGGCAACACTTCCTGTCTCAGCATTGATCTCGGCATTTGAATCACTGACCATACTGTAGCTTACGGAAGCATTTTCAACAGCAAGCTCACTTCCGTCAGAAAGATAAATCTTTGTAACTCTTGCCGCGTTGTTCTTAAAGGAAAGGTCTGCATCAACGGGAGCAAGCTTCTTTCCGCCGTAGAGCGTAATCGCCGACGGAGACTGAACAAAGCCGTTTGCGCCATCCTTGCACGCAAGCTTTATTGTATGCTCTCCGTTTGTGATGTTCTTAACTGCGAGCTTTACTTCTCCGCTCGCTGCAGAATAGTCGACCTCACCTACTTCGGTTCCGTCAAGGTACACTGCACCAACTGCGCCCGATGCACTCTGAGCGTGGGAAAGCTTTATCTGATATTCGCCTGAAACAGGTACATTTACCTTAATTTCTGCATAAGAATCAGCAGACTCGCCAAATGAAATATATCCGTCGTTTACGGTGACCGCACCGCTTGCACTGCTATACTTCCACAAATTCTTTGTTGCTGCGTATGAAGCAGTTGCAAAGTCAGCATTTGCGGTGAGGTCATATTTTGCCGTAAAGCCGGAATATGTTTCAGGCAAAACAGCTACCTTAACCTTGCGTGAAACGGAGGACTCTCCGCGTGTTGCAGTGACCGTAACAACAGCATCACCTGCACCGACAGCAGTTATAAGCCCGTTATCAACCGTAGCAACGTTATCATCCGAGCTGTCAAATGAAACGGTGTAGTCTTCCGATGTTGCCTTTCTAACATCCGAAAGCCATGCTTCAGTTACGGAAACCGTATCGGTTTCGCCGATTGAAAGCTCAATATCGCTCTTTGAAACAAACAGGCTGGTAACTGCGGTTTGCGCATCATCTGCACCGATAAACTCAATAGATGTGGGGTACATATTATAGCTGCCGACGTTATTTATGCCGTCACCCTTTGCAGTAGCCTTGAAAACAAGCAGATGTTCGCCTGCCTCTTCAAACTCGACGTTATTCAAATCCGAATAATTGTTATATATCGTGCTTGAGGAATAGAAGCATACCTTGCCGAGCTTTTGTGCTGTTGAAAGCGCTCCGCCAACATCTGCCGTATCACCGTCAACGATGTACAGCTCACCTATACCGCCGCTTGTACCCGTCAGATTGCAGAAACGTGTTTTATAAATACCTGCAACGGGAATGTAAAGCTTAAGCGCAACCCACTGGTCAACATTGGTTCCGAGCTGGAGACCGTAGCCTGTGGAGCGCAGTGTTGATATCGGTGAGGAATACGAATGCGGCATCCAGAAGTTGTTGGTTTTTTCCTCGGGAATTTCCTCAAATCTGATATTTGAGCCCGTCTTGCTGAAGTCATACTTCAAGGTATAATCAGCGAGACTAAACACCTTGCTCGATACGCTTACTTCAACAGGCTTTGATTCTACCGTAGCACCGTTTTTTGTGACGGAAACGGCAATTTTTGCAGTGCCCTCAGAGAGTCCGGTAACAACACCGTCAGCATCAACAGATGCATGCTCTCCGCCCTCTTTCAGAATGTACGAAACCGTACCTGCATCAGCGACAGTCAGCGTTTCTCCGTCGCTCATATAGGCGGAAGCAGAAATCTTTCGTGTTTCATTTATGCGGAGAGCTGATGAATTATCATATTCAGCCGTAACTCCCAACGGAAGCACGTCACTGCCTGCGGAAAGCGTGAGAGAGCCGGGGTACATTGCCCAGTTCCTGACCTTATCAACACATCTGATAATAAGCTTCCATTTGCCCGTCATGTTTTCCTTGACAACAACCTTTTTAGGGAGAGTAAGCGGTGCCATTTCTCTTGCTCCCGGTACTCCCTGGTCATAGTCTATAGGCTCGCTATTGAGCTTATATGTATCATCCGCAATGCCTGCTGCGATGTCAGTGACAGACGGCGGAAGAAGATACAAATCACCCGTTGCGCCAACCGTATGTGCACCGTAGATGTATGTAGCAGTGTATTTGCCTGCCTCGGGAATGTTGAGCTCAACGGCAACATAATTACCCGATGCATTACTGCTTATCTGCCAGCCGTATTGCGTACCGAACGCATAGCCACGGACAGCACCCGTGGTTTTGGTCAGATATTGCCACATATTGTATGTCTGGGCATACTCCGAGCCAAACAATGCCGTTTCGTTTACTGCAGGTGTTGCGGCAGTAATCTTTTTCGGGTTGAAGTCATACTTGAACGTATAATTACCGTTTGTTACGATGTCATCGACCACAACGGTAACCTCATCTGAAACCGTGTGAGTCCCTGCTGTTACAGTAACGGTTATTACCTCTGTGCCCGTTTTGATACCCTTAACCTTTCCGTTAGCATCTACAGATGCAACATCCGGGTTGCCGTCCTTTACTGTATACACAATGCTGTCTACCTTAGAAGCAGCAAATCCCGTCCCGTCGCTCATATAGCCGGAAAGCGTTATTTCCTCGGACTCGCCGAGAATAACCTCATTGCAGTCTGCAGAAATATCCATCGGAATCGCACCGTTACCGGAGGAAAGCGTGAACGAAATCGGGTACATCGCCCAGTTTCTGACCTTATCAACACAATAGATGATAAGCTTCCACTTACCCTTTGTCTGATCTGTAACAGTTACCTTTTTATCCAGGGTGAGCAGTGGCATTTCCGTTGCACCTGCTACTCCCTGGTCGTAGTCTATATTGTCACTGTTGAGCTTATATGTGTCGTCAGCAATGCCTGCCGCAATGTCAGTGACAGACGGCGGAAGAAGATACAGACTGCCCAATGCACCTACTTTATGTGCACCGTAGTTGTATGTAGCAGTGTATTCTCCTGCCTCGGGAATGTTGAGCTCAATAGCAACGTATGTCCCTGCCTTTGAGCTGCTTATCTGCCAACCGAATTTACTGCCGACCGGATAGCCGCGGACAGCACCCGTAGTCTTTGACAGATACTCCCACATATTATGAGTCTGGGTATACTCAGAACCAAACAATTCCTTATCATATACATAAGGATTGCCGTCGCTGGTAATCTTTTTGGGATTCAGGTCATAGAAAAACGTATAACCGTTATCCGCACTTACAAGCGGAATGGACGGCAAAAGCGCGATAATCATACACAGCGCAAGTGCCAAAGAAATAATCCTTTTTTTCATAGTTACCTCCTGATAAATTATACTTTATATTTTCAAATTCGGTGTTGCTATCATACTGTAATGAGTGAAGCCGCCAAGAGGCTTTTCAAGCCTTACCTCTTCAAGCTGCTCAATCTTATCAAGACTTCCGTCAAGGTATCTGTCAATCATGAGCTTTGCGGTCTCACATCTTGCGACCACGCCTGCGTATCTTACGTCAAGAAGGCTCCAGCTGAACGCCTTAAACTTGTCATGCCATATTTCTCTGTGCATGTTGTGAACAAGCTTTGTCTTCTCGATAAGAGCAGGTATGTGCGTTTCGGAAATCGCTCTTAAAAGTTCTCTGTCATTTGCGTTATAAGCAGGGTGCAGATTTTCTGCAATGTATGCCTTCTCTGAAAGATAATCAAAAACAAGGCTTGCAAACCTGTAAAGATAATCCCACTTGCCGCCGAAATATTTTTTCATTCTTTCTGCATTTTCGGCATAATGTCCACTCATGCGCTTTTTAAAGAAGTGCGTATCATATAAGCCTTCAAGGATATCCTGCCAGAACAGCTGCTTTCCCATGAATCTCTGTGGGAAGGTTTCGTATACTTCACCGTTTTCAAACGTATTGTGATAGTTGCTCATGGCAAAGAATGCATCATAATCTCCGCCGGTTGTCGCCTCGAATCTTTCTTTAAGCTTTTTATCGTCCGCACCGTTATCGTAGCAAAGCTCTGCGAAGAACGAAAGCGGCAGGAGATTTGCGAACAAATCACACTCCGAGCCGTCTCCCAGCCAGACAGTCGCCATTGCTTCTCTTACGTCGTTTTTGCGGCAGGCATCAAGCGAAAACCTCACTGCATCGAGAGTATAATTATTTTCCGGGAAATGCCCTATCCAGCTCCAGAAGCCTCCTGCGTAGATAACCTTGCGGTTGAACTCTTTATGCTTTTTAATCATGTAATTGTCACAGTACGGCTCTTCTCCGTAGTGCCAGAAAACAAGCTCTACTCCCTCGGGGACTCTGTCTATAACTTCCTTTGCAACAACGATATCCTTACCGTAATATCCGTTGTTGTCTGTATTTACACGGAAATACATATCACTCCACATCATCGGGGTAAGCCCGTATTTGTCGGTGATTTTGCAAAGTCTTTCCATAAACTCGCTGAATATCTCAAAAATCGGAACATAGCCGTGCTTTGTGAGGAAGTTACCTCTGCCCATATCAAACGCTTCATCCATACCGATATGTATACGCTTTGACCTGAAGCAAGAGGAAACGGTTGAAATGAGCTTGTCAAGGAACTCAAAGGTTTTTTCTTCCCTTGCCAGCAAGACATTGGCTGTGTCTTTTATGGGTGCCGCCTCATTCCACATGAGGTATTTCCCCATGTGACCGTAG
The DNA here is from genome assembly GCA_017409405.1 of Oscillospiraceae bacterium. Lineage (GTDB taxonomy): Bacteria > Bacillota > Clostridia > Oscillospirales > JAAYXM01 > SIG480. Next base: position 8,383 of record JAFQSU010000061.1, on the reverse strand, counting down.
CATTCAATACACGGGATGACCTCAATTCCGTACCTGTAAGCGTAATCATCTATTTCGCGAAGCTCGTCCTCGGAGTATCTGCCGCGCATGTATCCGAAATACTTGTAATCGGAAAGCTTTATCGTGTCTTCGGTGTAAAGCATTACCATACTGTAGCCCATTACGGCAAGATGGTTTATAAGTCTTTTCATTCCCGAAACAGAGGGTACGGCGGCACTGGAGGCATCTATCATAGCTGAAATGCATTCAAAATATCCGTCTTCCCAAAGCTCAAATTCGTCCGTTTTTCTTGCATACTCGACGAAAAGTCCGAGTTCTCGGAAGAAGAGATATTTTTGTGCGTAGTATATATGAGCCTTGCCGTCCTTCAACACAACACCTGTTTTGTCGGACATTTCGGCGGTTACCGTAATTCCGTCGCCTGCTTCAAAGCCGAGAATATCACGAAGCACCAAAGCCGCGTCTAAAAGCTCTTTGTCGATATTTAAGGTTAAATTGACTGTTGTTCTTTCCATTTTATCTTCCTCCTTGTTGTGAGAAGAATCTCTGTACACCCTACCTCACCCGTATGGGATCCTTCGACAGGCTCAGGATGACAGTGCATAAATACAGAGCAAAAAAACAAGCACTATTTTAGTAATATAATTGTAACATATTTATGTTATTTTTTTCAACTGTAAAACGCTTCCTCAGTTTGTTTAAATTGTGTTTTTCACTTGACAGAAACATGTTGAAAATGTAATAATAATATCAGAAATTCAAAGGAGATCCTTCGATTACGCAGACACTATGTGTCCGCTTCACTCAGGATGACAGCGTTGGTTATGTCATTCTGAGCGTAGTCTTCGCGCAGTCGAAGAATCTCACTACACGGCGTGTATAACTATCAGGAATTATAAGAGAGGTGTTTTGTGTGTTTCTTTATCCGATTGATGCTGTTTCCGTAATGATTGGTCACTCCCCTGCGCACAGCTTTGATAATGCTGTTCTGAAGGGAAAGCGTAATATTGACTACGTTTCTCCTGCTGAATTTACCGTTCATTCTCATCCGTATTTTTCAATCAACTATGTCATTGACTGTGATGAGTTCACGACGAAAATCAACAATTGCAAAGTGAATTTCAAAAAAAATCATATCTACATGCAGCCGAAGAACACACTTCACACTCCGACAAACCTCTACACCGGTGCAATTTCCTCTGTTTCAATAAGATTCTATGTCACGGACAAAGAGCTCGAAAAAGAGCTTTCAAAGCACCCTGTCTGTTTACCTGCCGATGACGATATGCTTGAGCTTATCTCTGAAATTTCAGAATACGCAAAGGGCGGAACGTCTAAAAAGGGTTCTCTGAACAGTCTGGTAGCAGAGCTCATTTCACGGATTAACAAGAACCCAGTGGCAGTGCCCATTGTGCCCGACGACAATGTCCCTTCCGGCGGTCAGATTTTCTTTCCGCTCATCGAGTATATGTACGCACATTACACGGAAGATCTTTCACTTTCCGACCTTGCAAGGGTTGTGTATATGGAGCCTACATATTTCGCAAAAAAATTCAAGCAGTTTTTTAATATAACACCTGTAAACTATCTCTACTCAGTACGCCTTTTCCGCTCCCTTGACGAGCTGATGTATTCGAGCATATCCATTGCCGCTATTGCCGAAAAGGTGGGTTTTAAAAACGTTGCGGCATACTGCACGGCATTTCGGCGCGCATACGGTTTATCGCCGAGTGAATACAGACAGAGTGTTTCGGAGCAAAAGTTTCATGACCGTCTCTCGTAAAAGTGAGATTCTTCGACGACGCTCAGAATAACACGAGGGGGCACTGTCATTCTGAGCGGAGTGCGTAGCACGCAGTCGAAGAATCTCCGACACAAAAAGTTCACCGAGATTTTCTCGGTGAACTTTTTGTGTTTTATTTACTTGCTGTAAATTTACTTATCGTATACTACCGTGTTATCGGAAAGGATAGCATAACCTGTATAGGTTGCGCCGTTTGCAATGTCATTGATTGCAGAAAGGAAGTTTCCGTCACTTGTCATTGCAATCTTGTGTGTTGCGTTTGCAAAGGTTACGTCTTCACTCTTGTTCTTATCAAAGAGAATGCCCTTTTCCTTAACGTTTCCGATACCAATGAACTCTGCCATGAGGTCAGTACCGTCGCCGCTGACGATAATCTTGCGGAGAGCGTCTGTTACCGGCTTGTATGCGGCATATACGGGTGTGAGTGTGCAGGTCTCCCATGCGAGGAAGGAATATGTCTTGTCGAAGCTGACTATCTCGTCACCCTTCTTCCAGTAGACAAATACGTTAGAGCCGCTACCACCCTCACGCTCTGTTGCCGTGACTGTAACTGTCTCGCCGTAAGCATAGCTTCCGCCGCCTGTTGCTCCGCCGTTAACGGTAACCGCGATGTTCTTCTCTGTTGAAGCTGCAAACTGTGCAACAAATACCATTGACTTTCCGCCTGCCGTTGCTTCTGTTACAATGTTATCCGGTGTGTTGAGTGCCCAGCCGAGGAACTCGCCGCAACCCTTAGGTGCAGTGGGTGCCGACGGGAAAGTTATTGTCTCGTCCTTTGCAACAAGGTCACTGTCTATAATCTCACCGTCTGCATTGTAGAACAGAACGGAAACATCTGTCGAAGAAGCCGGTTTGTATACAGCCGTGAGCCATGTGCCCGGTGCTGCCTTGACAGTGCACTCAGTGCTGCTTGCAATAACCTTTGCATCTGCACCCAAGCCCTGTCTCCAGTAGAGGAAGTCATAGCCACTCCAAGAGTCAGCCTTAACGGTTACATCCTCACCTCGTGTTGCAACAATCTTACCCTCAAGCTCTGAAAAGCTTCCGTCGATTGAGGTATTTAAGACATTTACAAAAGCTGTTTCGGAAAGACCCTCGTTCTTTGCCGTTGCGATTTCTGCTTTCTTTGCAGTTTCTATTTCGTTGAACTTGTTCTGTGCTTCGACAATCTCCGGAGAGGGTTCTTCAGTGATTGGTTCGAGGCGAATTCCGGAGAGGTTTACCGTCTGCCAATCTCTGCCTGTAGCAACAGTGATTTTATTTGTATTTGTCTGTTTACGTGAATCCGCAGTAAATATGAGGTAGTATTCACCATTATCTTTTGTAACTTCTACATCACCAATATAAACACCCTCGGGATGAGCAACCGCACTGTCAAAGCGGTTTTCCAGGAAATACTCGCTTGTTCTGTCATCCATAATATCATTAGTGCGTGAATCTGCAAAGTACACGTTGGCAAGACAGCCATATTCATCGGCAACTTTGTTATAAAGATAAAGCTTGTATTTTCCTTGTGTCGGAACCTGTACTTTTAATGCCACATTTGAGCTCGACAAGTAGGAACTGGTGCTCCCATCCACATCCGGAGCATCCTTAATGCCGTCTCCATCCGAATCCTTGAAGTAGGATCCAATGTAAAGATATCTATCCGGGTATAAATAAAAACTTATTCCCTGCTCAGTTATTTCACCGTTTCTTGCATATATGGACGCTCCATACGCAAATTTATTTTCGGTATCCGAGACAACATCGTATGTCAGGTTGGCAAAATTTGTTATCGCCAGCCCTAAATCAGCAGTCTTTTCATCGCAATATGTTGAAGCAGTACTAGGATCTTTAAGTGCAGAGGAAGTCATATTATAAGTATAGCTTTCCGGTTTTGCGTTAACATTCTTCAATATGAAGTTTTTCAAGATAATCTCTATACGATAGATTGTTGATTCCAAATCAAAAGTGCAAGAAGGATTCTTTCCGTTTGCAATGAAAACGAGATAATATGAACCCTTTTCGAGTTTGCGGTTCAAGAAGGTCTCTGTTACGTAATCGCCAGTTCCGTAGCCGTCAATCATTCCGAGTCTGTCAGATGAATCAAGAGCGTTAATCCAATTAATATATTGGGAGTTATTAAGCTCACTCACAGAGGTATCCGCTTTCGTAAGGTAAACATCCCACATCGGAGAAGAGTTTTCTGTTATAAGTGAAAGCGAAGGAATATATGTACCAGACTGTTTAACCTCTATTTTGAGTGTGAGATATATTAAAAACTCGTCACTGGCAAGATTGATTCCCGGAGAGTATACAGGTTTTGCACCCGGATTCGTAACCTTCGGCCTATAGTTATACCAGTAAGTGCCGTCCTTTAAAGTAGTTCCAAGATTAGTTCCATTTGCGTATCCGCCACTAAGCAGATATCTTTCCCATATCCACTCACCTTCATCGGCGTCAGTGCTTTCCCATTCAAGGCATTGCTGCAAATGAGTTGTGGTGCCATGCAGTCCTTTCTTAAAATTATAGGTATACGACTCTGCGGTTGCGTCAGCCGCCATTGCCCCTGCAGGTATCATAGCCACGACCATGATAATCGCAAGGATAAGGGAAAGTGCTTTTTTCATTATTGTTTCCTCCTAAAAAATATTTTTGTTAACGCTCTAACATATTTGGTAACATAATTTTAACATGTTTATAACATGTTTTGCAACTGTTTTTTGTGTTTTCGATTTGTTCAAATTGTGTTTTCATTTGACATAGGTGACGGAAGATGACATAATTGATGTATGAAGTATGAGATTCTTCGACTGCGCCTACGGCTCCGCTCAGAATGACAAGACGGGTAGCCCTGCGTGAAAGGCTTCCCCTTGAGGGGAGGCTCCGCCGCAGGCGGTGGTGAGGTGTAGATTGCGAAGCAATCGTTATTTTTCCACCTCATCCGCCTCATCCCTCGGCACCTTCCCCTCAAGGGGAAGGCTTTGATGTGGGCATCCGCCCCCTGCTCAGAATGACATAACCAACGCTGTCATCCTGAGCCTGTCGAAGGATCCCCTACGGGTATGGGACAATGAGATTCTTCGACTGCGGACTTCGTCCTCCGCTCAGAATGACAATTATATAATAAGGAGGTGAGATACGCTTGCTTAATCCGCTTGTTAATGTTTTAGCCGTTCAAATGGGCTATCACTCGGCAGACGGGGCTTATGATTCGGTAGTTTTACGCAATCCGAAAATCGTTGACATTGCTCCGCACGAGCTTGGTTTACACTGTGCAGGTTACTATATTATAATGTACTTTTTCAAGTGCGACGATATTCCCGTCCGTATCAGTGATACGAAATACGTTTTCAGGCAGGGGCATGCCTATCTCATTCCGCCGCACACAATTTACACTACTCCGTGTAAATTCAACACCGAAAACTGGAGTGTGAGCTTCAAGTTCCGCATACCCGATGCAGAGCTTGCAAAAAAGGTCGGCAATATTCCTCTTGACATACCGTGCAGTGAGGTCATGCAACAGTTGATTTCCGATATAATAGTACTACAGCCGGACGAAACAGAAAAACGGGCAGACCTTTTTGTCAAGTTTCTGTCGATGATAGCAAGTGCGACAAAGAAGTATCATATTAAAGAAAGCACAAAGCATGACGAGGATGACGAGTTCTTCTCACTGATTAAGTATTTATACAACAACATAAAAGAAGACATAACGCTCTCCGACATGGCGAATATCGTTCATATGGACAAGTATCACTTCGCAAAGAAGTTTAAGGCGAGATACAACATTTCCCCCATTGATTATCTGTATTCGATAAGGCTTACGGTTTCTCTCGATGTGCTGATTCATTCAAACATGTCGATTTCAAGGGTTGCCGAGGAGGTCGGATTTAAGAACACCTCCGCTTACTGTACCGCGTTTCACCGTGCGTACGGGGTTACGCCCAACGAGTACCGCAAGGTCGGCAAGAAGAGGCAGTTTACGTATACGCCGCTGGAGTGAGGTTGGGTGTCGGAGATTCTTCGACAACGGACTTCGTCCTCCGCTCAGAATGACAAGACGGGTAGCCCTGCGTGAAAGGCTTCCCCTTGAGGGGAGGCTTTGATGTGGGCATCCGTCCCCTGCAAGGCGCTCAGAATGACATGGGTGGCGTACCTACAACAGACAAAAAACGAACTTACATATAAAGGAGCAATACAGTATGAACGTAATTTCAAAAATCAAGCCGGTGCCGCAAAAGGCTGTCTCGGGAGACGGACGTGCGGTTCTTGCCCGTCTCGGAGAAGCTGATTTTAAAATCATCGAGAAAGGGATTACAGGCGAGCTTGCGACACTCGCCGTCACACGTCTCTACGACGAGCTGTCGGGTATATGTGATGCTCCGGCAAGAGAGTCTGACGGAGCACTTGATATCATAATTGAGCTTTCCGACGAGGCTCCAGCAGAGGTTTTAAAAAACCGTGACCAGAGCTACCGTATTGAGATAAAGCAAGACAAGATAGTCCTTACGGGATTTGGTGAGGCAGGGCTTAACTTTGCCGTCACCACCTTACTTCAGTGCATTGAGGTAGAGAACAACACGGTTTATGTCCCCGAAATAAGCGTTCTTGACTGGCCTGACCTTAAAACGCGCGGTCACTTTGCAGAGTGCAGATTCGGCTCAAACCTTATGACTTTGCGTGATTGGACAGAGGTTATTGACGATATTGTGAGCAAGAAAATGAATCAGCTTGTAATCGGAATATACGGTTGCTGGAGTGTTCAGTATGACGGAGTTATAAGCGAGTATGTATATGTTCCGATACCTGCCTATCCCCTGCTCAAAACAAATGTAATCAAGCATTATTACTCTCCCAAGAAAAACAGATGGATTCGTGAGATAGTCGATGTTCCTATGGCGAGCGAGGACTTTTTCGGCGAAGTTGTAAAATACGGAAAGAAATGGGGCGTTGAGGTTGTTCCGCTCTGGAACAGCTACGGGCACAATTCACTTATTCCGAGAAAGTACCCGGAGGTTGCGCCCATTGTCAACGGTGAGCCGGGAAAGAACAGTCTTTGCATTTCAAACCCGAAGACATACGAAATGCTCTTTAACATATATGACCATATAATTGACACTTATCTTTTACCTAACGGAATCAAATCGTTCCATCTCGGCATGGACGAGGTTCGTGATGAAAAGGCACTTGATAAGGATGATATGTTCAAAACCTTCTCGCCCTGGTGTGAGTGCGAAAAATGTTCAAAGCTCTCAAGCGAGCAGCAGTTTATACAGCATACGGTCAAGCTCATTTCACACCTTAAGTCACGCGGTATGGAAAATGTATATGTCTACTGCGATGCAGTTGAGAGATATATTAAAAACCGCGAGGATTATGTTAATGCACTTCGTGAAAACGACCTTCTTGACGTAACGGTCATAGACTGGTGGACATACCGCAATAAAAAGGAAGAGTTGAGATTTAAAACGATTTATCCCGAATACGGTATGCGTTCTATTGTCAAGCCGCACAACTCATACTTCCACTGGAACAACTCACGTGATACGGTAGGTAACGTATACTATCTCGCAGAAATGGCGCACAACGAAAATGCAGAGGGGCTTGTTTCCTACTCCGGCTGGGACAGAACGAATGACAAGAATCACATGAGCATGGCGGATTACAGCTGGAACTTCAAAGGCACAGGCAGTATGGAGGAATTCAACGACAGATACACGTTCCGAGAGTTCGGCGCAAGATATGAGGAGGCACGCCGTGCAATTGCACTTATGGACAGAATCACGGAGGAGCAGCCCACCGAGCCGCAAAGCGATACTGACATCAACGGTAACGGTTATATGCTCCAGAGAAGCTTCGCGTATTACTTCTTTACATACGTTGCAAAAGACCGTGATATGCCGAGAAACTATCCGGGTGAAGCGATGGAAACGTTACTTAGCGACAGAAAGCTTTATTTGCACCATTTCAATGAGATTGTGGCTTTTGCTGACGAGGCCATTCCGATATTTGAAAGCCTTGCAGAGGACACACGATGCAACACCCATCTTGCAAAAAGGTTCGGCTGTGAAATGAAAAACTACCGTGCGATTGCAAGGGATTTTCTTGCTCTGCTTGAGATTCACGACATATTGGAAAAGAGCGAGCGAGATAAGACGGTCTCTCAGGCGATTGCCGATATTGCAAAGACACGAAAGAGTGAAAGACTTTCACTTATGCTTGAGATGGAAAGCTTTAAGGAAGAATACCTCATTCCCTCGCATCTCCGCAATCAGTCAATTTACATGCAGATTTTCTCCGACATCGAAGCGTATGTACACGAGACAGAGCCGGAAAAGCTTAGTCTTAACGTATGCGACCTCAGAGAAATCGGAAGCCGTGCGTTTTATAAGCTGAGATAATATTCAAGACATGATAAAAAGCGTTTGGGCAAAAACCCAAACGCTTCAGACTGTCGAAAAAGGCGCGAGAGCATAAGCGGAGAAAAAATTTAAAGAGAGTTTTTTCGTAAAACAAACATTGGTCAAAAGCAAATGCACGCATATTTAAAATCCCTTGAAGTGTCGAACTTCAAGGGATTTTCCGCTTATTTTG